>NZ_JACCQQ010000025.1:0-85853 GCF_014268345.1 Pseudomonas sp. SWRI18
TGAAGCAGGTCGCTGTCGAATCTCGCATAACTCTTTGTTTACCAAGGAGTTTTCCGTTTCGACTGCGCCGGAAGTGGGGCGAATTATAGACAGATATAATTCGCCGTCAACACCTAATTTCAGGTTTATTCGAATTTGAGCGTAATACGCGCAAATGCCTTCTTTCCAGCCTGACAAACGTGGGTAGCACCCAGCTCGTATATAAAGGAGCGGTCTACAACCTCACCATCTACACGTACACCGCCAGAACCCAGAAGGTCACGCGCGACTGCGGAATTCTTAACCAGGCCAGCCTTATTAAGGACGGCAGCGATCGGCATTGCTTCAGCAGCCGATAACTCAATCTCCGGCAGATCATCCGGCAGCTCGCCATCCTTCATGCGGTTGCCCGCCGCGCGATGGGCGTTGGCCGCAGCCTCTTCACCGTGGAAGCGCGCAACAATCTCTTCCGCCAGCTTGATTTTTACGTCACGCGGATTGGTGCCCGCCTCCACATCAGCACGCAGCGCATTGATCTCATCCATCGAGCGGAAGCTCAACAGCTCAAAGTAACGCCACATCAACGCATCAGGAATCGAAACCAATTTGCCGTACATCACACCCGGAGCTTCCTGGATACCTACATAGTTACCCAAGGACTTGGACATCTTCTTGACGCCGTCCAACCCTTCCAGCAACGGCATGGTCAGAATGCACTGGGCTTCCTGGCCATACGCGCGCTGCAGCTCACGCCCCATCAGCAGGTTGAACTTCTGGTCCGTACCGCCCAACTCAACGTCGGCACGCAACGCAACCGAGTCATAGCCCTGAACCAGCGGATAGAGAAACTCATGAATCGCGATCGGCTGGTTGGTAGAGTAGCGCTTATCGAAATCATCACGCTCGAGCATGCGCGCGACGGTGTACTGAGAGGTCAGGCGGATGAAGTCTGCCGGCCCCATCTGATCCATCCACGTGGAGTTGAACGCCACTTCGGTCTTGGCCGGATCGAGAATCTTGAATACCTGCGTCTTGTAGGTCTCGGCATTATCGAGAACCTGCTCTCGGGTCAGCGGCGGACGCGTGGCGCTCTTGCCACTCGGGTCACCGATCATCCCGGTGAAGTCACCTATAAGGAAGATGACCTGATGCCCCAGCTCCTGGAACTGGCGCAGCTTATTAATAAGCACGGTATGACCCAGGTGCAGATCCGGCGCCGTCGGATCAAAGCCGGCTTTAATACGCAGGGGTTGGCCACGCTTGAGCTTTTCGATCAGCTCGGCCTCGACCAACAGTTCTTCCGCACCACGTTTTATCAGCGCTAGCTGCTCTTCAACCGACTTCATAACAGACCCGCAAGGCTCAGATTCAAAAGGGAACCAACCATACAAGATCAGGGACTAATTACAAGTTTTGCCCTGCGAACGGACACCGTTCAGCAAGCCCAGCGTTCGCGAGCTTGCGCCACAGATGATTTGGTTATATTTTATACAGTTATTTCATCTTCATCATGTCATTCATCTTTTCCATTTCATCTTCAAAGTCAAAAATTACCTATGACCACTGAACCGTCTAAAGCGCCACCGCTTTACCCGAAGACCCACCTGCTCGCCGCAAGTGGTATCGCCGCCCTTCTCAGCCTGGCACTCCTGGTATTCCCTTCCAGTGACGTAGAAGCCAAACGAACATCCCTGAGCCTTGACCTGGAAAGTCCAGTTGAGCAACTGACACAAGATCAAGACGCTTCTGACGCGCAAGAAGCCACAAACGCTCCAGCCGAATCACCGTTCGCCCAGATAGAAAGTAGCCCGGAAGATACGCAGCAAGCCGCCCAGGCCCAGCCTGCACCCGCTGTTGACATGGCCAGGAATCCCCAGCACCGCGAAGTGATCGTTGGCAAGGGCGATACGCTTTCGACCCTGTTCGAGAAAGTCGGCCTGCCGGCGGCCACCGTCAATGAAGTCCTCGCCAGCGACAAACAAGCCAGGCAATTCACCCAGCTCAAACGCGGCCAAAAGCTTGAGTTTGAGCTGACGCCCGACGGCCAGCTCAACAACCTGCACAGCAATGTCAGCGATCTTGAAAGCATCACCCTGACCAAGGGCGCCAAAGGCTTCGCCTTCAACCGCATTACCACCAAGCCAGTGATGCGCTCCGCCTACGTACACGGCGTGATCAACAGCTCCCTGTCGCAATCCGCCGCGCGCGCGGGCTTGTCCCACAGCATGACCATGGACATGGCCAGCGTATTTGGCTACGACATCGACTTCGCCCAGGACATCCGCCAAGGTGACGAATTCGACGTGATCTACGAGCAGAAAGTCGCCAATGGCAAGGTGGTCGGCACCGGCAACATCCTCTCCGCTCGCTTCACCAACCGCGGCAAGACCTACACCGCAGTGCGCTATACCAACAAGCAAGGCAACAGCAGCTACTACACAGCTGATGGCAATAGCATGCGCAAGGCCTTCATCCGTACGCCAGTGGACTTCGCCCGTATTAGCTCGCGTTTTTCCATGGGTCGCAAGCATCCAATTCTGAACAAAATCCGCGCCCACAAAGGCGTCGACTACGCCGCTCCACGTGGTACGCCGATCAAAGCCGCCGGCGACGGCAAGGTGCTGCTGGCCGGGCGTCGCGGTGGTTACGGCAACACTGTAATCATCCAGCACGGCAATACCTACCGTACGCTGTATGGCCATATGCAAGGCTTCGCCAAGGGCGTGCAAACCGGCGGTACTGTGAAGCAAGGCCAAGTGATCGGTTATATCGGCACTACCGGCCTGTCCACCGGCCCGCACTTGCACTATGAATTCCAGGTCAACGGTGTGCACGTCGACCCGCTTGGCCAGAAACTGCCGATGGCCGACCCGATCGCCAAGGCCGAACGCGCGCGCTTCATGCAACAGAGCCAGCCGTTGATGGCCCGCATGGACCAGGAGCGCTCCACCCTGCTGGCTTCGGCGAAGCGTTAAGGTATGCCGCTCTACATAGGTGTGATGTCCGGGACCAGCCTCGACGGCCTGGATATCGCCCTGATCGAACAGCACAAGGAGGTCAAACTGATCGCCACGCACTACATCCTCATGCCGGATGCGCTGCGCGGCGAGCTGCTCGGCCTGTGCGCCAGCGGACCGGATGAAATCGCCCGTTCAGCCATTGCCCAACAGAACTGGGTGAAGCTTGCCGCACAAGGCATTCACGCTCTGCTCAATCAACAACAGCTCAAGCCCCAGGACATTCGCGCGATTGGCAGCCACGGCCAGACCATCCGCCATGAACCCGCTCGGGGCTTTACCGTACAGATCGGCAACCCGGCCTTGCTTACCGAGCTGACCGGCATCACCGTGGTCAGCGATTTCCGCAGCCGCGATGTGGCTGCAGGTGGCCAAGGCGCCCCGCTGGTACCCGCATTTCACGAAGCGTTATTTGGTGAGCACACCGGCAACCGTGCCGTATTGAATGTGGGCGGTTTCAGCAACCTCAGCCTGATCGAGACCGGCAAACCGGTAGCCGGCTTCGACTGTGGCCCAGGTAATGTCCTGCTGGATGCCTGGATTCATCAACAACGCAGCGAAAACTTTGATCGCAATGGCCAGTGGGCTGCCAGCGGCAAGGTCGAGCCGCAGCTACTCAACGCATTGCTCAGCGACCCATTCTTCGTAACCAAGGGCCCCAAGAGCACCGGCCGCGAGGTGTTTAACCTGCAATGGCTGCACCGCCATCTTGGCGGTTTACCTGCGTTCGAGCCTCAGGATGTACAGGCGACGCTGCTGGAGCTGACCGCCCTGACTATCGTCGAGTCGCTGCAGTCCGCCCAGCCTCAGACAGAAACCCTGCTGGTTTGCGGCGGCGGCGCTCACAATGCCACGCTGATGAGCCGACTGGCCGCCCTGCTACCATCAACCCAAGTCAGCAGCACCGCCACCTACGGCGTCGATCCCGACTGGGTTGAAGCGATGGCGTTCGCCTGGCTCGCCCATTGCTGCCTCGAAGGCATCGCCGCCAACCGCCCCAGCGTCACTGGCGCACGCGGGCTTCGGGTACTGGGCGCTATCTACCCGGCCTGACTGAATCAGCAGACAGCAAAACGCCGCTTGGCCTATCAAAGCCAAGCGGCGTTTTTCATTCGTCCCGGATCAAACTACCGGTCAGATCGAAAACGAAGACCCGCAACCACACGTAGTGGTGGCGTTAGGATTCTTGATCACGAAACGCGACCCTTCCAGACCTTCCTGGTAATCCACCTCGGCACCTGCCAGGTACTGGAAGCTCATCGGGTCCACGACCAGGCTAACGCCCTCGCGCTCAACGATGGTGTCATCGTCGGCTACATCTTCATCGAAGGTAAAACCGTACTGAAACCCTGAACAACCGCCGCCCGTAACGAATACGCGCAGCTTCAAGCGATCATTACCCTCTTCATCGACCAGGCTCTTCACCTTGTGCGCAGCACCGTGGGTGAATTGCAAAGCCGTGGGGGTGAAGGATTCAACGCTCATGCTGATAATCTCCCGGCGTAGCGCCGCCATATGCGTAATGGCGGGTATTATCCGCTTCTCCTAGAAAATCGGTCAACTATTGTTACGGTATATCAATCTGCGCAGCCGTCATTAAAAACACAAAAGGCCCGGTCAACGGGCCCTTTGTGCAATAGCTGCAGCGTCTTAAGGCAGCATGCCTGCGTGGGACAGACCCAGTTTCTCGTCCAGGCCAAACAGAATGTTCATGTTTTGTACCGCCTGGCCCGACGCGCCCTTGACCAGGTTATCGATCACCGACAACACCACGACGAGGTCACCATCCTGCGGACGGTGCACGGCGATCCGGCATACGTTAGCGCCACGCACGCTACGGGTTTCCGGGTGGCTGCCCGCAGGCATGACGTCGACGAACGGTTCGTTGGCATAACGCTTTTCGAACAGCGCTTGCAGGTCTACGGAACGGTCAACCACGGTTGCGTAGAGCGTGGAATGAATGCCGCGGATCATCGGAGTCAGGTGCGGCACAAAGGTCAGGCCCACGTCTTTACCGGCCGCGCGACGCAGCCCCTGGCGGATTTCCGGCAAGTGACGGTGCCCTTTTACCGCATAGGCCTTCATGCTTTCCGACGTCTCGGAGTACAGCGAACCCACCGCCGCACCACGACCGGCGCCGCTGACGCCCGACTTGCAATCGGCGATCAAACGCGAAGCATCCGCCAGCCCAGCCTCCAGCAGTGGCAGGAAACCCAACTGAGTAGCCGTCGGATAGCAACCCGGCACCGCAATCAGGCGAGCCTGTTTGATCTGCTCACGGTTAACTTCCGGCAGGCCGTACACCGCCTCTTCCAGCAACTGCGGCGCGCCGTGGGGCTGGCCGTACCACTTGGCCCACTCATCGGCGTCCTGCAACCGGAAGTCCGCCGACAGATCGATCACTTTGGTGCCCGCCGCCAGCAACTCGCCGGCCAGAGCATGGGCAACACCGTGAGGGGTGGCGAAGAACACCACGTCGCAAGCGCCCAAGGTCTTGATGTCAGGAACACTGAACGCCAGGCCGTCGTAATGGCCTCGCAGGTTCGGGTACATATCGGCCACGGCCAGCCCGGCCTCGGATCGAGAGGTGATGACCACCACCTCAGCCTGCGGATGCTGAGCCAACAGACGCAGCAATTCGACACCGGTGTAACCCGTGCCGCCGACGATACCGACCTTGACCATAAACCTGCCCTCAACGAACCCACTGGAAAGCGGTCGATAATAGGGGCCGCATCGTCCTGCGACAACCATCAAGGTGACGCGTGGACACCCGAGCCACTACTATCTTCGTTACCGTGAACCTGGGAATAACTAAAAATGCTCTATCTATGGGTCAAAGCCTTCCATATCGTCGCCATCGTCTGCTGGTTTGCCGCGCTGTTCTACCTGCCGCGACTGTTCGTCTACCACGCCCAAAGCGAGGACACCGTCAGCCAGGAACGCTTCAGCGTCATGGAGCGCAAGCTGTACCGCGGCATCATGGGCCCGGCGATGATCGCCAGCTTGATATTCGGCGGCTGGCTGATCTACCTCAATCCCGCGATCTTTCAATCCGGAGGCTGGATCCACGCCAAGCTGACACTGGTGGTGTTGCTGATCGGCTACCACCATATGTGCGGCGCGCAGGTAAAACGTTTTGCCCGTGGCGAAAACACCCGCAGCCATGTCTTTTATCGCTGGTTCAATGAAGTGCCCGTTCTGCTATTGCTGGCAATCGTAATTCTGGTCGTGGTCAAACCGTTCTAACGTCAATTACTCGGGGTCCATCCAATGTCGCTGCCCGCTCTGCTTGAACAACGTCTGCGCCTGCCCGTCGTGGTTGCGCCGATGTTTCTGATTTCCAATCCGCAACTGGTCCTGGCGTGCTGCCGCAATGGGGTGGTTGGCAGTTTCCCTGCCCTTAACCAACGCGAAAGCAGCGGCTTCAAGGCCTGGCTGGAGGAAATCGAAGCGGGCCTGGCGCCGTTGGACAACCCCGCGCCCTACGCCGTCAACCTGATCGTGCACAGCAGCAATCCGCGCCTGGAGGCCGACCTCGCGATCTGCGTCAAGCACAAGGTGCCGATCGTCATTACCAGCCTGGGCGCCGTGAAGGAGTTGGTAGACGCCGTACACAGCTACGGCGGCCTGGTGTTTCATGACGTCACCACCCGGCGTCATGCCGAGAAGGCCGCCGAAGCCGGCGTGGATGGCTTGATCGCTGTGGCTGCAGGCGCCGGTGGCCATGCTGGCACCTGGAGCCCATTCGCGCTGATCGCCGAAATTCGCCAGTTCTTCGATAAAACCTTACTGTTGGCCGGTTGCCTGAACCACGGCCACGAGATTCTCGCCGCACAACTGCTCGGTGCAGACCTGGCCTATTTCGGCACGCGCTTTATCGGCACCACCGAAAGCCACGCACCGGATGCGTATAAAGAGATGCTGCTCACAGCGCGCGCCGCCGACATAGTGCACACTCCCGCTGTCTCCGGCGTGCCCGCCAGCTTTATGCGCCAGAGCCTGGAAAATGCCGGTTTCGACCTCGCCGCCCTGCAAGGCAAAGGCGAAGTCAGCGGCGGCTCCAAGCTCAAGCCGTTGAGCGACGAGGCCAAGGCGTGGAAGACTGTATGGTCTGCCGGCCAAGGCGTCGGTGACATTGATGATTTACCCAGCGTCGATGAACTGGTTGCCCGCCTGGATGCCGAATACCGCAAGGCGCGCGAACAGGCGACTCAGCTACGCTGGCCACGCTGACCCAACCGTAAGGCCTGCCGATTGTGCAGGCCTGCACAACCTCCCTGATAACTGACAAGGATGCCCGCATGAGCGACAACCGTTTCAAGATTGTGTTTGATGGAGCCTTGCTCCCGGGTGTCGAAAGCACCACGGCCAAGCTGAACCTGGCCGAGCTGTTCAAGAGCGAAGTCGAAGCCATCGAGAAGCTCTTCACCGGCCGCCCGGTCGCGCTCAAACGCGACCTGTCCCGGCCGGACGCGGAAACCTACCTCACCGCGTTGAAGAACGCCGGTGTCGACGCGCGCATCGAAGCCGAACAACCCGTAGCCTTCAGCCTCGCCGAAACCCACGAAACAGATGCCGGCGCTTCTGATTTCTCTCGCCCGGACGCTTCGCCGTACGCACCGCCGCGCGCGGCCGTGGGTGAAAACCTGCCGGAGTACGCCACGCTCAAAGTCTTCACGATCAACGGGCGCATCGGGCGTCTGCGGTACCTGGCATGGACGCTGGTGCTGACCCTTGCAATGCTTGTGGCGGCAGGCATCATCAGTACCGTGTGCTTCGCCATTGCGACCGCCTCACCCACGATCGCCATTATTCTTGGCTCGTTACTGGGCTTCGCATTGTTCGTCGCGCTTGTCGTCGTGAGCGTACAAATCGGTGTGCAGCGCCTGCACGACCTGGGCTGGTCGGGCTGGCTGTACCTGCTGAACCTGGTACCGCTGGTGAACAGTATCTTCCCGCTGTTGCTGCTGGTCTTGCCAGGCAACTCGGGCGCCAACCAATACGGCGCGCCACCACCGCGAAACTCCACTGCCGTGAAGGTCCTGGCCTCGCTGTGGTTGGCGTTTATCCCATTGATGCTCATCATCGGGCTGACCCTGGGCATGAACGGTTACCTGAACCAACTCGAAGCCAACATGGACAGCAGCTACGAGAGCAGCGCCACCACCTCCGACGAAGACCTTGACCAGAGCGCGACCACCGAAGAAGACGAAGCGCAAAGTGCTGAGGACGCGGGCGAACCTGTAGACTCTCCAGAACAGTGAAGAAACGCCCCCGGCCTGTGATGCCTTTGTCACAGGCGCGGCGGTGTTGCGATGGAGAAAGGCATGACCCGTTACGCTCTGATCACCGGCGCCACAAGCGGTATCGGCCTGGCCTTGGCCGAAGCGCTGGCCCGTCGCGGCCGCAGCTTGATTCTGGTGGCCCGTCAGCGTGATCAGTTGGAAAGCATTGCCATCGAATTGACCCAACGCTTTGGCGTCGAGGTGCTGTTCCGGGCGTGCGACCTGGGCGAGCCGCTGCGCTTGTCCGGGTTTCTGCTGGAGCTTGAAGAAGGCGAACGGCAGATCGATCTGCTGGTGAACTGCGCCGGCATCGGCACCAGCGGGCCGTTCCTGGCCCAGGACTGGATGACCGAACAAGACCTGATTGAGCTCAATATCCTTGCCCTGACCCGTATGTGCCATGCGCTTGGCAATACCATGGCTTTGCAGGGCGGCGGGCAAATTCTTAATGTAGCCTCCATCGCGGCGTTCCAGCCGGGCCCGTGGATGAGCACCTACTACGCCAGCAAAGCCTATGTACTGCACTTCTCCGAAGGCCTGCGCGAAGAACTGAAGAGTTGCGGCATCAAGGTCTCGGTCCTCTGCCCCGGCCCAACCCATACGGCATTCTTCGGCACCGCACAAATGGACACCGCCAAGCTCGATCGCAGCCAACAGCTGATGAGCCCCGAAGAAGTGGCGCTCTTTACTGTGCGCGCCCTGGAAAAGAACAAAGCCATCATTATTCCCGGCCGGCGCAATCGCTGGATCGCCTTCAGCCCGCGGTTCAGCCCGCGCTGGCTGACCCGCAAGATCGCCGGCGCCATCAACAAAGCCTATTGCCCGCGCTGACGGGCTCAGTACACTCAACCTGCCTACTCATAATGGAGAAACAGCTGTGGATACTCTGTTCACCAAGATCATCAACAGAGAAATACCCGCGAAGATTATCTACGAAGACGACCAAGTGCTGGCCTTCCACGATATCGCTCCCCAAGCCCCTGTGCATTTTCTGGTCATTCCGAAGAAACCTATCCGCACCCTGAACGATCTGACGGAAGACGATAAAGCCCTGGCCGGCCATATCCTGTTCACCGCCCAGCGCCTCGCCGTCGAGCAGGGCTGCGAAAAGGGTTTTCGTGTGGTGATGAACTGCAACGAAGACGGGGGGCAGACCGTTTATCACATTCATATGCATGTGCTGGGTCAGCGTCAGATGAATTGGCCGCCGGGCTGATAAGCCCTCGGGCAAAGGTCGCGGCCCAGCGCTGCGAGCGCATGCCCTGACTCAGCGCAAACGCTTGTCCTTCTCTTGCGGTAAACTGGCCGCCGAGATTCTTTCCGGAGGTCAGCATGACTACCCAACGTCACTACTCGCCGATTGACCGTCTGTTGCTGCAAGCCGACATGGCCATGCGCACACTGCTGCCATTCAGTGGCCAGCCCTACCGCCCCTCACCCGCCATCGTGCAACCCGACGCTCAGATGAGCGAGACCGAGACCCGCCACGTCGCGGGGCTGATGCGCATCAACCACACCGGCGAAGTCTGTGCCCAGGCGCTGTATCAAGGCCAGGCACTGACCGCCAAGCTGCCGCAGGTGCGTGCAGCCATGGAGCATGCCGCCGAGGAAGAAGTCGACCATCTGGCCTGGTGCGAGCAGCGTATTCACCAACTCGGCAGCCATACCAGCGTGCTGAATCCGCTGTTTTATGGCTTATCGTTTGGCATCGGCGCCGCTGCCGGCCTGATCAGCGACAAGGTCAGCCTGGGTTTTGTCGCCGCCACCGAGCATCAGGTGTGCAAGCACCTGGACGAGCATCTGGAGCAACTGCCGGTCGAGGACGAAAAGTCCCGGGCGATTCTGGAGCAAATGCGCATCGACGAAGCACATCACGCAGAAAGCGCATTGGGTGCGGGCGGCTTCCGCTTTCCGGCACCGGTGCGGTTTGGTATGAGTGTACTGGCCAAGGTCATGACCAAAAGCACCTATCGTATCTAGGTGCATCGTATCTAGGTGCATCAGATCCCAGACGCAAAAAAGGGCGCTATCAAAGCGCCCTTTCTTTTGCCCATCGATTGAGCGATCAGCCCAACTCGATAATCTCGTAATCATGGGTGATGGCCACACCCGCCGCGCCGAGCATGATCGACGCCGAGCAGTACTTCTCGGCCGACAGCTCGATAGCACGCTTGACCTGCGCTTCCTTCAACGCCCGGCCCTTCACCACGAAATGCATGTGGATCCTGGTGAATACCTTGGGGTCTTCAGTGGCGCGCTCCGCTTCCAGGAAGGCTTCGCAACTTTCCACGGCCTGGCGGGACTTTTTCAGGATGCTGACCACGTCGAAATTGCTGCAACCGCCTACACCCAGCAGGAGCATTTCCATCGGACGTACGCCCAGGTTGCGGCCACCGGCTTCAGGCGGTCCGTCCATGACTACCACATGGCCACTGCCCGACTCACCGAGGAACATGGCTTCGCCCGCCCATTGGATGCGTGCCTTCATCGCCCAGACTCCACTGCTAAAAAAGGGTCGCCAGCTTAGCACAGGGCCCGCCTGCGTCAGCGTTTGGCACAAAAGCGATCAATAACAGGGTTTACCGGGAAAATTGGCTAATCGAGACAGAATGTGTCTGTTAAGCTGGCGCCAAATCGATGGCGTATTGCCACCGTTCATACAACCTGTATCAGTGCCGATACCGGTGAACACAACAACTCTAACTACTTCGCGCAGTCTTTTCGGGACACAACCATGGTTGCCCTTACTCCCCTACCCAAGATCAAGAATCTCGACAAACTGTTGATGCATTGCCAGCGCCGTCGCTACCCGGCCAAACACAACATCATCTGCGCCGGGGAACGCTCCGAAACGCTGTTCTTCATTATCAAAGGCTCGGTCACCATCCTGATCGAGGATGAGGACGGCCGCGAAATGATCATCGCCTACCTGAACACCGGGGATTTCTTTGGCGAGCTGGGGCTGTTCGAGCAAGCCGGCAAGGAACAGGAGCGCAGCGCCTGGGTGCGGGCCAAGGTCGAATGCGAAGTGGCGGAGATCAGCTACACCAAGTTCCGCGAACTGGCCCAGCACGATCCCGACATTCTCTACGCGCTCAGCGGGCAGATTGCCCAGCGCCTGCGGGACACCACGCGCAAAGTCGGCGACCTGGCCTTCTTTGATGTCACCGGCCGGGTAGCCCGTTGCCTGTTGGAATTGTGTAAACAGCCAGACGCCATGACTCACCCCGATGGTATGCAGATCAAAGTCACACGCCAGGAAATCGGGCGCATTGTCGGCTGTTCACGGGAGATGGTCGGCCGCGTGCTCAAGGATCTGGAAGAGCGCAGCCTGGTGCACGTCAAAGGCAAGACGATGGTGGTGTTCGGCACTCGTTAAACCGGCAGGAAGCTGGCCAACATTTGCCGATACCGAGTGTCCAGGCGGCTGATCGCATCTGGCGCGGCAAAGGCTTCGTGCAGGGCGATATGGCTGTCGGCGCGAACGCGCTGCTGCAGGCCACAGACCTCGTTGAAGCGATTGACCGCAGCGATCAGTTCTTCGCGATCGTTATCCAGCAGCAGCGCACCGTGCACCAGGCCTACCGGGCGGCCGCCACTTTGTCGCCAACGCTGGGCGGTGCCGACCATCTTGCGGCCGTTGAGGTTGACGTTGTAGCGACCGTCACAAAACGCCCCGTCGATTTCGCCAACGGAAGCATCGCCACCCAACTCGATCAGCAGGTCGCAGATCGGCTGGCATAAACGCAAATAACCGGTTTCGATACGATTCTGGTCGCCTTCACTGCGCGGCGGCGCGTAGACCAGGGCGATATTGACCGTGGCGTTCGACTGCGGCACCGGTTCACCGCCGGTTTCCCGCAGCAACACCGGCCAACCGGCGTCGGCCGAGACCTGGCTGGCGGTTTGGAACGCCGGCAGGCGACTCAAACGACGCGGCATTACCAAGGCTTGGTCGTTGGGTTGCCAGAACAGCAGGCCATATTCCTGCTCGCCGGCGCAAACGGCTGTCAGTAAGGCTTGCTCGGCGGCAAGCCCGGCTTCAACAGTCATCGACACCGGCTTAGTCATCAAATACCTGCCTATCTGAATCACACAAAATCAAATGTGGAAGCTGGCTTGCCTGCGATGCAGGCACCTCGATTTTTCAGTAACACCGAGGTGATGCAATCGCAGGCAAGCCAGCTCCCACAGAAGCCTGCTTCTGGCAGCCAGGCCGTGCCTCCGAATTAATCCAGTGTCGAACCACTGACCGCAACACCACGCTCAGGAAAAAACAGGCGCTGCAGTTCCGTCCCGGGGTTTTCAGCGCGCATGAAGGCCTCGCCCACCAGGAATGAATACACGTCGCTGATTTCCATCAGTTCCACATCGGCGCGATTGAGAATGCCACTCTCGGTAATCACCAACCGGTCGCGCGGTATGCGCGGCAGCAGGTCGAGGGTGGTTTCCAGGCTGACTTCGAAGGTGTGCAGGTTACGGTTGTTGACCCCCACCAACGGTGTGTCGAGGGTTTTCAACGCGCGCTCCAGCTCATCGCCGTCGTGCACTTCCACCAGTACGTCCAGGCCGACGCCCTTGGCCACGGCGGCCAGCTCAGCCATCTTCACATCATCCAGTGCCGAGACGATCAGCAGCACGCAGTCGGCGCCAAGGGCGCGGGCTTCGATGATCTGGTACGGGTCAACCATGAAATCCTTGCGGATCACCGGCAACTTGCACGCGGCGCGGGCTTGCTGCAGGAACAGGTCGCTGCCCTGGAAGTAATCGACATCGGTCAGTACCGACAGGCAGGTCGCCCCGCCCTTTTCGTAGCTGACGGCAATTTCGTGCGGCACAAAGTGCTCGCGAATCACGCCTTTGCTGGGCGAAGCCTTTTTGATCTCAGCGATGACAGCCGGCTGCTTGAGCTTGGCCTGGGCGATCAACGCATTGGCAAAACCACGCGGCGCGTCAGCCAGCTTGGCCTGGCTTTCCAGCTCGGCCAGGCTCACACGGGCGCGGCGCTCGGCCACTTCCTCAGCCTTGCGGGCCAGGATTTTTTCCAGAACGGTCGGCACACTCATCCTTCATTCTCCATCTTGAATACCGCGGTGAATGCTCCCAGCTCTTCGAGCTTTTCGCGAGCCAGACCGGTGTGCAGTGCATCGTGGGCCAAGGCGACACCTTCCTTAAGACTATAGGCATGGTCGGCCGCATAAAGTGCGGCGCCGGCATTTAAAACAATCATCTCAGCAGCTTTTTGACCATTCTCGGTCTTGCGACGTCCCAGGGCATCGCGAATCAATTCCAGGGACGCCGCCGGGCTTTCCACCGCCAGGCCGTGCAGGCTCTGGCTCTTCATGCCCAAATCTTCCGGCTCGACCCAATACTCCGTGATCTGGTCATCCTTAAGCTCCGCCACGAACGTCGGTGCCGCCAGGCTGAATTCGTCCAGCCCGTCTTTGGAATGCACCACCAGCACATGCTTGCTACCCATGCGCTGCAGCACTTCGGCCAACGGCCGGCACAGCGCCTGGCTGAACACGCCGACCACCTGATGCTTCACACCGGCCGGATTCGTAAGCGGGCCGAGCATGTTGAACAGGGTGCGCAGGCCGAGGTCCTTGCGCGGGCCGGCGGCGTGCTTCATCGCACCGTGGTGGGATTGGGCAAACATAAAGCCGATACCGACGTTATCGATGCAGCGCGCCACTTGCACCGGCGTCAGGTTCAGGTAGATCCCGGCCGCTTCCAGCAGATCGGCGCTGCCGCTCTTGCCCGATACCGCGCGGTTACCGTGCTTGGCCACGGTGCAACCCGCCGCCGCCACGACAAACGAAGCCGCGGTCGACACGTTGAAAATATTGGCACCGTCGCCGCCGGTGCCCACCACATCCACCACGCCGTCGAGGGTCTTGAGTTCGACCTTGTCCGCCAGCTCACGCATCACCGACACGGCGCCGACGATCTCGTCGATGCTCTCGCTCTTCATGCGCATGGCCATCATGAACGCGCCGATCTGCGCGTCGGTACATTGACCGGTCATGATCTCGCGCATCACATCGCTCATTTCAGCGGTGCTCAGGTCCAGGTGGCCGACGATACGGCTCAGGGCAGTCTTGATATCCATGAAAAGTCCTTAGCGCGTGCCGCCGCTCTGCTTGAGAAAGTTGGCGAACAGCTCGTAGCCCTGCTCGGTCAGGATCGACTCGGGGTGAAATTGCACCCCTTCGATATTCAGTGTCTTGTGGCGCAGGCCCATGATCTCGTCGACGGAGCCGTCTTCCAGCTGGGTCCAGGCCGTCAGTTCCAGGCATTGCGGCAGGGTTTCGCGCTTGACGACCAGCGAATGGTAGCGAGTCACCGTCACCGGCAGGTTAAGGCCGTGAAACACGCCCATGTCCTTGTGGAACACGGGGCTGGTCTTGCCATGCATCACCTGGCGCGCGCGCACCACGTCACCGCCAAAGGCCTGGCCGATGGACTGGTGGCCCAGGCAAACGCCCAGGATCGGCAACTTGCCGGCGAAATACTGGATGGCTTCCAGGGAAATACCCGCCTCGGTCGGCGTGCACGGGCCCGGCGAAACCACGATGCGCTCGGGATTCAGCGCAGCGATCTCGGCCACGGTCAGTTCGTCATTGCGCACCACCTTGACCTCGGCACCCAGTTCGCCCAGGTACTGCACCACGTTGTAGGTAAAGGAGTCGTAGTTATCAATCATCAGCAACATGGGGGAAACCTCAGGAATTGGGGGTCTGTTCAGCCAGCGCAACGGCGCGGAACATCGCGCGGCGCTTGTTCAGGGTTTCTTCCCATTCGAGGGCCGGCACCGAGTCAGCGACAATCCCGCCACCGGCCTGCACATGCAGCTCCCCGTCCTTGATCACGGCCGTGCGGATCGCAATGGCCGTGTCCATGTTGCCGTTCCAGGCGAAATACCCCACGGCGCCGCCGTAGACACCGCGCTTGACCGGCTCCAGCTCGTCGATGATTTCCATCGCGCGGATCTTCGGCGCGCCCGACAAAGTGCCCGCCGGCAAGATGGCGCGCAGGGCGTCCATGGCGGTCAAGCCGGCTTTCAGCTCGCCGGTGACGTTGGACACAATGTGCATCACGTTGGAATAGCGCTCGATCACCATTTTCTCGGTGAGCTTCACCGAACCGATTTCCGAGACACGCCCGGTATCGTTACGGCCCAGATCGATAAGCATCAAGTGCTCGGCGATTTCCTTGTCGTCGCTCAGCAGGTCTTCTTCCAGCGCCAGGTCAGCCTCTTCAGTCGCGCCACGCGGGCGGGTACCGGCGATCGGGCGAACCGTGATCAGGTTGTCTTCGACGCGCACCAGCACTTCCGGCGAGCTGCCCACCACGTGGAAGTCACCAAAGTTGAAGAAATACATGTACGGCGTCGGGTTGAAGCAGCGCAGCGCCCGGTACAGGTCGATCGGCGCGGCCTTGAAGTCGATGGACATGCGTTGCGACGGCACCACCTGCATGCAGTCACCGGCGAGGATATATTCCTTGATGGTGTCGACGGCGCGCTCGTAGTCATCCTGGGTAAAGCTGGAACGGAACACCGGGTCGGCCGCCGGTGGACGGCTGAGGTCCAGGCCGCGACGCGGGGTGATCGGCTGGCGCAGTTTGTCCAGCAGGGCTTCGAGGCTGGCCAGGCCGTTGTCGAACGCGTCGGCCTGGGACGGGTCGGCGAGCACAATCGCGTGCATCTTGCCGGCGAGGTTGTCGAACACGACGACAGCGTCGGAGACCATCAGCAGAATGTCCGGCACACCCAATGGATCCGGGTTCGGGCATTTGCCCAGGCGTTTTTCCACGTAGCGCACGCAGTCGTAACCGAAGTAACCCACCAGCCCGCCGTTGAAACGTGGCAGGCCAGCAATGGTCGGTACGTTGTAGCGCGCCTTGAACGCCTCGACGAACGCCAACGGGTCTTCAACCTCATGGCTTTCGATCTCGACGCCATCATGGGTGATGCTCACATGATGATCGTGAACGCGCATCACCGTGCGGCATGGCAGGCCGATGATCGAGTAACGGCCCCACTTCTCGCCGCCCTGCACCGATTCGAGCAGGTAGGAATTGGGTTCATCGGCCAGCTTCAGGTAGATCGACAGCGGCGTGTCGAAGTCGGCCAGGGTTTCGCAGGCCAAGGGGATGCGGTTATAGCCGGCAGCGGCCAAACGCAGGAATTCTTCGCGGGTCATGATATGCCTCGTGGCTTGAGGGTCTAACAGTCAGGTATGCAAACGCGCCGCGCAGCGCGGCCAGGATCAGTCAGGCGCGCCAACGCCAGCGGGCCAGGGCCTTGATGACTTTCATCCAGAGTTTGCGAGTGACCACCACGATGGGATTTCCAGAAGGGGACGGATCGATATCAGGCAACGTTATCTCAGCGCCAGCTCCCAAGCAACCGGGGATTAGCAGCCGCAGGTCATCAATGACCAGGGAAGGCGATTCTTCGGCGATCGGCCGCCCATGGTTGTAGCCGTAGCTGAGCGCCACGCACTGCACGCCCGCGGCCTTCGCCGCTTGCACATCACTGCGCGAATCGCCGACGAACAACGACTGCGAGGCCGGGATATTGGCCATTTTCATTACGAAAAACAGCGCCGCCGGGTCGGGTTTTTTCTGCGGCAGGGTATCGCCGCCGATGATCCAGCGGAAATAACGGCCGATTTTCATCTGGTCCAACAGCGGCGCGACGAAGCGCTCCGGCTTGTTGGTGATCAGGGCCATTTCCACGCCCTGCTTGTGCAGCCATTTGAGGGTGTCGCGCACGCCGGGGTAAACCACGGTCAATTCGTGGCTGTTTTCATAGGCGGCGTTGAACAACTCCAGGGCGTGCTCGGCTTCGACCTCATCGACACCCTCGGCATCGATATGATTGGCCAAGGCCCGGCGCACCAGCATCTGCGCGCCGTTGCCGACCCATTCACGCACCGACTCGATCCCGGCCGGCTTGCGCCCCAGCTTGAGCAGCATCTCGTCCACCGCGGCCGCCAGGTCAGGGACCGAGTCGATCAAGGTACCGTCCAGATCGAACATCACCAGCCGTGGCAACTTGCCGGGGAACAGCTGCTCAAAGCCGCTCATGGACGCGCCAGCGCCAATTCGGCGCGCATCTTCGCGATGACTTCCTGGTAGTCCGGCGCGTTGAAGATCGCCGAGCCGGCTACGAAGGTGTCGGCGCCGGCGGCTGCGATTTCGCGGATATTGTTGACGTTGACCCCGCCGTCGATTTCCAGGCGGATATCACGGCCCGAGGCGTCGATCAGCGCACGCGCTTCGCGCAGCTTGTCGAGGGTGCCGGGGATGAACTTCTGCCCGCCGAAACCTGGGTTGACGCTCATCAGCAGGACCATGTCGACCTTGTCCATCACGTACTTGAGCACGTCCAGCGGCGTGGCCGGGTTGAACACCAGGCCCGCCTTGCAGCCGCCTTGGCGGATCAGTTGCAGGGTGCGGTCGACGTGCAGCGAGGCTTCCGGGTGAAAGGTAATGTAGGTCGCGCCGGCGTCAACGAAGTCACCGATGATGCGGTCCACCGGGCTGACCATCAGGTGCGCGTCGATCGGCGCGGTAATGCCGTACTTGCGCAGCGCCGCGCAGACCATCGGGCCGATGGTCAGGTTGGGCACGTAGTGGTTGTCCATGACATCGAAGTGCACAAAGTCGGCACCGGCGGCCAACACCTTGTCCACTTCCTCACCCAGGCGGGCAAAATCGGCGGAGAGAATCGATGGAGCAATGACGAAGGGCTGCATGACGCACCTTTTTTGAGCTAAATCACGATGGCGCGCATTGTATACCTCATGCTTTGCCGCGCGCACCGTGACCTGGCTCAATGGCTAGTAGGCTGCCCGATAGATTTTCTCGATGTCGGCGGCGCTAAGCTTGCGCGGGTTGTTGCGCATCAGCCGCTCGATACCCGCCGCTTCGATGGCCATGGCGGGAATGGCGTCCTCGGGAACGCCGAAACTGCGCAGGCCCGCCGGGATTTCGACGGCCGCACACAGCCGCGTCATCGCCTCCACAGCCTGGTCGGCGGCATCGTTCAGGCTCAAGCCGCTGACATTCACACCCATGGCCTGCGCAATGTCCTGCATGCGCTCCACACAGGCCAACTTGTTCCAGTGCATCACATAGGGCAGCAACAGCGCGTTACTTACGCCATGGGCGATGTTGAACCGTCCACCCAGCGGGTACGCCAACGCATGCACCGCGCCGACCCCAGCGTTACCGAAGGCCATGCCCGCCATCAGGCTGGCGGTGGCCATATCGTCGCGGGCTTGCAGGTTGGCCGGGTTGGCGTAGGCCTTGGGCAATGCCTTGGCGATCAGCTTGATCGCGCCGATGGCCAAGGCGTCGGTGATCGGCGAAGCGTTCAGCGACAGGTACGACTCGATGGCATGCACCAGCGCATCCACGCCACTGGCGGCGGTGACGCTACGCGGGCAGGTCAGGGTCATTTGCGGGCTGATCAGCGCCACATCCGGTAGCAGGAAATCGCTGACGATGCCTTTTTTCAGCTGCGCGGCCTTGTCGGAGAGAATCGCCACGTTGGTCACTTCCGAACCGGTGCCGGCTGTGGTGGGGATGGCGATCAGCGGCGGGCCCTTGCGCGGCACCTGGTCGACGCCGAACAAGTCCGCCAGGGCGCCGTGGTAGCCGGCATAGGCGGCCACGCTTTTGGCGATGTCGATGGCACTGCCGCCGCCCAGGCCGATCAGGCCGTCGTGCCCGCCCTCGCGGTAAACGCGCATGCAGTCTTCGACGATGGCGATCTCCGGGTCGGGCAGCACGCGGTCGAAGATTTCATAGGGGCGTTCGCCCAGGTGTTCAAGCGCCAGCGCCACCGTGCCGGACTTGACCAGCGCTGCGTCGGTGACGATCAGCGGGTTATCCACATCCAGGCGCGTGAGCTCAAAGGCCAGTTGCTCGATGGCACCGGCCCCCGTCAGCAGTTTGTGGGCGATCTTGAATGAGGAAGTACTCATGTGCGCGGCCTCTTATTGATAGATGGGCTGGCACAAGAGTAGCTGATGCAGATGGGTTGTCTGCCATTCAGCGGCTGAATGGTTATTTCGGGTTCAACACAGTTCCCCACATTTTGATCTCCGTTTGGCTTCAGACCTGCGCAGTACGCAGTTTCTCGCTACGCCCGCGCAACCATTCCAGGGTCAGCAACAGCAGTACCGAGAAGGCAATCAGCAAAGTCGCCGCCGCGGCAATCGTTGGGCTGAGGTTTTCGCGGATGCCGCTGAACATCTGGCGCGGCAAGGTGGCTTGCTCAGGCCCGGCGAGGAACAGCGTCACCACCACTTCATCGAACGAGGTGGCAAAGGCAAACAGCGCCCCGGAGATTACCCCCGGCGCGATCAACGGCAGGGTTACCCGGCGAAACGCGGTCAGCGGCGAAGCACCGAGACTGGCCGCCGCCCGCACCAGGTTGTGGTTGAACCCCTGCAAGGTCGCCGACACGGTGATGATCACAAATGGCACACCCAGCACCGCATGCACCACGATCAGCGAGAAGAAGCTGTTGCCCAGGCCCAGCGGCGCAAAGAACAGGTAACTGGCCACGCCGATGATCACCACCGGCACCACCATCGGCGAAATCACCAGCGCCATTACCAACGCCTTGCCGGGGAAATCGCCGCGTGTCAGGCCGATAGCCGCCAGCGTGCCGAACACCATGGCCAGCAGCGTAGCGGCCGGCGCGACGATGATACTGTTCTTGAGTGCACGCATCCATTCGGCGGAGGCGAAGAAATCCTGGTACCAGTGCAGCGAGAAGCCTTGCAGCGGGTACACCAGGAAACTGCCGCTGTTGAACGACAGCGGGATGATCACCAGCACCGGCAGAATCAAAAACAGCAGGATCAAGCCGCAGAGGATCCGCAAGCTGTAGAACCACACCCGCTCGACGGGCGACATATAAGGGCTCAGCATCGCTAGGTCTCCTTAGCTCAGGCGCAGGCGACTGGCGCCTACCAGCCGGTTGTAGATCAGGTACAGCACCACGGTCGCCAGCAGCAGCAAGCCGCCCAACGCCGTTGCCATGCCCCAGTTGATGCTGGTGTTGGTGTAGAACGCCACGAAGTAACTGACCATCTGGTCGTTCGGGCTGCCCAGCAATGCCGGGGTGATGTAGTAACCAATCGCCAGGATGAACACCAACAGGCAACCGGCGCCCACGCCGGCGTAGGTCTGCGGGAAGTACACGCGCCAGAAACTGACGAACGGATGACAGCCCAGGGAAATCGCAGCGCGCATGTAAGTGGGCGAGATGCCCTTCATCACGCTGTAGATCGGCAGAATCATGAACGGCAACAGGATGTGCACCATGGAGATGTAGACCCCGGTGCGGTTGAACACCAGTTCCAGCGGTGTATCGATCAGCCCTAAGCCCATCAGCGCGCTGTTGATCAGCCCACCGGACTGCAGCAACACGATCCACGCCGCCACCCGTACCAGGATCGACGTCCAGAACGGCAACAACACCAGGATCATCAGCAAGTTGCTTTTACGCGCCGGCAGGTTGGCCAGCAGGTACGCTAGGGGATAGGCCAGCAGCAGGCAGATCGCCGTGATCACCAGGCCCATCCAAAAGGTGCGGGCGAAGATGTCCAGGTAAATCGCCTGATCCGGCGTGGCCGGTGCGACCTCGCCGAGGTCGTCGATGCGGTGATCGACGGCCGCAAGCAGGTAGAACGGTGTCACGCTGCTGGTGTTGCGCCGGATCGCCTGCCAGTACGCCGGATCGCCCCAGCGTTCGTCGAGGTTTTCCAGCGCTTCTTTATATGAGGCGGGCACTTCACTGAATGGCAGCGCCCGCGCGGTTTTGGTCAACAGGCTGCGATAGCCGGCCAGTTCCATGTTCAAGCGCTTGGACAGATCACCCAGCGTCTGGTTTTTGCGCGCTTCGCCCAAGTCTTCGGTGAGTGCCTGGTACACCGGCTCGCCCGGCAAGCCGCGACCATCCCAGGCCGTTACGGCCACGACGGTACGCGGCAAACCGGCCGCCACCTCCGGGTTGCCGACACTCTTGAACAGCAGCGCAACGATCGGCACCAGGAACACCAGCAGCAAAAACAGCACCAGCGGCGCGATCAAGGCCTGGGCCTTCCAGCGATTAAGCCGTTCGGCACGCGCCAGGCGCTGTTTGAGGGTGGGAATGGCGATGGCCATGGCAAGCTCCGGATATAAAAATAAATGCAATTTGCTCGACACAGCAGATCTCATGTGAGGCGGGCTTTTTGTGGGAGCGGGCTTGCTCGCGAATGCGGTATGACAGTCAATACTTAAGCAGACTGGTCCACCGCTTTCGCGAGCAAGCCCGCTCCCACAGTTACCGGTTCCCACAGATGTTTAGCGGCGCTCCCGGTTACTTGGCAGCCCAAGAGTTGAAGCGCTGCTCCAACTGCTCACCGTTGTCCGCCCAGAAGCTCACGTCGATCTGCACCTGGTTGGCGATGTTTTCCGGGGTGGTCGGCATGTCCTTGAGGATGTCCTTGGCCAGCAGCGGCACGGCTTGGGTGTTGGCCGGGCCGTAGGCGATGTTTTCCGAGTAGGTCTTCTGCTGCTGCGGCTGCACCGAGAAGGCAATGAACTTCTTCGCCGCTTCAGCACGGTCCTTGGCCAGGCCCTTGGGAATGGCCCAGGCGTCAAAATCGTAGATACCGCCGTTCCACACCACTTTCAGGTTGCTTTCTTTCTGCACGGCGGCGATCCGGCCGTTGTAGGCCGAGCTCATCACCACGTCACCCGAGGCGAGGTACTGCGGCGGCTGTGCACCGGCTTCCCACCACTGGATCGACGGTTTGAGTTCGTCGAGTTTCTTGAACGCACGGTCCTGGCCATCCTTGCCGGCCAGCACTTTGTAGACGTCCTTCGGCGCTACGCCGTCGGCCATCAAAGCGAATTCCAGGGTGTACTTGGCGCCTTTACGCAGGCCACGCTTGCCCGGAAATTTCTTGGTGTCCCAGAAATCCGCCCAACTGGTCGGCGCACTGGTGAGTTTGTCGGCGTTGTAGGCCAGCACCGTCGACCACACAAAGAAGCCCACGCCGCATGGCTGGATCGCGCCCTTCACATAGTCGGCGCTGTTGCCGAACAGTTTCGGGTCCAGCGGCTCGAACATGTCTTCGTCACAGCCACGGGACAATTCCGGCGATTCCACTTCCACCAGGTCCCAGGACACGCTCTTGGTGTCGACCATGGCTTTCACCTTGGCCATTTCACCGTTGTACTCGCCGGCGACGATCTTGCCGTTACCCGAGCTTTCCCAGGGTGCATAGAAAGCTTTGACCTGGGCTGCCTTGTTCGCGCCGCCAAAGGACACGACCGTCAGGTCCGGGCCGGCCATGGCCTGGGCCGCGCCGATCAAACCGATAGCCAGCGCCGAATACTTAAGGGATCTCAACATTGTTGTGCTCTCCACGTGCAGGGTTGGTGAAGCCAGGGGGGCGATCAATTCGCCTCTAGAAGTGGGTCGAGTGCGCGAACGTGCTCGACTTGCCAGCCAATCGGTACCACGTCGCCGACCGCCAGGGCTGGATCCAGCTCGGCAATCGGTTGTTTCACAAAAAAATCGGCCTTGCCGCAGACTTCCAGGCGTACGCGCACGTGGTCGCCCAGGTAGATGAACTCCGCCACACGCCCCGAAAACCGGTTGACGCACGCTTCGCTCGAACCATTCAGGCTGACGCGTTCCGGGCGCACCGACAGGGTCACCGGGCCGCCGACCTGGCCGACGTTCACCGCCAGCGCCTCGACCTTCTCGCCGCGCGCCAACTCCACCACGCAGCGCTCGCCGGTGTGGCTGTGCAGGCGGCCATTGAGACGGTTGTTCTCGCCGATAAAGTTGGCGACAAAGGTGTTTTTCGGCTCTTCGTACAAAGTGCGCGGTGCGGCGATCTGCTGAATCTCGCCCTGGTGGAACACCGCCACGCGGTCGGACATGGTCAGCGCTTCGCCCTGGTCGTGGGTCACGTACACCACCGTCACGCCGAGGCGCTGGTGCAGGTGCTTGATCTCCATCTGCATGTGCTCGCGCAGTTGCTTGTCGAGGGCGCCAAGGGGCTCGTCCATCAGTACCAGCTGCGGTTCGAACACCAACGCCCGTGCCAGGGCCACGCGCTGTTGCTGGCCGCCGGAGAGTTGCGCCGGGTAGCGCTGGGCGAAGGCGTCGAGCTGCACCATGCTCAGCACGCGTTTGACCCGCTCGCTGATATCGGTCTTGCTCAAACCGCGTACCGAGAGCGGGAACGCCAGGTTCTCGGCGACGGTCATGTGCGGAAACAAGGCGTAGTTCTGGAACACCATGCCGATGTCGCGTTTATGCGGCGGCACGTTGTTGATCGAGCGCCCGGCCAGCTGGATTTCCCCGGCGGTCGGCGTCTCGAAGCCGGCGAGCATCATCAGGCTGGTGGTCTTGCCCGAACCGGAAGGCCCGAGCAGGGTCAGGAACTCGCCCTTGCGAATCTCCAGGTTGAGGTCTTTGACGATCAGGTTCTCGCCGTCGTAGCTCTTTTGCACGCCACGAAAGCTGACCAGCACATCATTTGAATCCACCTCGCTCATACCCGCACCTTTGTGTTTTGGACTGCTGTGGCACAAGCGTAATCCACGCCGGAGCCCCCGGAAATCGGGGGCCAGGAGAGAATGGCATCAGCCGGATGGAAGGTTCGGGGTAGGGATCGCCCTACACGGATGGCGGGGATGGAACAGGGCAGCCACAAGCAGCGAGCTGCAAGCGGCAGGAATGAGCGCGGCAGTGATTCTGGTGTGTCGTTATCAGGTATGTCGCTAGAGAAGTTTGTGCTCCATGGCGTACTTCACCAGTTCAGCCAGGGAAGTGATATGCAGCTTTTGCATCAGCCGCGCCTTGTGGGTGCTGATGGTCTTGCTGCTCAACGCCAGTTGCTGGGCGATGTCGTTGACATTGGCGCCTTGGGCCAGGCGCTCGAACACCGAGAACTCGCGCTCCGAGAGCAATGAATGCAACGGCCGGGCATCGGTGAGGCCGACTTCGAAGACCATCCGGTCGGCCAGGTCAGGGTCGATATAGCGCCCGCCCGCCGCGACCTTGCGAATCGCCGTCAGCAACAGCGCCGGATCGCTGTCCTTGGTGGCGTAACCGGCGGCGCCGACCTTTAAGGCGCGGGCCGCCATTTGCGCTTCGTCGTGCATGGACAGCACCAGGATCGCCGGCGGGTGGCTCAGTGCACGGATCCGCGCGATGGCTTCAAGGCCGTTGACGCCGGGCATCGAGATATCCAGCAACACCACTTCGCAGGGCACGTGGCGCAGGGTCTCCAACAGTTGCTCGCCATTGCTCGCTTCGCCGACCACCAACAGGTCTTTGGCCAGGCCGATCAATTGCTTGATGCCTTCACGAACGATGGTGTGGTCTTCGGCTACCAGTACGCGGATCACAGGGACTTCCTCTTGGTGTTATGCATCCAATGGCACCGTGACACTCAGGGTGGTGCCCTCCCCCAACTCGCTGTCCAGGCTCAACTGCCCGCCCATGATCAACACCCGCTCGCGCATGCCCACCAGGCCGAACGACACCGGACGGCCCTGGGCCGGCACAAACCCTGCGCCATCGTCGCTGATGGTCAGCCGCAGGTTCGTGCCCTCCACGGCAAGGGTCAGTTCCACAGTATGCGCCTGGGCATGACGCATCACATTGGTCAGCGCCTCCTGCAGAATCCGGAACAGGCCAATGGCCTTGGCATCGCTCAAGGCCGGCAGGTTATCCGGAACCTGCACCAGGCACGGAATGTGCGTGCGCGCTTCGAAGCGCCGGGCCTGCCACTCGATGGCCGAGGCGATTCCGGCGTCAAGAATTGGCGGGCGCAGCGCTGTCGCCACGTCCCGCACCAATTGGAAAAGCTGGGCGATCAAGCGCTTCATGCTGTTCAAGCGTTCATGCAGACCGGGGTCGAGTTGCGCATAGGCCAGCTCGCACATCGAGGTCTCAAGCTTGAGCACCGTGAGCATCTGCCCCAGTTCGTCGTGCACCTCACGGGCGATGCGCGCCGTTTCTTCTTCGCGCACAGTTTCCAGGTGGGCGGACAATTCGCGCAGTTGCGCCTCACTTTGCAGCAAGGCCGCCAGGGTGCGGCGCAACTCCGTTACGTCATTGAGGTAGACCACCAGGTATTCGGCCTCGGCAAAGCGCAGGAAGCTCAAGGACACATTGGTCGGCAGGATGCTGCCATCGGCACGCCGACAATCGGTGGCGAAGTTCTGCGGGCCGTCTTCGCTGGCTCGCGCGCGTTTCCACAGGTTGAGCCAACGGTCCATGTCCAGGCTTGGGTCAAGGTCGACCAAGGGCCGTTCGATCAGCGCACCGGGCGCGTAGCCAAGCATGCTTTCAGCCGCACGATTGGCGTAGCGCACATGGCTGTCCCAGTTGACCCAGAGGATGCCGACAGTGCTTTGGTCGATGGAAAACTGCGTCAACCGCAGCGCTTCGGCCCCGGCGGCGCGGGCCGCGCTTTCTTCACGCGCGGCCAGCAGGCCGTGCTCCAGCACCCGCTGCTGGCGGCGCTGCCAGAACACGACGGCCAGGCTGGCCAGCAGCAACAGGCCCAGCAACAGGCTGAGGTTTTGCCACAGGCCAGGGGACTGCGTCAGGTGCGGGTATTTGGGTTGCAACCAGCGGTTGTGCAGTTGGTCCAGATCGCGGGCCGGGATGGCGCGCAAGGCACTTTCCATGATGCTGGCCAGTTCCGGCCATTCGCGCCGCGTCGCCACCCGAAGCAATTGCGGCAGGCCGACATCACCCACCACCGCCAGCCCGGCAAATTCAGCTTCGCCAGACAAGCGGCTCAATTGCGCTTCATCCACCACGGCGTACCGCGCCTGCTGGCTCACCAGCAATTGCAGGGCCTGACGCTCTATCGGCACACCTTGCAGGTTGAGACCGGGATAGGTGCTGCGCAGGTAATCGGCCACGGCGCTGGGCATGCGCACAGCGACGCGCGATTGCTCATCGAGCTTATCCAGCTCCACGGCGCCGCCGCCCTCGCGGGTACCGACGATAAGCTGCGGCACGCGCATGTAAGGGTCGGTGAACGACCACAGGCGCAGGCTAGCCGGGGTCTGTTGCAGGCCGGGGGCGATATCCACCTCGCCCTCGCGCACGGCAGCTTCCAGTTGTTCCTGATTGGGGAAGTTGCGCCAGATCAGCTCGATGCTCAGCGCCTTGGCCAACCCTTGCATCAACTCGACATTGGCCCCGGACAGGCGCTGCAAACGCCGATCGTACTGCGCGTAGGGCGCCTGCAATACCAGGCCCACCCGAAGCTCGGGGTGCCGGGCCAGCCAATCGCGTTGCTGCGCATTGAGCTGCGCCTGGGGCGCGGCGGGCGCGGGGGCGGCATTTGCCATCAAGGCAAGGCACAAACAGCCGATAACCAGCAGACAGCGAAAACCCATGATCCACGTCTCACATCACTGACAAATACTGACCAACCCATTAGGCTGCTGGAATCATTTCTGGCCGGGAATTAACGATGCCCTTTCTCCACCGTTCAGCACTGCCAGCATTGTGCCTGTCGCTGCTTTTTACCAGTGCCTTTTCTGTACAGGCTGCTGACGCACCCGCACCTGAAGCCGAAAAACCTGTCGAGCGCCAACCCTTGCCCGAGCGCAGCCAGGAAGAAGCCAGTGCCTTGGAACGCAAAATCCCGCAACAGGAACAGCAACAATTGCAGGCCGGCAGCGATTCATTCCTCGCCCTCTGGAAGCCAGCCAACAGCGCCGAGCCCGAAGGCGTGGTGATTATCGTACCGGGCGCTGGCGAGACGGCTGACTGGCCGCAAGCAATCAGCCCGTTGCGGCATAAATTGCCGGATGCCAACTGGGGCAGCCTCAGCCTGTCCTTGCCGGATGTAAGCGTGGATACCCTGCCGCCGCGCGTGATGGAAGCGCCCAAGGCCACGGTCGACACCAGCAGCAAGGAAGCCAGCACCGCCGATAAACCCATCGAGCAGGCCGCCAGCGCCGAGGCCGAAGGAACTGACCCGGCGGTGGTGCCTGGCGCCGACGAGCAGGACAAGACCGACGCGTCGCGCATCTTTGCCCGCATCGACGCTGCGGTCGCGTTCGCCCAGACCCAGAGCGCGCGCAGTGTGGTGCTGCTCGGGCACGGCACTGGCGCCTGGTGGGCGGCGCGCTATTTGAGCGAGAAGCAACCGTCCCAAGTGCAGAAGTTCGTCATGGTCGCGGCAAAGACGCCCGCCGCGCGCCAACCGGACGTACAGCAACTGGCACCGGGCCTGAAGGTGCCGACCGCTGATGTCTACTATCAGGACGACGCTCAAACACGCAAAAGCGCCCTGGCCCGCGCTCAGGCGGCCAAGCGCTTGAAGAATGACGGTTACAAGCAAGTGTCGTTGAAAGCCTTGCCCGGCGATAGCGCTGCGGAGCAGGAGCAGTTGTATCGCAGGGTCCGCGGGTGGTTGAGCCCGCAGGCGAACTCGGACTAAAGCAACACCGCAAATCCCCTGTGGGAGCGGGCTTGCTCGCGAAAGCGCTGGGTCAGTCGATGCATCTGTGACTGATATACCGCATTCGCGAGCAAGCCCGCTCCCACATTTGAATGGGTTGTCATATCAAAAGAGTACTGGCTAGCGAAAATCCCGCCGTTCGCGAATCAACGTATAGGCATTATGCAATTCGCGCGTGCGCTCGGTGGCATCCCGTACTTGCGCGGGGCTGGCGCCGGTGCCGGCGATCTTGTCCGGATGATGCCGGCTGAGCAGGCGACGATAGGCGCGCTTGATAGCCGCCGGCTCGGTGGTTGCCGTCACGCCCAGCAAGCGCAACGCGTCCTGATAGGTAACGCTGCGATTGACCAGCGGCTTGCGCTCCGGCGTGTAGTCGGCAGCCAACGCCTGCAGTTGTTGCGGCGTCCACCCCAGCCATTTACCCCATAAGTCGATGAGGTCACGCTCGGCGTCATCGGCCCTGCCGTCCGCCCAGACCATGCGCCAGCATGCGCGCAACACGCCTTCCGCCGCGTGGGGCTGAGCCTTGAGCACACGCAGGTAGCTGCGCACCCGATCGGAGCCGGACTTGCCGCGATTGAAGGCGGCAATCGCGCGGCGCTGGGCCGAGTCGGTCATGTCCAGCGAGCGCATTTCCTGGCGCGCCTGCTGGATATGTCCATCGACCACTCGCCCATTGCTCTTGGCCAGGCGCCCCAGCAGCACAAACAGCAGTTCGTCATTGCGCAACGCCGGGCGCCCGCCGAGGCGCTCGCGCAACTGCGCCCAACTCTGCAGTTGCAGGCGACGGTCCAGTGCCTGCCCCAGCAATGCACCCAACAAAGCCCCCGGAATACTGGCAATGGCAAAGCCAGCCCCGGCGCCGATCAGCGTCCCTGGCCACAGCACTTTACTGCCCCGCTGCCAGCAGGGTTTCGACTTGCGCCAGGCGCTCCAGTGTGCCGACATCGATCCAGCGTCCCGCCATGTGTTCCCCCGTTACCAGACCTTTGGCCATGGCCGCCCGCAACAGCGGCGCCAGCTTGAAGGCACCGGCACTGCAACCCGCAAACAGCTTGGGGTCGAGCACTGAAATGCCACTGAAGGTCAGGTTATCGGCACCGGCCGCCGCATCATGAAGCAAACCGTGATCCAGGTAGAAGTCGCCCCCCGTGGGGTGATGCGCCGGGTTATCGACCATCACCAGATGAGCCAGGCCCTTGAGTGGTTGCTTGAGCCGGGTGAAATCGTAGTCGGTCCAGATATCCCCATTGACGACCAGAAAGGGTTCATCGCCCAGCAACGCCAGCGCCTGGAAAATCCCCCCACCGGTTTCCAGCGGTTCACCTTCGGGGGAGTAGCGGATGCGCACGCCAAACTGCGCGCCATCGCCCAGGTAGCCTTCGATCTGCTGGCCGAGCCAGGCATGGTTGATCACGATATCGGTGAAACCGGCCTTGGCCAGCGCCTCCAGGTGATACTCGATCAGCCGCTTGCCGCCGGCCTGCACCAGCGGCTTGGGCGTGTGCAGGGTGAGCGGGCGCATGCGCTCGCCTTTGCCGGCCGCCAGGATCATCGCCTTCATACACTTGCCTCGACGGGTTGACGCAGGCTGGCCAGCAGTTCGCCCAGCTCGCGCAACTCCGCACGGTCGGCCAGCACCGCTTCTATATAGGCAAAGAAGCGCGGCACGTCAGCCAGGTAGCGTGGCTTGCCGTCGCGGTGACAAATTCGCGCGAAGATACCGATCACCTTGAGGTGACGCTGCACGCCCATCAGGTCGCTGGCGCGCAGGAAGTCGTCGAAGTCCGCCTGCACCGGGATGCCGGCTTGAACCGCACGCTCCCAATACCCGCGCTGCCATTCGCGCACACGCGCCTTGGGCCAACTGAGGAAGGCGTCCTTGAACAGGCACGTGATGTCATAGGTCACGGGCCCGTAGACCGCGTCCTGGAAATCCAGCACACCTGGGTTGCGCTCGCTGATCATCAGGTTGCGCGGCATGTAGTCGCGGTGCACCAGCACTTTGGGCTGCGCCAGGGCGCTGTCGATCAAAAGATCGCTGACACGCTGCCAAAGCGCTTGTTGCTGCGCATCCAGCTCGACACCCAAGTGCCGGCGAACGTACCACTCCGGAAACAATTCGAGCTCGCGACGCAGCAAGGCGACGTCATAGCTGGGCAATGGCGTGTCCATCGGGAGCTGCTGAAAAGCCAGCAAGGCGTCGATGGCATCGGCAAACAATTGATCGGCGTTTTGCTCGTCAATCACGTCCAGGTAGGTTTTTCTGCCCAGGTCATTGAGCAAAAGAAAGCCTCGTGGCAAATCTTCTGCATAAATTTTTGGCACATTTATGCCTGACCTCGCCAGCAAATGGGCGATATCGACGAAAGGTTTGCAGTTTTCCTGGGGGGGTGGAGCGTCCATCACGACGAGTGTCCGGCCACCGCCTTCCCAACGGAAATAGCGCCTGAAACTCGCGTCGCTGCTGGCCGCGGTCAATGTAGCCGGGGGTACGGAGCCCCAATCCTGAGCGTTGAAAAGAATCGGCAACTGCTCATCCAGCCAGACTTCCAGCTGTTGTAAACGTAGATCTTGCTCGGGCATTACAAGGGTCTCCGACGGCGCTAGCCGTCAAGCGGGGCATGCTTTATTATCACGCATCTTTTTCAGACCATCGAGAGGCGTGCGGCCCAAACCGCGGGCAGATGGCACGCAGGAAGCCCGGACTAATAAGATGGCATTGAAATCCCCCGCGTTTCGTAGAAAATTTCCGTTGCTGGTAACCGGCAGTCTGCTGGCCTTGCAACCCTTCGCCACCTCATTCGTGGTCGCCGCGGAACAGTATGACTGCTCAGTCTCTGCTTCGGGTGCCTGGGATTGCGCGCCGAAAACCGCCGCAGCCCCGTTGCCGCCACGCCCGGTGCATGATGGCGCAGCCATCAGCTCCGCCAACAGCACGGCGCAAGCCGATGCGGGCGGCAAAGCCGAGGCCGTGCCGCAGACCGCATTGGTTACCGACTCCAAGGGCCGTGGCCTGCGCTCGCGCAGCGCCGACTACAGCCACCTGGACTGGGTACCGCGCGACAAGCTGACCGCCGCGCAGTTGGCCGAAACCGGCCCGTACTGCGGTGGTGCGTACATCGAGCCGATTCGTCCTGGCATGAACGACAAGACGAACAAGAGCGATGCGCCCACCTTCATCGGCGCCAAGGCTTCGCGTTACGAGCAGGAATCGCAAGTCGCGACCCTGGCCGGTGACGTGGTCATGCGCCAGGGCAGCATGCAGCTCGAATCCGAAGAAGCCAGCCTGTATCAGGCCGAGAACCGTGGCGAGCTGAACGGCAAGGTCCGTTTGCGCGACAACGGCGCACTGATCGTGGGCGATCACGCCGAAGTCCAGCTCGATACCGGCGCCGCGCAGATCGACAACGCTGAATACGTCATGCACAAGTCGCGTATCCGCGGTAACGCGCTGTACGCCAAGCGTGCCGAAAACGCCATCATCCGTCTCAAGGACGGTACGTACACCACCTGCGAGCCAGACAGCAACGCCTGGCAGCTCAAGGGCAACAACATCACGTTGAACCCGGCCACCGGTTTCGGTACGGCCACCAACGCGACGTTGCGGATCAAGAACATCCCGATCCTGTACACCCCTTACATCTATTTCCCGATCGACGACCGTCGTCAGTCCGGCTTCCTGCCACCGAGCTTCAGCAGCGGCAGCGAAACCGGCTTCACCCTGGTTACGCCGTACTACTTCAACCTGGCGCCGAACTATGACGCCACGTTGTACCCGCAATACATGACCAAGCGCGGCATGATGATGGAAGGCGAGTTCCGCTACCTCACCAAGTCCAGCGAAGGCCAGTTCGGCGGCGCGTACCTGAACGATGACAACGACGAGCGGAAGAAGCAGACCGATTACGAAAAAACCCGCTACATGCTCAATTGGCAACACAAAGGCGGGCTCGATTCGCGTGTAATGACCCAGGTCGACTACACCACGATCAGCGATCCTTACTTCTTCCAGGACCTCAAGTCCAACCAGGAAGGCGTCGAGAGCCGCGACTACATCAACCAGCAAGGTTCCGTGACGTATCGCGGCGATACTTTCCAGGCTCGCTTGAACCTGCAGGCTTACCAGCTGGCGACGATTTCCCAGATCACGCCGTATGATCGTCTGCCGCAGATCACTTTCAATGGGCAGCTGCCGTACCATCCGGGTGGCTTGAACTTCAGCTACGAGACCGAAGCCGTGCGCTTTGATCGTGACCTGGAAAACGGCAACTTCACCAATGAAAACGGTGAAACCGAGGCCCGCCTGGACACCTACGTCCGTGGCCTGACCCGTGCAAACGGCACGCGTCTGAACGTAGCCCCAGCCGTCGAGTACCCGATGAACTGGACCTACGGCTTCATCACGCCGAAGCTCAAGTACGTGTACACCAAGTACGACCTGGACCTGGACAACATCGGCAAGAATCAGATCGTTGCTGATCAGGCTGCATCGGTGGCAGCGGGGACCCAGTATGCCGGCGGCACGTTCAAAAGCTCCCAGGACCGTGCGGTTCCGGTGGCCAGCGTCGACAGCGGCCTGTACTTCGATCGCAATACCAACTGGTTCGGCAAAGACTATCGCCAGACCCTTGAGCCGCGTGCGTTCTACCTGTACGTGCCGAACAAGGACCAGGCGGATATCCCGGTCTTTGACACCAGCGAGTATTCGTTCAGTTACTCCTCGTTGTTCCGTGACAACCGCTTCAGCGGTGCCGACCGGATCGGTGACGAGAACAAGCTGTCCCTGGGCTTGACCAGCCGCTGGATCGAAGAAAACGGCTTCGAGCGTCAACGCGTGGCGATCGGCCAGGCGCTGTATTTCAAGGATCGTGAAGTTCAACTGCCGGGCATCCTGGCCGCCGACCGTGCCGACGCACAGTCCGACGTTTCGCCCGTCGCCCTGGACTACGAGTTCCGCTTCAACCGTGACTGGCGCGCCACTGCCGACTACAACTGGGACACCGAGGAACACAGCCCTCGTTCCGGCAGCGCGATGCTTCACTACCAGCCGGAAGACAACCCGAACAAGATCATCAACGTCGGTTATCGCTATCGTAACGACCAGGTCGTCTACAACCAGCTGACCGGCAAATGGCAGTTCGGTGGTGATTACGGCCAGCCCGGCGACGCGAACTACGTGAAGGATTACTACAAAATCCAACAACACGACTTCTCGATGATGTGGCCGATCATTCCTCAGTGGAACCTGATCACCCGCTGGCAGTATGACTACGCTCGCAACCGTACCCTGGAAGCCTTCGGTGGTTTCGAGTACGACAACTGCTGCTGGAAACTGCGCGTCATCAACCGTTACTGGGTTTCCAACGACGAATACAGCCAGATCGCCCCGCTTAACGAAAAGGGTGACCACGGGCTCTTCCTGCAGATCGTCCTCAAAGGACTCGGCGGCCTGACCGGCGCCAAGGTAGAGAGCTTCCTAGACAAAGGCATTGAAGGTTATCGTGAACGTGAAAACCAAGCTTTCTGATTGTCTGCGCCCGCTCGTACTGGGCGCGCTGTTCCTGGGCACCGCATCGGCGCACGCCGCGGTTCAACAGCTGGATAAGGTCGTGGCCATCGTCGACAACGACGTGATCATGCAGAGCCAACTGGACCAACGTGTCAAGGAAGTCCAGCAAACCATCGCCAAGCGTGGCGGTGGCGTGCCACCGACCAGCGTCCTGGACCAACAGGTACTGGAACGCCTGATCGTCGAGAACCTGCAACTGCAGATCGGTGATCGCTCCGGCATCCGTATTTCGGACGAAGAACTGAACCAGGCTGTCGGCACCATTGCCCAGCGCAACAACATGAGCATTGACCAGTTCCGCGCCGCCCTGGCTCACGATGGGTTGTCCTATGAGGACGCCCGTGACCAGATCCGCCGCGAGATGATCATCAGCCGTGTGCGCCAGCGCCGTGTGGCCGAGCGGGTGCAGGTGTCCGAGCAGGAAGTAAAGAACTTCCTGGCGTCGGACCTGGGCAAGATGCAGCTTTCCGAAGAGCTGCACCTGGCCAACATCCTGATCCCGACACCGGACAGCGCCAACTCCGAGCAGCTCAATGCCGCCGCGGCCAAGACCCAGGCTATCTATGAACGCCTGAAGGCCGGTGCCGACTTCGCCCAGATGGCCATTGCCCAGTCCGGCAGCGACAACGCCCTCGAAGGCGGTGACATGGGCTGGCGTAAAGCCGCTCAATTGCCGCCGCCGTTCGACCGCGAACTGAGCGCCATGGAAGTCGGTGGCATCACCCAACCAGCACGTACGCCAGGTGGTTTCATCATCCTGAAGCTGCTGGAACGTCGTGGTGGCGAGACCTCGCTGAAAGACGAAGTGCATGTTCGTCACATCCTGGTCAAACCAAGCGAAATCCGCACCGAAGCCCAAACCAAGGAATTGGCCCAGAAGATCTATGACCGCATCGAAAGCGGTGAAGACTTCGCCACCCTGGCCAAGAGCTTCTCGGAAGACCCGGGTTCGGCCCTCAACGGCGGCGACCTGAACTGGATCGATCCGAAAGCGCTGGTGCCGGAATTCCAGCAGGTGATGGCCGAGACCCCGCAAGGTGTATTGTCCAAGCCATTCAAGACTCAATATGGCTGGCATGTGCTGGAAGTCCTTGGCCGTCGTGCCACCGACAACACCAACCAGGCCCGCGAGCAACAAGCGCTGAACGTCCTGCGTAACCGCAAATACGATGAAGAGTTGCAGACCTGGCTGCGTCAGATCCGCGACGAAGCCTACGTTGAGAACAAGCTGCCAGGCGCCGAGCAAACAGGCACCGACCAGGCAGTTCAGTGAAACCACAGCGTTTCGCGGTGACACCCGGCGAGCCGGCCGGCATTGGTCCAGACCTGTGCCTGCTGCTCGCCTCGCAAGCCCAGCCACACCCCCTGATCGCCATTACCAGCCGCGACCTGCTCCTTGAGCGGGCCGCGCAGCTGGGTGTGGCGGTCAATCTGCTGAACGTGGCGCCAGGCAGCTGGCCCGACCTGCCCGCCCCCGTCGGCAGCCTGTATGTGTGGGACACCCCGCTGCAGGCCAAGGTGGTTGCCGGGCAACTGGATAAAGCCAACGCGTCGTTCGTGCTGCGTACCCTGACTCGCGCGGGGCAAGGCTGCATCAACGGCGACTTCGCCGGCATGATCACCGCTCCCGTGCACAAGGGCGTGATCAATGAATCCGGCATCGCCTTTTCCGGCCATACCGAATTCCTCGCCGAGCTGACCAACACCGCTCAAGTTGTCATGATGCTGGCCACGCGCGGCCTGCGGGTTGCATTGGTGACCACGCACCTGCCACTGCGCGACGTTGCCGAGGCCATTACCGCTGAACGTGTAGAGCGCGTGACACGCATCCTCTACGCCGACCTGCAACACAAATTCGGCATCGCCCAACCGCGCATCCTGGTCTGTGGACTCAACCCCCATGCCGGTGAAGGCGGACACCTGGGCCGTGAAGAAATCGACATCATCGAACCAACTCTGGAGCGTCTGCGCCAAGAAGGCATGGACCTGCGCGGCCCATTGCCTGCCGACACTCTGTTTACCCCCAAATATCTGGAGCACTGCGACGCAGTGCTGGCGATGTACCATGACCAGGGGCTGCCGGTGCTTAAATACAAAGGCTTCGGCGCCGCAGTCAACGTGACACTGGGCCTGCCGATCATCCGTACCTCCGTCGACCATGGCACCGCCCTGGACCTGGCGGGCAGCGGCAAGATCGACACCGGCAGCCTGCACGTGGCCCTGGAAACCGCCTATCAGATGGCCGAGACCCGTATATGACCGAGCATTACCAACACCGGGCGCGCAAGCGCTTCGGGCAAAACTTCCTGCACGACGCTGGCGTAATCGACCGCATCCTGCGCTCCATCCATGCCAAATCTTCCGACCGCCTGCTGGAAATCGGCCCGGGCCAGGGCGCCCTGACCCAAGGCCTGCTGGCCAGTGGCGGCCAGTTGGACGTGGTGGAGCTGGACAAGGACCTGATCCCGATCCTCAACCAGCAATTCGCTGACAAGCCCAACTTCAACCTGCACCAGGGCGATGCACTGAAGTTCGACTTCAACAGCCTCAACGCAGCGCCTAGCAGCCTGCGGGTGGTGGGTAACCTGCCGTACAACATTTCCACCCCGCTGATTTTCCACCTGCTGAACAACGCCGGGATCATCCGCGATATGCACTTCATGCTGCAAAAGGAAGTGGTGGAACGCCTGGCTGCCGGCCCAGGTGGCGGTGATTGGGGCCGTCTGTCGATCATGGTCCAGTACCACTGCCGCGTCGAACACCTGTTCAACGTCGGGCCGGGCGCGTTCAACCCGCCGCCGAAGGTCGACTCGGCTATCGTGCGCCTGGTGCCTCACGCCGTGCTGCCTCACCCGGCCAAGGATCACAAACTGCTCGAACGTGTGGTGCGTGAAGCCTTCAACCAACGCCGCAAAACCTTGCGCAACACGCTCAAGGCGCTGCTGAGCAACGCCGAGATCGAAGCCGCCGGCGTCGACGGCAGCCTGCGCCCCGAGCAACTGGACCTGGCCGCATTCGTGCGCCTGGCCAACCAGCTCGCCATCCAGCCCGTCACAGCAGCGGAATAAACACATGTGGGAGCGGGCTTGCCCGCGATAGCGGTGTATCAGTCGACATATTATGCAAACTGACACGCCGCCATCGCGGGCAAGCCCGCTCTTATCAAACTCAAAATAACCTATTGATTTTTCAAGGGTTAAAATTTCATTCTGAAATCTTGAATCTTGCATAAGTATTTCAGACAACTGCATTCTTGTGGCGAGCGGGCTTGCCCCGCGTTGGGCTGCGAAGCAGCCCCAAAACCAACCGCAGAGGAATGTCTGATACACCGCATTCGTCTTCATTGGGGGCGCTTCGCACCCCAACGCGGGGCAAGCCCGCTCGCCACAGAAGCCCCAGTTTGATGCGCGACAGCGCCAAGTTGATGATTTGGCGGGGCCTCCCACATTTTGAACGGCGTTGCACCGGTCATCTCGCAGGCCGTCACCTAGACACATGTCTGGCCTAGTGCCCTCCTCTTGGCCTAGACTGATCCGCATCTGCTGTCCTCCGCTTTTGCTTTTAAGGCCTCTTGCATGTCCGATCCTCGCTACCAGATCGACGTCAGCGTCGTCACCCGCTTCCTGGCGGACCAATCGCAACCTGAATTGAACCGCTTTGCCTTTGCCTACACCGTCACGGTGAAAAACAACGGGCTGGTGCCGGCCAAGCTATTGTCACGCCACTGGGTCATCACTGACGGCGACGGTCAGGTCGAAGAGGTGCGCGGTGCAGGCGTGGTAGGCCAACAACCGCTGATCGACAGCGGCGCAAGCCATACTTACAGCAGCGGTACGGTGATGACTTCCAAGGTCGGCACCATGCAGGGCTCGTATCAGATGAAAGCCACCGATGGCCATTTGTTCGACGCCACGATCAAGCCTTTCCGCCTCGCGGTACCCGGAGCCTTGCACTGATGGCGACGTACGCGGTCGGTGACCTGCAGGGTTGCCTGGCGCCGCTCAAGTGCCTGCTTGAGCAGGTCGCCTTCGACCCGGCGAACGATCGCTTGTGGTTGGTCGGTGACCTGGTCAATCGCGGCCCCGAATCCCTGCAGACCCTGCGCTATCTATATGGCATGCGTGACGCCCTGGTATGCGTCCTGGGTAACCACGACCTGCATCTGCTGGCGGCCGGCAATAACATCGAGCGTCTGAAGAAGGGCGATACCCTGCGCGAAATCCTTGAAGCACCGGATCGCGCCGAACTGCTCGACTGGCTGCGCCGGCAAAAAATCATGCATTACGACGAAGGCCGCAATATGGCCCTGGTCCATGCTGGCATCCCGCCCCAGTGGACCCTGAAGAAAGCCCTCAAGTGCGCCGCCGAAGTCGAAAGCGTATTGGCCGATGACAACCTGTACACCGCCTACCTCGACGGCATGTACGGCAACGAGCCGGTGAAGTGGGACAACGACCTCACCGGCGTCACGCGCCTGCGGCTAATCACCAATTATTTCACGCGCATGCGCTTCTGCACCGCCGAGGGCAAGCTGGACCTCAAGAGCAAGGAAGGCACCGACACTGCGCTGCCCGGCTACAAACCGTGGTTTGCCCACAAGGAGCGCAAGGCCCGTGACACGAAGATCATCTTCGGCCATTGGGCGGCCCTGGAAGGCAAATGCGATGAGCCCGGTGTGTTCGCCCTCGACACCGGCTGCGTGTGGGGCGGCGCCATGACCCTGATGAACGTCGACACCGGCGAGCGCCTGAGCTGCCGGTGCGAATCTCCCCTTTCTTTGACACTGCCGGCCGCCAAGCCCTAGGAGCCCGCCATGAGCGAATTCAAACGTATCCCCCCAGAACAAGCCCAGGCACTGCGCGAGCAAGGCGCCGTGGTGGTCGACATCCGTGACCAGCCGACGTACGCAGCGGCTCACATCGCCGGCGCCCGGCACCTGGACAACGTCAACATTGCCGACTTCATCCGCGCCGCCGACCTCGATGCGCCAGTGATCGTGGCGTGCTACCACGGTAATTCCAGCCAAAGCGCTGCGGCCTACCTGATCAGCCAAGGCTTCTCGGATGTCTATAGCCTGGACGGCGGCTTTGAGCTGTGGCGTACGACCTATCCTGCGGAAATTTCTTCCGACAATTCGCAATAATTTTTTTCACACCCCGCTACCCCGCGTGACGCTTGGGCTCGCGCCGATTCTGACGAACGGCGCGGCCAAACTAATTGCGCATCGCGCCTTGACCTCTCCGATTCCGAACTATCCTTAAGCGCAGGCCATCCGAATCAGGGGAGAGCCGGTACACCGGCGCGCGGGTCATCGGTAGCGTTTCAGGGTGTTTGGGGGGAAAACAGCCATTGGCGTGCGCCAATGTCTGCCAGCATCGACTGATTGACCCGGCGTCGGCTCCACGTATCGAGCGAGGTGACGACGTCATGAGTATCTTTAGCCACTTCCAACAACGCTTCGCGTCCACACAGCAGGAGGAACTCACGCTTCAGGAGTACCTTGAGCTGTGCAAGCAGGACCGCAGCACCTACGCGTCTGCCGCCGAACGCCTGCTATTGGCGATTGGCGAGCCGGAGCTGGTAGACACCTCGAACAATTCGCGGCTGTCGCGGATATTTTCCAACAAAGTGATCCGTCGCTATCCGGCCTTTGAAGACTTCCATGGGATGGAGGAATGCATTGACCAGATCGTCTCCTACTTCCGCCATGCCGCCCAAGGCCTGGAAGAGAAGAAACAGATCCTTTACCTGCTCGGCCCCGTCGGCGGCGGAAAGTCGTCCCTGGCCGAAAAACTCAAGCAATTGATCGAAAAGGTGCCCTTCTACGCGATCAAGGGCTCGCCGGTGTTCGAGTCGCCCCTGGGTCTGTTCAACGCCACGGAAGATGGCGCAATCCTCGAAGAAGACTTCGGCATTCCGCGGCGCTACCTCAACACCATCATGTCGCCCTGGGCCACCAAGCGCCTGGCCGAATTCGGCGGTGACATCAGCCAGTTCCGCGTGGTGAAACTCTACCCATCCATCCTCAACCAGATCGGCGTGGCCAAGACCGAACCGGGCGACGAGAACAACCAGGACATCTCGGCGCTGGTGGGCAAGGTCGATATTCGCAAACTCGAGGAATTCCCGCAGAACGACGCCGATGCCTACAGCTACTCGGGTGCGCTGTGCCGGGCCAACCAGGGCCTGATGGAATTCGTGGAGATGTTCAAGGCGCCGATCAAGGTGCTGCATCCACTGCTCACCGCCACCCAGGAAGGCAACTACAACAGTACCGAAGGCCTGGGCGCGATTCCGTTCACCGGGATCCTGCTGGCGCACTCCAACGAATCGGAATGGCACACCTTCCGCAACAACAAGAACAACGAAGCCTTCATCGACCGCATCTACATCGTCAAGGTGCCCTACTGCCTGCGGGTCAGCGATGAAATCAAGATCTACGACAAGCTGCTGTTCAACAGCTCCCTGGCCAAGGCCCATTGCGCGCCCGATACCTTGAAAATGCTTGCCCAGTTCACCGTACTGTCGCGCCTCAAGGAGCCGGAGAACTCGAATATCTATTCGAAGATGCGCGTGTACGACGGCGAAAACCTCAAGGACACCGACCCCAAGGCCAAGTCGATCCAGGAATACCGCGACACCGCCGGCGTGGATGAGGGCATGAACGGCCTGTCGACGCGCTTTGCCTTCAAAATCCTGTCCAAGGTCTTCAACTTTGACCCTCACGAGATCGCCGCCAACCCCGTGCACCTGCTCTATGTGCTGGAACAGCAGATCGAACAGGAGCAATTCCAGGCGGAAACCCGCGAACGCTACCTGCGCTTCCTCAAGGAGTACCTGGCGCCCCGCTACATCGAGTTCATCGGCAAGGAAATCCAGACCGCGTACCTGGAGTCCTACAGCGAGTACGGCCAGAACATCTTCGACCGCTACGTGCTGTACGCCGATTTCTGGATCCAGGATCAGGAATACCGCGACCCGGAAACCGGCGAAATCCTCAACCGCGTGGCCCTCAACGAGGAACTCGAGAAAATCGAGAAACCGGCCGGCATCAGCAACCCGAAGGATTTCCGCAACGAAATCGTCAATTTCGTGCTGCGCGCACGAGCGAACAACAACGGCAAGAACCCGACCTGGCTCAGCTACGAGAAGCTGCGGGTGGTCATCGAGAAGAAAATGTTCTCCAACACCGAGGATCTGCTGCCGGTCATCAGCTTCAATGCCAAGGCCAGCAAGGAGGATCAGCAAAAACACAACGACTTCGTCACACGAATGGTCGAGCGCGGCTACACCGACAAACAGGTTCGGCTGCTCTCCGAATGGTATCTGCGGGTCCGTAAATCGCAGTAAGGCAGCGACAGGCATACGCTGCCGGGCCATTGGCCTGGCAGCCGACCGCTTGTCCCTAAGCTTCCAGCTCGCGGCTTGAAGCTTGTAACGTGAAGCTGCCCGGAGGGCTCCCCATGAGCTATGTGATCGACCGCCGCCTCAATGGCAAGAACAAAAGCACGGTAAACCGTCAGCGTTTCCTGCGGCGTTACCGTGGCCACATCAAAAAGGCCGTCGAAGAGGCCGTCAGCCGCCGCTCCATCACTGACATGGAGCATGGCGAACAAATCAGCATTCCCGGACGGGACATCGACGAACCGGTGCTGCACCACGGCCGGGGCGGCAAGCAGACCGTCGTGCATCCGGGTAACAAGGAATTCACCACCGGTGAGCACATCCAGCGCCCCCAAGGCGGTGGCGGCGGCAAGGGTCCGGGCAAGGCGGGCAACACCGGCGAAGGCATGGACGAGTTCGTCTTCCAGATCACCCAGGAGGAGTTTCTCGAGTTCATGTTCGAGGACTTGGAGCTGCCCAACCTGGTCAAGCGCCACCTGACCGGCACCGACACATTCAAGACCGTGCGCGCCGGGATCAGCAACGAAGGCAACCCGTCCCGCATCAATATCATCCGCACACTGCGCTCAGCCCACGCCCGGCGAATTGCCTTGTCGGGCAGCAGTCGCGCCAAACTGAAGGAAGCCAAGGAAGAGCTGGCGCGCTTGAAGCGCGAAGAGCCGGACAATTTCGGCGATATCCAGCAAATCGAGGCTGAAATCGAGAAACTCAGCGCGCGTATTCACCGCGTGCCATTCCTCGATACCTTCGACTTGAAGTACAACTTATTGGTCAAGCAACCCAACCCCAGCTCCAAGGCGGTGATGTTCTGCCTGATGGACGTATCCGGCTCCATGACCCAGGCCACCAAGGATATCGCCAAGCGCTTCTTTATCCTGCTGTACCTGTTCCTGAAGCGGAACTACGACAAGATCGACGTAGTGTTCATCCGCCATCACACCAGCGCCCGGGAAGTGGACGAAGAAGAGTTCTTCTACTCGCGGGAAACGGGGGGCACCATCGTCTCCAGCGCCCTGAAGCTGATGCAGGAGATCATGGCCGAGCGCTACCCCGCCAATGAATGGAACATCTACGCCGCCCAAGCCTCGGACGGTGACAACTGGAATGACGACTCGCCCATCTGCCGCGACATCCTGATCAACCAGATCATGCCGTTCGTGCAGTACTACACGTACGTTGAAATCACCCCCCGTGAGCACCAGGCCCTGTGGTTCGAATACGAGCGCATCGGCGAAGCCTTTACCGATACGTTCGCCCAACAGCAACTGGTCTCGGCCGGCGATATCTACCCGGTCTTCCGTGAACTCTTCCAGCGCAGGTTAGTGACATGACCGCCAAAAAAGAGCATAAGCGCCAACCGATTTCCACAGGTTCCGAGTGGACCTTTGAACTGATCCAGGCCTATGACCGGGAAATAAGCCGCATCGCGGCGGGTTATGCCCTGGACACCTACCCCAACCAGATCGAAGTGATCACCGCCGAACAAATGATGGATGCGTACGCCTCCGTCGGCATGCCACTGGGGTATCACCACTGGTCCTACGGCAAACACTTCCTCAGCACGGAGAAGTCCTACACCCGTGGCCAGATGGGTCTGGCATACGAGATCGTGATCAACTCCGACCCATGCATTGCCTACCTGATGGAAGAAAACACCATCTGCATGCAGGCGCTGGTAGTGGCTCACGCCTGCTATGGGCACAACAGCTTCTTCAAGGGCAACTACCTGTTCCGCACCTGGACCGATGCCAGTTCGATCATCGACTACCTGGTGTTCGCCAAGCAGTACATCATGCAATGCGAGGAACGCCACGGCATCGATGCGGTGGAAGATCTGCTCGATTCCTGCCATGCGCTGATGAATTACGGCGTTGACCGCTACAAACGCCCGTACCCGATTTCCGCCGAAGAAGAGCGCCTGCGCCAGAAGGAGCGCGAGGAGCACCTGCAGAAGCAGATCAACGATCTGTGGCGCACCATTCCCAAGCGCGCCGACAAAAACAATGAAAAGGACAATGCGCGCTTCCCCAGCGAACCTCAGGAAAACATCCTCTATTTCCTGGAAAAACACGCGCCGCTGCTCGAGCCCTGGCAACGGGAAATCGTGCGTATCGTGCGCAAGATCGCCCAGTACTTTTACCCACAGCGCCAGACCCAGGTGATGAACGAAGGCTGGGCGACGTTCTGGCATTACACCCTGATGAACGACCTGTACGACGAAGGCCTGGTCACCGACGGTTTCATGATGGAGTTCCTCACGTCCCACACCAGCGTGGTATTCCAGCCCGGCTTCGACAGCCCTTATTACAACGGCATCAACCCGTATGCGCTGGGCTTCGCCATGTACCGCGATATTCGGCGCATGTGCGAACACCCCACCGAGGAAGATCGCCGCTGGTTCCCCGAAATCGCCGGCAGCGATTGGCTGTCCACCATCAAGTTCGCCATGAGCAGCTTCAAGGATGAAAGCTTTATCCTGCAGTACCTGTCACCGCAGGTGATTCGGGACCTCAAGCTGTTCAGCATCCTCGACGACGACCTCAAGGACGATCTGGTGGTACCGGCCATTCACGATGAGCCTGGCTACCGCACCATCCGCGAAACGCTGGCAGCGCAGTACAACCTGGGCAACCGTGAGCCCAACGTGCAGATCTACAGTATCGATGTGCGTGGCGATCGCTCGCTGACCTTGCGTCACCAGCAGCACGACCGCAAACCGTTGGGCGAGTCCACCGAGGAAGTGCTCAAGCACCTGCATCGGCTGTGGGGCTTCGACATTCACCTGGAGACCCTGCAAGGCGACCAAGTGATGAAGACCCACCATGTGCCACCGCGCAACGATCATAACGATGACTACGGCCGCCTGGACCTCGCCGTCGTCCATCTCTGAAACGGCAAACCCTCCATTAGTCAGGCACAGACGGTATCCTGTGGCGCTAACGGAGGCTTTTTCATGAAAATCTACAAAGTCGGCGGTGCGGTACGGGACCGTCTCTTGGGCATCCCGGTCACCGATATCGACCGCGTTGTCGTGGGCGCAACTGCCGAAGAGATGCTGGCCAAGGGTTACAAGCCGGTTGGCGCTGACTTCCCGGTGTTCCTCGACCCGAAAAACGGCGATGAATACGCACTTGCCCGCACGGAACGCAAGAGCGGCCGGGGTTATGGCGGCTTTGTGTTTCACGCCAGCCCCGAGGTCACGCTGGAAGAGGACCTGGTTCGTCGCGACCTGACCATCAATGCCATGGCGGAAGACGATGACGGCAACCTGACCGATCCCTATCACGGCCAGCGCGACCTTGAAGCACGTATTCTGCGGCATGTTTCCCCCGCATTCGCCGAGGATCCCTTGCGAGTTCTGCGCGTTGCGCGCTTTGCCGCGCGGTACGCTCACCTGGGTTTTACCGTCGCGCCGGAAACACTCGCACTGATGCGTCAGCTCAGCGCGTCCGGCGAACTGGAAGCGCTGACGCCGGAGCGCAGTTGGAAAGAAATCTCCCGGGCGCTGATGGAAGACCAGCCCCAGGTCTTTATCCAAGTGCTGCGCGACTGCACTGCGCTGAAAACCTTGATGCCCGAGGTCGATGCGCTGTTCGGCGTGCCACAACCCGAAGCCCATCACCCTGAAATCGATACCGGCATACACACCTTGAGCGTGCTGGAACAAGCGGCCTTGCATCAGCAACCACTGACCGTGCGCTGGGCCTGCCTGCTTCACGACTTGGGCAAAGGCACGACACCTGTGGATAAGTTGCCGCAGCACATTGCCCATGAACATCGGGGCTTGAAGCTGATCAAGGCCGTCAGCGAGCGCTTCAAGGTACCCAAGGACTGTCAGGAATTGGCGCTGCTGGTGGGCCAGTATCACACCCACGGCCACCGTGCTCTGGAGCTGAAAGCTTCGACGTTGCTGGAGCTGCTGCAGAGTTTCGACGTTTACCGCCGGCCGCAGCGCTTTGAAGAGTTTGTCGTCGCGTGCGAGATGGATGCCCGAGGCCGCAAGGGCCTGGAACAAAGAAGTTATCCACAGGCGGATTATTTACGCGGCGCGGCGAAGGCGGCGCGCGAAGTCGCCGTTGCGCCGCTGCTGGAGAAAGGCTTCAAAGGCCCCGAATTGGGGGAGGCCCTCAAGCGCGAACGGCACAAAGCATTGAAGGCCTACAAGGAACGGCAGTCCCTATAGGAGCGCATCCGGCGTCAGTTGGTGGCCCTGCCATTCGAAACCGACAGGCGCCAGCACCTGGGCAATCTGCGCATCGCGCCACAGCTCAGCCAGGGTCTTGCCCGCTTCAGGATGCACACGCTCAGGCGCCATCAACGACAGTGGCCACAGCACAAAGGCGTTCTTGAGGATTTCCGCACGCGGCAGGATCAAGCCATCGAAGTTGCCCACCAAATCGCCATACAACAACACATCGATATCCAGCGGCAGGCCCTTGCGGTCTGGCGCATAGCGGCCGTTATCGGCCTCGATGAATTTCAACCGGCGATCCAGTTCCATCAAGGACAGGTCGGTGTAAGCCGACACCACCAGGTTGAAGAACGGCCCGCTCTTGATGCCCACCGGCTGGCTTTCGAACACCGGCGAGCAACGCACATCGGTCAAGAAACCTGCCAGCGCATCAAGGCCGGCGCGCAGATGCGACTCGCGCTCGATATTGCTGCCTAGGCCAAGGTAAACCTGAGTTAGCGACATCCGCGCTCGATCTCCACGCCCACGCCCTTGGCAGCCGGCACGGCACCTGGCTTGGTCAACTTGAGGTGCAGCCAGGGAATCCGGAATTCACTCATCAGTACTTCGGCCAGACGCTCGGCAAACGTTTCGACCAACTGGTACTGGGCCTGCTCGGCAAAAGCCTGGATGCGGGCGGACACGCTGGCGTAATCCAGCGCCAAGGTCAGGTCGTCACCCGCGGCCGCAGGGCGGTTGTCCCAGGCGAAGCTCAGGTCCAGGCGCAGGCATTGGCGGATTCCGCGCTCCCAGTCGTAGGCCCCGATCACGGTGTCGACTTCCAGGCCTTCGATAAACACTCTGTCCAAGCACTCTTCTCCGCAGCACGACAAGGGCGCGATGCCCCGTTAGAATCAGGGCGTCCTCGCCCGGAATAGTTAGCATGTTTTGGTCACTGGCGACTTTCGCCTACCTGCTCGGCTCGCTGTCCTTCGCCATTTTGCTCAGCCGCCTGACGGGAAATCCCGACCCGCGAATGAGTGGCTCAGGCAATGCCGGCGCCACTAATATGTTGCGCCTGGCCGGCAGGAAACTGGCCGTACTCACGCTGCTGGGCGACGTATGCAAAGGCTTGTTGCCCGTCATGATCGCCAGCCTCGCTGGTCTTACCCTGCAACAACAGGCCTGGATCGGCGTGTGCGCCGTCCTCGGCCACCTGTTCCCACTGTACTTCCGTTTTCGCGGCGGCAAAGGCGTCGCCACGGCAGCCGGCATGTTGCTGGGGATCTACCCCCCAGCGGCCTTGCTGGCCGTGCTCGCCTGGCTACTGACGTTCTACCTGACCCGCACCAGCTCACTCGCCGCCTTGATCGCGACCCCGCTCACCTTGCCGTTGTTGGCCTGGCAAGAACCGGCGGCGCTGCTGCCGATGAGCGTGCTGACACTGCTGATCGTGTGGCGCCACCGGGGCAATTTACGCGACCTGTTTGCCGGGCGCGAACGGCATTTCTAAATACGTCCGGTGAGCCCGACTCACGTTGCGGCCTTACAGCGGCGACAACTGCTCCATCGGCCAGCGTGCCTGCACACTGATCGCCAGGCTTTCGTGCTGGCCCGCTTGCAAGCGTTGGCAACCGGCATAGGCAATCATCGCACCGTTGTCCGTGCAGAACTCGGGCCGGGCGTAGAACACATCGCCTTTCATGTCGCCGAGCATTTTTTCCAGTGAAGTACGCAAGGCCTTGTTGGCGCTGACGCCGCCCGCAATCACCAGGCGCTTCATGCCCGCCTGTTTCAGGGCGCGCTTGCACTTGATGGTCAAAGTCTCCACCACGGCCTGCTGGAACGCCAGTGCGATGTCGCAACGGGCTTGCTCACTGTCGTCCCCGGCGCTGACGCTGTGCTGCCAGGTATTCAGCGCAGAGGTCTTCAAACCACTGAAACTGAACATCAGGCCAGGGCGATCGCACATCGGGCGCGGAAAGGTGTAGCGCCCGGCAACGCCTTTTTCGGCCAGACGCGCGATTTCCGGGCCACCGGGATAATTGAGGCCCATCATCTTCGCGGTCTTGTCGAATGCCTCGCCGGCGGCGTCATCCAGGGACTCACCCAACAGGGTGTATTGGCCGATACCATCCACCTGAACCAACTGCGTATGGCCGCCTGAAACCAACAAAGCGACGAACGGGAACTCAGGGGGTGTTTTTTCCAGCATCGGTGCCAATAAATGGCCTTCCATATGGTGCACGCCCAGGGCCGGAATGCCCCAGGCAAATGCCAGCGCCTGGGCGCAAGAGGCCCCAACCAGCAGGGCTCCGACCAATCCAGGGCCCGCGGTGTAGGCGATGGCGTCGATCTCGGTCGGCACGCAGCCGGCCTCATCCAGCACCTGGCGGATCAGGGGCAGCATGCGTTTGACGTGATCACGGCTGGCCAGCTCCGGCACCACGCCGCCATAGGCACGGTGCAGGTCGATCTGGCTGAACAGCGCATCGGCCAACAGCCCGCGTTCACTGTCGTAAAGTGCGACGCCGGTTTCGTCGCAGGAGGTTTCAAGTCCCAGTACTAGCATGGGTTTGCGCCTTGTAGAGGCTAGATTCGAAGGCGCGCATAATAGTCGCCGCTCCCCCTCCCGACTAGCGGTTTTCGATCAGAGGCTTTGCATTCCGGTCAATGAGGGGTTAACATCCGCAACCCTTAAAAACCGACGACCTCAGCCGCGAATTTTTTGCGACGAGAACGTTGATCCCGGTAATGAAAGAAGGTAGCTCTGGATGCCAGCCGTCAAAGTTAAAGAGAACGAACCCTTCGACGTAGCTCTGCGTCGTTTCAAGCGCTCCTGCGAAAAAGCCGGTGTACTGGCTGAAGTTCGTAGCCGCGAATTTTATGAGAAGCCAACTTCTGAGCGTAAGCGTAAAGCAGCAGCCGCTGTTAAGCGTCACGCCAAGAAAGTTCAGCGCGAACAGCGCCGCGCCGTTCGTCTGTACTAATACACAGACGTTCGTAGCAAGCTTCTGCCAAGCCCGGCCCTCAGCCGGGCTAATGGCATTTGCGGATATCGCTTGATGTTTCACTGTTGACGCCGCACATGCGACCGAAACACCTGCTTCACACGTCAGAACTGGCGTTTCTGCCAGCGGTGCACGTCTTTTCTGACGAGCCTAACAAGGCTACTGACGAGCACACTCATTCTTCAAGCAGGCGATCAACTGTATCGGCTGTGCCCGACAATGCGCTTCCGAGGCCCGCCATTGGCCAAGACCGGATGCCGGGGCAACATTTCCATGCCGAAAAGCTGATTGAAATTAACGTCAGTGAATGCGCGGCAGATACACTTCCTGAAAGCCCACGCAGGCATTTGATGATCGAGCCACACGATGCGTGCGCTTGAACACTTGATGGACCCTCATTTACACGCAGTGATGACGAGAACGCCATGGCCGGGCTGATTCCCCAGAGCTTTATTGACGACCTTCTGAACCGCACCGACATCGTCGATGTTGTCAGCTCGCGCGTGCAACTGAAAAAAGCCGGCAAGAATTACACCGCCTGCTGCCCGTTCCACAAGGAAAAGACCCCCTCGTTCAGCGTCAGCCCCGACAAGCAGTTCTACTACTGCTTCGGTTGCGGCGCCGGCGGCAACGCCCTGGGCTTTCTCATGGACCACGACAACCTGGACTTCCCCCAGGCTATCGAGGACCTGGCGAAAGCGGCGGGCATGGAAGTCCCCCGCGAAGAAAGTGGCCGCCCACACAAACCGCGACAACCCACCGATTCGCCGCTCTACCCGCTGCTGACCGCCGCTGCCGACTTTTACCGTCAGGCGCTTAAAAGCCATCCGCAGCGCAAAGCCGCCGTCGACTATCTCAAGGGCCGCGGCCTCACCGGGGAAATCGCGCGTGACTTCGGCCTCGGTTTCGCCCCGCCCGGCTGGGACAACCTGTACAAGCACTTGAGCAGCGACACGCTCCAGCAAAAAGCCATGATCGACGCCGGCCTGCTGGTGGAAAACGCCGAAACCGGCAAGCGCTATGACCGCTTCCGCGACCGCGTGATGTTCCCGATCCGCGACAGCCGTGGCCGCATCATCGCCTTTGGTGGCCGGGTGCTGGGTGATGACAAACCCAAGTACCTGAACTCCCCGGAGACCCCGGTATTCCACAAGGGCCAGGAACTCTACGGCCTGTTTGAAGCACGCAAGAACAACCGCAACCTCGACGAGATCATCGTGGTTGAAGGCTATATGGACGTGATCGCGCTCGCACAACAGGGCCTGCGCAACGCCGTGGCCACGCTTGGCACCGCTACCAGCGAAGAACACATGAAGCGCCTGTTTCGCGTGGTGCCCAGCGTGCTGTTCTGCTTCGACGGCGACCAGGCCGGCCGCAACGCCGCCTGGCGCGCGCTTGAGGCGACACTGTCGAGCCTGCAGGACGGGCGTCGCGCACGCTTCCTGTTCCTGCCCGAAGGCGAAGACCCGGACACCCTGGTACGCTCCGAAGGCACCGACGCCTTCCGCGCGCGCATCAATCAACACGCACAGCCGCTGGCGGACTATTTCTTCCAGCAACTGACCGAAGAAGCTGACCCGCGCTCCCTAGAAGGCAAGGCCCACATGGCCACCCTCGCGGCACCGCTGATCGACAAAGTCCCCGGCGCCAACCTGAAATCGTTGATGCGCATGCGCCTGCTGGAAATCACCGGCTTGAGCGGCGAGGCCGTCAGCCAACTGGTGCACAACGCACCGCAGGATGCCCCACCGGCCTACGACCCAGGCATGGATTACGACGCCATGCCGGACTATGCCGACTTCCACCAATCGCAGGAGGGTTATGCGCCCCAGCAGGAGTGGACACCGAAGAAGCCCGGCGCCGGCGGCAAGAAATGGGACAAGAAACCCTGGAGCAAGAACGGCAAGCGCAGCGATCGCGACGAGCCCTACGCCCCGCGAACGCCCGTGGCCGTTGAAGCGCCAACGCTCATTGCGCTGCGTACGCTCATTCATCACCCGCAGCTGGCGGGCAAGGTTGAGAGTGCCGATCATTTTGCCAACGCGAGCAATACTTATGCCCAGGTGCTGATCGCCTTGATCGAAGCGGTACAGAAAAATCCCAAGCTAAACTCAATTCAGCTGATGGCGCGCTGGCACGGCACCGAACAAGGCCGGCTGTTGAAAGCGCTCGCGGAAAAGGAGTGGCTAATTGACGGCGACAACCTTGAACAACAGTTTTTAGACACCATTAATAGGTTATCCGCGGGTCAGCACACGCAGACCCTCGATGAGCTCATCAAGCGAGCAAGACAGCCGGATTTGTCGGCTGAAGAGAAAATTCAGATAGCAAAACAGATGCGCGACCTCTTAAAACAGAACGTTTGCGCATCAAACCCGACCTCAGCTGGCGTGTGAGGTCATAGCTCGGGTATAATCCTCGGCTTGTTTTTTGCCCGCCAAGACCTTCAGTGGATAGGGTGTTATGTCCGGAAAAGCGCAACAGCAGTCTCGTATCAAAGAGTTGATCGTTCTCGGTCGTGAGCAGGGTTACCTGACTTACGCGGAGGTCAACGACCACCTGCCTGAGGATATTTCAGATCCAGAGCAGGTGGAAGACATCATCCGCATGATTAACGACATGGGGATCAACGTATTCGAAGCTGCGCCAGATAAGGATTCCCTTATGCTGGCGGACGCCGATACCGACGAGGCTGCCGCTGAAGAAGCGGCTGCCGCGCTGGCCGCTGTGGAGACCGATATCGGTCGTACCACCGACCCTGTGCGCATGTATATGCGTGAAATGGGTACCGTCGAGCTGCTGACACGCGAAGGCGAAATCGAAATCGCCAAGCGTATCGAAGAGGGCATCCGTGAAGTGATGGGCGCAATTGCGCACTTCCCTGGCACGGTTGACCACATTCTCTCCGAGTACACCCGAGTCACCACCGAAGGCGGTCGCCTGTCCGACGTGCTGAGTGGCTACATCGACCCGGACGACGGCATCGCGCCGCCTGCCGCCGAAGTGCCGCCACCTGTCGACCCGAAAGCCGTTAAAGCCGACGACGAAACCGAAGACGACGATGCTGAAGCCAGCAGCGACGACGACGATGAAGTTGAAAGCGGTCCAGATCCGGTCGTGGCTGCCCAGCGTTTTGGTGCGGTTTCCGATCAGATGGAAATCACCCGCAAGGCGCTGAAAAAGCACGGCCGTTCCAACAAGCAGGCAATCGCCGAGCTGGTTGCCCTGGCTGAGCTGTTCATGCCGATCAAGCTGGTGCCGAAGCAATTCGAAGGCCTGGTCGAGCGTGTCCGCAGCGCCCTTGAACGCCTGCGTGCACAAGAGCGTGCGATCATGCAGCTCTGTGTCCGTGATGCGCGCATGCCGCGTGCCGACTTCCTGCGCCAGTTCCCGGGCAACGAAGTCGACGAAAGCTGGACCGATGCACTGGCCAAGGGCAAGGCGAAATACGCCGAAGCCATCGGTCGCCTGCAGCCGGACATCATTCGTTGCCAGCAAAAGCTGATCGCGCTGCAGACCGAAACCGGCCTGACGATTGCCGAGATCAAGGACATCAACCGTCGCATGTCGATCGGTGAGGCCAAGGCCCGCCGCGCGAAGAAAGAGATGGTCGAAGCCAACTTGCGTCTGGTGATCTCGATCGCCAAGAAATACACCAACCGTGGCCTGCAATTCCTCGATCTGATCCAGGAAGGCAACATCGGCTTGATGAAGGCTGTGGACAAGTTCGAATACCGTCGCGGCTACAAGTTCTCGACTTATGCCACCTGGTGGATCCGTCAGGCGATCACTCGCTCGATTGCCGACCAGGCCCGCACCATTCGTATTCCGGTGCACATGATCGAGACCATCAACAAGCTCAACCGTATTTCCCGGCAGATGTTGCAGGAAATGGGTCGCGAACCGACCCCGGAAGAGCTGGGCGAACGCATGGAAATGCCTGAGGATAAAATCCGCAAGGTGTTGAAGATCGCTAAAGAGCCGATCTCCATGGAAACCCCGATTGGTGATGACGAAGACTCCCACCTGGGTGACTTCATCGAAGACTCGACCATGCAGTCGCCCATCGATGTCGCCACCGTTGAGAGCCTTAAAGAAGCGACTCGCGACGTACTGTCCGGCCTCACTGCCCGTGAAGCCAAGGTACTGCGCATGCGTTTCGGCATCGATATGAATACCGACCACACCCTTGAAGAAGTCGGTAAGCAGTTTGACGTGACCCGCGAGCGGATCCGGCAGATCGAAGCCAAGGCGCTGCGCAAGTTGCGGCACCCGACGCGAAGCGAGCATCTACGCTCCTTCCTCGACGAGTGATACCAGAACTCCCGGCCCAGGCCGGGGGTTTTGTTTTCTACAGATAAAACCTCGCGCCAGATCCCTCCCCCAAAAGCCCGTCTACACTCGAAACATTCCCCGTGCCATAACGAGACCGTTATGCCCAGACTGCCGGCTGTGTGTTTGCTGTGGCTGCTGACCTGGACCGCAACGGCTGGCGCGCTGACGCTCACTGATGATGAGCGTGCCTGGCTGGCGGACCACCAGGAACTGCGCCTGGGGGTGGACGCGTCATGGCCACCCTTTGAATACCGTGATGAAGTTGGCCGCTACCAAGGCTTGGCGGCGGATTACGTGCGCCTGATCCAAGACCGCCTCGGCGTGAGGATCAAGCTTATCGAACCGCCCACCTGGGGCGCCGTTCTGGAGATGGCGCGAGACAATCAGCTGGACCTCATACCCAGCGTCATGTCGACACCGGAGCGACAAAACTACCTGGCATTCACGCGACCCTACATTGACTTTCCGATGGTCATCCTTGCGCATGAAGGCGGTGCTCGTCCCCGCAACCTCAAGGACCTCTACGGGCTGAAGGTGGCGGTGGTCGAGAACTATTCCCCTCACGAACTGCTGCGAACCCACCACCCCGATCTCAACTTGATCGCATTGCCCAACGTCAGCTCGACCCTGCAGGCACTGGCCACCGGTGAAGTCGACGCCGTGGTCAGCGACTTGGCTTCGACGGTGTGGAACCTGCGCGAGCTCAAGCTTGACGGCTTGTACGTCAGTGGCGAAACGCCCTACCGCTATCAACTGGCGATGGGCGTACCCCGCGACGACCACATGCTGGTGGGCATTCTGGACAAGGTGCTCGCCGACCTGAGCCCGGAAGAAACCAACGCCATCCAGCAGCGTTGGGTGGGCAGCTTCACCGACCACCGCACCTTCTGGTCTGACTTGTTGCTGTACGGCCTACCGGCGGTTTTGCTGTTGAGCACCGTATTGGCCATCGTGATCCGGATCAATCGCCGGCTCAGTTCGGAAATTTCCCGCCGCGTCGCGCTCGAACAGGAACTGCGCAGCAGCGAATATCACTATCGCGGCCTGGTGGAGAGCCTGTCCGCCATCGCCTGGGAAGCCAGCATTGGCGATTTCACCTACAGCTACGTGTCACCCCACGCCGAAGACCTGCTGGGGTATCCCCGCGCCCACTGGCTGATTCCAGGCTTCTGGCGCAACATCATTCACCCCGCCGACCTGATCCGCACCGAAGCCTACTGCTACCGGGAAACCCGTGCCAACCGTGACCACAGCGTTGACTACCGGGTCATCACCGCCGACGGCCGCTGCTTATGGGTGCGGGACATCGTCAGCCTGATCGAGCACGGCCATGAGCCCGTACTGCGCGGCTTGATGATTGATATCAGCGAGGCCAAGCGCACCGAGGAAGCCCTGCAACTGTCCGAGCAAAAATTTGCCTCGGTGTTCCAGCAGTGCCCGGACATGCTGTTGATCGCACGGCTGTCCGATGGCTGCCTGCTGGAGGTGAACAAGGCATTCGAGGATCAGATTGGCCTGAGGGCCGAAGACGTGATTGGCAGAAGGGTGACGGAGTTGGATATCTGGGACATTCAAGGGATTGGCCCTGATTTGCTGCAACGGATGCAGACCACCAGCATCCGCAACCTGGAAATGCCCTTCCTGCGCAGTAACGGCCAAGCCTTCACGGGGCTGATTTCCGCCGAGCCGTTTCAACTTGATACCACGGAAGCCATCGTGGTGGTGGTGCGCGACATCACCCAACTCAAGGAAACCCAGCAGTTGCTGCAGACCTCCGAAGAGAAATTCGCCAAGGCCTTCCACGCCTCCCCCGATGGCCTGCTGCTGAGCCGTCAACGGGACGGCCTGTTGATTGAAGTGAACGACGGCTTCACTCGCATCACCGGGTTTTCCAGCGCGACATCACTCGCCCAATCGACGCTGGACCTGGGCATCTGGGTCGACCTCAACGAACGCAAACACCTGCTGGAAATGATACAGCGCGATGGCTTTGTGCGTGACTACGTCTGCCATATCCGTCGCAGCGATGGCCAGATTCGCCTGTGTGAAGTGTCCAGCCGCCCCATGAGCATTGGCAATGAGGACTGCATGCTCACCATCGCGCGGGACATTACCGAGCGCCAGTTGATGCAGGAAAAACTGCAACAGGCCGCCACGGTGTTCGAAAGCACGGCCGAAGGCGTGTTGATCACCGATATCCACCAGAACATCAGCGCAGTCAACCGCGCCTTCACCGAGATCACCGGCTACAGCGAGGCCGAAGCCCTCGGCCAGACCCCTCGTTTGCTTGCCTCCGGACTGCATGACAGCGCCTTCTATGCCGCCATGTGGCATCAACTGGCCGCCCACGGCCACTGGCAGGGCGAGATATCCAACCGGCGCAAGGACGGCGAGCTGTACCCCAGTTGGCTGACCATCAGCGCCGTGCGCAACCGCGACCAGGTGATCACCCACTTCGTCGCGGTGTTTGCCGACATCTCCAGCCTCAAGCTGGCCCAGGCCCGCCTCGACTACCAGGCACACCATGACCCGCTGACCGGCCTGCCCAACCGCACGCTGTTCGAAAGCCGGCTGCAGGCCGCCCTCAACGGGCATCAGGAAACCGGCAAGCAAGGCGCCGTGCTGTTTCTGGACCTGGATCGTTTCAAGCACATCAACGACAGCCTCGGCCATCCGATAGGCGACTTGCTGCTCAAGGGCATCGCCGTGCGCCTCAAGGAGCAACTGCGTGACATCGACACCGTCGCGCGCCTGGGCGGTGACGAATTCATCATCCTGCTCCCTGGCCTGCAGCACGCCAGCGACGCCGAGTACCTGGCCAATAAACTGCTGGCCTGCTTCGCCCCGCCCTTCCAGGCGGGTGAACACGAGTTCTTTATCAGTGCCAGCATCGGCACCAGCTTGTACCCCCAGGACGGCACGGATGTCGCCACGCTGGTCAAGAATGCCGATGCCGCGATGTATCGCTCCAAGGCCAAGGGGCGTAACCGGGTCGAAAGCTACACCAGCGATCTCACCGCGCAAGCCAACGAACGAGTGGCACTTGAACACGAATTGCGCCGCGCCATCGAGCGCAACGAACTGAGCTTGTGCTACCAGCCCAAACTGAGTCTGGCGACCCAGGAACTGATCGGTGCCGAAGCGCTGATCCGCTGGCGCCACCCCACCTTTGGCGACGTGCCGCCCGAACACTTCATTGCCCTTGCCGAAGAAAACGGCATGATCCTGCAGATCGGCGACTGGGTGCTCGAACAAGCCTGCCGACAACTGCATGCCTGGCAGGGCACCTTCGACAACTTCGGCCCGCTGTCGGTCAACCTGGCGGGCGCCCAACTGCGCCATCCCGGCTTGCTGAGCCGTATCGAACAACTGCTGCACGACTACCGGCTCGCCCCAGGCCGCCTGCAACTGGAGATCACCGAAAATTTCATCATGAGCCAGGCCGAAGAGGCGCTGGAGGTCCTGCACCAACTCAAGGACCTGGGCGTACAGCTTGCCATTGATGACTTTGGCACCGGTTATTCGTCCTTGAGCTACCTCAAGCGCCTGCCGCTGGACTTCCTGAAAATCGACCAATCCTTCGTCCGCGGCCTGCCCGACGACCCCCACGACGCCGCCATCGTGCGCGCCATCATCGCCCTGGGCCACAGCATGCAATTCACCATCATTGCCGAAGGCGTGGAGAACACGGCGCAACAGGCTTTCCTGGCGGCTGAAGGCTGCGAACAGATGCAGGGCTACATCGTCAGCCTGCCGCTACCACCCGAGCTTTTTGCCGCGACGTTTCTTCGTATGAGCGTTGAGGATTTTTCGGATGGCACAGTGGGGAAACCATCGTTATAATCCGCGACCTACTGAGGGCCTATAGCTCAGTTGGTTAGAGCAGGGGACTCATAATCCCTTGGTCGTAGGTTCGAGTCCTACTGGGCCCACCATACTCAAAGCCGCGCATTGCGCGGCTTTCGCGTTTCTGGCGGAACCATCGCGGATACCTTCGACGATTCCAGCTTAGAATCGGGATGAACAGTTGCTTACTGTAAGAGTTGCCAATATTGCGTCAAAAAACGGATTAAAAGCATGCGGTGCGCACGCGTTCAGGGATGGCTCGCTGCGGCCTCTTTGACTCGCCGGCAGAATTGCGGATAGAACGCCTGAGCATTCATGCCCCGGCAAGCGTCGTTGATCTGCGCCAGGGCGGCCGGACTGAATGACAGGCTGCGCGGCATGCTGGCGAAGTTGAAGTAACCATCCTGCTGGGTCTTGATGGCATCGAACCCCGGCATGTCGTACACCAATTCCACATCATCATCGGCGAGCATTCGCGCTCTGACGGTCACTTGTGTGTACGCCTTTCCTCCTGGCGCGCCGTTCAGCGCCGCCAGTGCGTGGCCGACGATGCGCAGCATGTCCGGGGCCCAATCGTCGGCCTCCTCCGCGGGCGTGGCTGGACGGTAGAAAACGGTCAGCGCCTGCTGGTCTCGCGTGACCTGCGTGAGGGCCGGATCATAACGCTTAATGCGGTGCTCGATGGTCAGCCAGGTCTTCTGCGCGTCGCTGACGTCGTCGGCAAGTTCCGGTTTCAACGGGCCACGCTGGCACTCGCTGACGCCGAAAACTATGAGCATGCCCGTCAGAATGACCGCGAGGGCGCCTCCACCGATTTGTACGTTCATGGCGTTACTCAGCTGAAAGGGGGCTGCACTGTATTCGATGGCAGGTATTGCTGCACGGGGGAGAAGCCAATTTCTCGCTCTGATACCCAGCTTCACGTAGGCTACGCCAAACGCCACTAGCCTTTTAGTATCATGCACAAACTCATAGCCTTTGGTCCACGGTTCAAGTCCGTGTGAGCCCACCAAACGAGAAAGCCGCGCATTGCGCGGCTTTTGTGTGTCTGGAAGTCTGTAACATGCTCCCTATCACCGCCAGCACCGGAGCCCGCCTTGCCCCCCCTAGACGAAATCGACCGCCAACTCATCGCCGCCCTGCAGCTCAACGCCCGCGAAAGCGTGGCCATGCTCGCTCGGCAGCTAGGCATCGCACGCACCACGGTGACCTCGCGCCTGGCTCGCCTTGAAAAAACCCAGGTCATTACTGGTTATGGCGTGCGCCTCGGCAAGCGTGTGGTAGATGGCGGTTTGCAGGCGTATGTCGGCATCACTGTGCAGGCGCGCTCGGGCAAGGAAGTGCTGCGCCGGCTCAGCGCCATGGCGCAAGTGCAGCAGTTGTGCGCGGTCAGTGGCGAGTTCGATTACGTCGCCTGGCTACGCACGGATTCGCCGGAACAGCTCGATCAATTGCTCGACCAGATCGGCAGCGTGGACGGTGTGGAAAAAACCACCACTTCGATCATCCTTAGCAACAAACTGGATCGCGGGCAGCCAATCTGACCGCCGCCTTCGCCGTTATGGCTGAAATTAGCTCAATTCGACGACACATTGCGTCTTAATAACGAACGCTACGCTCCCTAAACTGGCTGCCATCTTTTCCTATACTCAGCGGGTCACGTCCGCCCAGTCGCCAGTAAGGTCAGCCATGAGCATTCCGTCCAGCACCCTCGCCAAGCCCCATCGCCACCCGGTCGACGGTAAGAAGCCCATCACCATCTTCGGCCCGGATTTCCCGTTCGCCTTTGATGACTGGATCGAGCACCCGGCCGGCCTGGGCAGTATCCCCGCCGCCAACCATGGCGCGGAAGTGGCGATAGTCGGTGCGGGGATCGCGGGCCTGGTGGCCGCTTACGAGCTGATGAAGCTGGGCCTCAAGCCGGTGGTGTATGAAGCCTCGAAAATGGGCGGCCGCCTGCGCTCCCAGGCGTTTGAAGGCGCCGAAGGCATCATCGCCGAACTGGGCGGCATGCGCTTCCCGGTGTCGTCCACCGCGTTCTATCACTACGTGGACAAGCTGGGCCTGGAAACCAAACCCTTTCCCAACCCGCTGACCCCGGCGTCGGGCAGCACTGTGATCGACCTCGAAGGCCAGACCCACTACGCGCAGAAACTCTCCGACTTGCCCGCGCTGTTCCAGGAAGTGGCTGACGCCTGGGCCGATGCGCTGGAAGCCGGCTCGCAGTTCGCCGATATCCAGCAAGCCATCCGCGACCGTGACGTGCCGCGCCTCAAGGCGCTGTGGAACACGCTGGTGCCATTGTGGGACGACCGCACCTTCTATGACTTCGTCGCCACCTCCAAGGCGTTTGCGAAGCTGTCGTTTCACCACCGCGAAGTGTTCGGCCAGGTCGGTTTCGGTACCGGCGGCTGGGATTCGGACTTTCCCAACTCGATGCTGGAAATCTTTCGCGTAGTGATGACCAACTGCGACGACCACCAGCACCTGATCGTCGGCGGCGTCGCCCAGGTACCGATGGGCATCTGGCGTCATGTACCGGAGCGTTGCGCCCACTGGCCGGCCGGCACCAGCCTCAGTTCGCTGCACTGCGGTGCGCCACGGGCCGGGGTGAAACGCATCGCCCACGCCGCCGATGGCCGCTTCGCCGTCACCGATAACTACGGTGACACCCGCGAATACGCCGCCGTGCTGACCACCTGCCAGAGCTGGCTGCTGACCACCCAGATCGAATGCGACGAAACTCTGTTCTCGCAAAAGATGTGGATGGCCCTGGACCGCACCCGCTACATGCAATCGTCAAAAACCTTTGTGATGGTCGACCGCCCGTTCTGGAAAGACAAAGACCCGGAAACCGGGCGCGACCTGATGAGCATGACGCTCACCGATCGCCTCACCCGTGGCACCTACCTGTTTGAAAACGGCAAGTTCGACAACGGTGACGACAAGCCAGGCGTGATCTGCCTGTCGTACTCCTGGATGAGCGACGCGCTGAAAATGCTGCCTCAGCCCATCGATAAACGCGTGAAGCTGGCCCTCGATGCACTGAACAAGATCTACCCGAAAGTCGATATCAAGGCGCGCATTATCGGCGACCCGATCACGGTGTCGTGGGAAGCCGACCCGCATTTCCTCGGTGCCTTCAAGGGCGCCCTGCCCGGTCACTATCGCTACAACCAGCGTATGTATGCGCACTTCATGCAGAAGGACATGCCCGCCGAACAGCGTGGGATTTTTATCGCCGGTGACGACGTCTCCTGGACGCCTGCATGGGTCGAAGGCGCGGTGCAAACCTCGCTGAATGCGGTGTGGGGGATCATGAATCACTTCGGCGGCAGCACTCACCCCGAGAACCCGGGGCCGGGCGATGTATTCGATGAAATCGGGCCGATTGCCCTGCCTGAGTAAGGAGCCAAGCCATGCGTGTCGCCCTCTACCAATGCCCGCCCCTGCCGCTGGATGTGGCCGCCAACCTCAAGCGCCTGCATCAGCTGGCGCATGAGGCGTCCGGCGCCGATGTGCTGGTGCTGCCGGAGATGTTTCTCAGCGGCTATAACATCGGCGCCGAGGCCGTGGGTGCCCTGGCCGAAGCGCAGGACGGGCCGTCGGCACAGGCGATCGCCGAACTGGCCAAAAGCGCCGGGCTGGCGATCCTGTACGGTTACCCGGAACGGGCCGAAGACGGCCAGATCTACAACGCCGTGCAGTTGATCGACGCCCACGGCCAACGCCTGCGCAACTACCGCAAGACGCACCTGTTCGGGGATTTGGACCGCTCGATGTTCAGTGCCGGCGAAGATGATTTCGCGCTGGTGCAACTCAACGGTTGGACGCTCGGTTTGCTGATCTGCTACGACTTGGAGTTTCCGGAAAACACTCGGCGCCTGGCCCTGGCCGGCGCTGAACTGATCCTGGTGCCCACCGCCAATATGGTGCCGTTCGACTTTGTCGCCGATGTCACCGTGCGTGCGCGGGCCTTTGAAAACCAGTGCTATGTGGCCTATGCCAATTACTGCGGGCACGAAGGCGAGATCCAGTATTGCGGGCAAAGCAGCATCGCCGCACCCAATGGCCAGCGCATCGCTCAGGCCGGCCTGGATGAAGCGCTGATCGTCGGCACGCTGGAGCGACAATCGATCCTCGATGCGCGCGCCGCCAACCACTACCTGCAAGACCGGCGCCCCGAGCTGTATGGCGCGCTGTTCAAACCCTGACTCGAAGGGTTTGTTAGCATAGGCATTTCATACGCTTCGGAAGTGCCCATGCCTGCACCGGCCCACCTTCATCCTCTCCATCTGACCCTGGCCAATGGCTTGCGGGTTTCCTTGCGTCATGCACCGCGCTTGAAGCGTTGCGCCGCCGTTCTGCGGGTGGATGCCGGCAGCCATGACGTGCCATTGGCATGGCCGGGACTGGCGCATTTCCTGGAACACTTGTTGTTTCTCGGTACCGAGCGTTTTCCCGCTAATGAAGGGTTGATGACCTACGTGCAACGTCATGGAGGCCAGGTCAATGCAAGCACCCGTGAGCGCACCACGGAGTTCTTCTTCGAGCTGCCGGCTGCAACGTTTACCGGTGGGCTGGAGCGTCTGGCGGATATGCTGACCCTTCCGCGGCTGGCGCTGGAAGACCAACTGCGCGAGCGCGAAGTGTTGCACGCGGAATTTGTCGCCTGGTCCCAGGATGCCAAGGCGCAGCAGCAGGTCGCGTTGCTGCAGGGCCTGGCGGCGGACCATCCGCTGCGAGGCTTTCATGCCGGCAACCGTGACAGCCTGCCGGTGGAGCGTGAGGCATTTCAGCAAGCATTGCGCGACTTCCACGCGCATTTCTACCAGAGCGGGCAGATGACGTTGAGCCTGGCCGGTCCGCAGTCGCTGCAAGCACTGCAAAGCCTGGCGCAGCAGTTCAGCGAACAGTTGACCTCGGGGCCTCTACGCCCACAATCCGCGCCTGCGGCATTGATGCAGGGGCACGCGCGCAGCTATCAGCACATCGAGCACAACCACCTGCACTACGTCATCACATGCGATGTGCCGCGTGAAGCGCTGGATTTCCTCTGCATCTGGCTCAACGCCTCGGCACCCGGCGGATTGTTGGCTGAATTGAAAGCGCGACAGCTGGCGAATGCCTTGCAGGCGTCAGTGCTTTACCACTTCGCCGGGCAAGCGGTGATCGATATCGACGTTACGCTCAGTGCTCAAGATGAAACGGCCACACAGATCGAGGCGTTGCTGCACGATTGGCTGAGCTTTTTCGCGCACAGCGATTGGACGTCACTGCGTGAAGAGTTCGCGCTGCTGGCCGCTCGCCAACAACAGATCCAGGGCGCGCTGGCGTTGGCCAGAAACGACAGCCAAGACCTTTCGGAACAGGGTGTCGTCTCCCTCAAGGCTCTGCTGGTTTCGCTGCACCTGCCGCCCTCCGAGCACCGCTGGCAACTGCCGCCGAACAACCCGTTCCTGCGCCCACCCGCCAGGGAAGAACGCGCCGGCCTGATCCGTGGCCAGACCAGCGCCCATCGAGGCTTGCGCACGTTTGCCCAGGATCGCTCCCGTGGGCGCAGGGAGGTATCAGCGCTGACTTTCAGCCAGGCAACGGCCCACGACAGTGATGAAGCCGCGCTGTACCTGCAATGGCATTCGGCGCCTTCCGGCCTGGAAACCACAGTGCAGTCGCTGCGCGAAAATGCCCGCCAGGCGGGCGTCGAATTGTCGTTCGAAAGCCTGGGTAACGACTCGCTGGTGAAGATGATCGGGCTGCAGGAACCCATGCCCGCCGTGCTGGACGCGCTGGCGCAACGCCTGAACCAACCACAAGAGGCTCAATCCGCCGAGCCCACCACGATCGCCATCCGAGCATTGCTCAAGGCACTGCCCACTTGCTGCAGCGCCATCGACCCTCAACCTGCTTCGTGGGCCACCGCCCACTGGCAAGGTTTGGGGGTGGGTTTTTCGCCCGCCTATGAAGCAGCGATCAAAATAGCCGCGACCCGTTTGCCTGGACAGCCCGCGAAGCTGGATCACACATTGCCCCCCCTCAGCGGCCAACGCGTATGGCATGAGGTGAAAACCGACTCTGACGAAGCCGCATTGCTGCTGTTTTGCCCAACGCCAAGCCCGTCCCTGGCGGATGAAGCGGCATGGCGATTGCTCGGCCATCTGCTTCAGGCACCGTTCTACCAGCGCCTGCGGGTAGAACTGCAAATCGGCTACGCAGTATTCAGCGGCATCCGACAGATAAACGGCCAGACCGGCCTGCTCTTCGGCGTGCAATCCCCGAGCGTGCCCCTGGAAGGAATTGCTGATCACCTGCAAAATTTCCTGAGACAACTGCCGACGCTGATCGAGGACAGCGACGACCTGGGCAACCTGGCCCTGGCGCAGCAGTTTTCAGCACAGACCCTGCCCAACGCCCAAGCCGCTGAATTGCTGTGGCACGCCCATCTGGCAGGCCATCCGTCGGGTTATCTGGCTGATCTTCACTTCCTGATCCAGACCTGTTCACGGGCAGCGCTGCAGGCTGCCGCCGGGCAATTGAACGACGCCGCAGGCGGCTGGCGCTGCGTGGCCAACGGCCCACGCGTCTCGGTTGCCTGGCAGGCGGCTGATTGATCATTGCCGCTCCTGCAATAGGCTTTTTCCACCGAGACAGCGCTAACTTGAAAAGAATTGCGTAACATTCCCACGCACACATCTGAACATCTCCGATTGGAGGTGGACTATATGTATTACTTGGTAGTAAACGTCCCATCCCTTCGTAGGAGTAAGAATATGACCTGGTCCAAACCTGCTTACACTGATCTGCGCATCGGTTTCGAAGTCACCATGTACTTCGCCAGCCGTTAATCCGCTGGGTAATACAACGCCTCGGTTCGCCCGGGGCGTTTTTGTTTTGAGCTTGATGGAGCGACCATGTTTGTCCAGATTCTAGGTTCCGCCGCCGGCGGTGGTTTCCCGCAGTGGAACTGCAACTGCGTGAACTGCGCGGGTTTCCGAGATGGCAGCCTGCGGGCCCAGGCGCGTACCCAATCGTCCATCGCGATCTCCGACGATGGCGTGAACTGGGTGCTGTGCAATGCCTCGCCGGATATCCGCGCGCAGCTTCAGGGTTTCGCCCCGATGCAACCTGGCCGTGCTCTGCGTGACACCGGCATCAGCGCGATCATTCTGATGGACAGCCAGATCGACCACACCACCGGCCTGTTGAGCCTGCGCGAAGGTTGCCCGCACCAAGTGTGGTGCACCGACATGGTCCATGAAGACCTGAGCACCGGCTTCCCGTTGTTCAGCATGCTTACCCACTGGAATGGCGGCCTGACGTGGAACCGTATCGAGTTGGACGCCAGCTTCACCATTCCGGCGTGCCCCAACCTGCGTTTTACCCCACTGCCATTGCGCAGCGCTGCGCCCCCCTACTCGCCGCATCGCTTCGACCCGCACCCGGGCGATAACATCGGCCTGATCGTCGAAGACCTGCGCACCGGCGGCAAATTGTTCTATGCCCCAGGCCTGGGCAAGGTCGACGCGCCGTTGCTGGACATCATGGCCGGCAGCGACTGCCTGCTGGTGGACGGCACGATGTGGGATGACGATGAAATGCAACGCCGCGGCGTCGGCACCCGTACCGGCCGCGAAATGGGGCACCTGGCACAGAACGGCCCCGGCGGCATGCTCGAAGTGCTTGAGCAATTGCCCCGCCAGCGCAAGGTACTTATCCACATCAACAACACCAACCCGATCCTCGATGAAGATTCCCCCGAGCGAGCGGAGCTGGCGCGGCGCAATGTCGAAGTGGCTTACGACGGCATGAGCATTGAATTGTAGGAGCGACCGAAATGACTGACACGCCGTTGACCACCGCTGAATTCGAAGCCGCCCTGCGGGCCAAGGGCGCCTTCTACCATATTCGTCACCCGTACCATGTGGCGATGTATGAAGGCCGTGCGACCCGCGAGCAGATCCAGGGCTGGGTCGCCAACCGCTTTTACTATCAGGTGAATATTCCCCTGAAAGACGCCGCGATCCTGGCCAACTGCCCGGACCGTGAGATCCGTCGCGAGTGGATCCAGCGCCTGCTCGACCACGACGGTGCTCCCGGTGAAGACGGCGGCATTGAAGCCTGGCTGCGCCTGGGCCAGGCTGTCGGCCTCGACCCGGACCAACTGCGCTCCCAGGAACTGGTGTTGCCCGGTGTGCGATTTGCGGTGGATGCCTACGTCAACTTTGCCCGTCGCGCCAGTTGGCAGGAAGCGGCCAGCAGTTCGCTGACCGAACTGTTCGCGCCGCAGATCCACCAGTCGCGCCTCGACAGCTGGCCGCAGCATTACCCTTGGATCGACCCGGCCGGTTATGAATACTTCCGCACCCGCCTGGGCCAGGCCCGTCGCGACGTGGAGCATGGTTTGGCAATCACTCTGCAGCACTACACCACTCGCGAAGGCCAGGAACGCATGCTGGAGATTCTCCAGTTCAAACTGGACATCCTGTGGAGCATGCTCGATGCCATGAGCATGGCCTACGAACTCAAACGCCCGCCGTATCACAGCGTGACCGAGCAGCGGGTATGGCACAAAGGGATCACCCTATGAGCTTTGATCGCAGCAAAAAACCAACCTGGCGCCAGGGCTATCGCTACCAGTACGAGCCCGCGCAAAAGGGCCATGTGTTGCTCTATCCCGAAGGCATGATCAAGCTCAACGACAGCGCCGCGCTGATCGGTGGCTTGATCGATGGCGAGCGCGACGTGGCGGCGATCATCGCCGAGCTGGATAAACAATTCCCCGGCGTGCCTGAGCTTGGTGATGACATCGAGCAATTCATGGAGGTCGCCCGTGCTGAGCACTGGATCACCCTTGCCTGACAAACCAGCGATTGGCCTGCCGTTGTGGCTGCTGGCCGAGCTGACTTATCGCTGCCCGTTGCAGTGCCCGTATTGCTCCAACCCGCTGGATTTTGCCGAGCAGGGCAAGGAGTTGAGTACCGAGCAATGGATCAAGGTATTTCGTGAAGCGCGGGAAATGGGTGCGGCGCAATTGGGTTTTTCCGGCGGTGAACCGTTGGTGCGCCAGGACCTTGCCGAGCTGATCGCGCAAGCGCGCAAGCTGGGCTTCTACACCAACCTGATCACCTCCGGCATCGGCCTGACCGAGCAGAAGATCAGCGACTTCAAGAAGGCCGGCCTGGACCATATCCAGATCAGCTTCCAGGCCAGCGACGAACAGGTGAACAACCTGCTGGCCGGCTCGAAAAAAGCCTTCGCTCAAAAGCTCGAAATGGCCCGCGCGGTGAAGGCGCACGGCTACCCGATGGTGCTTAACTTCGTCACCCATCGGCACAACATCGACAAGATCGACCGCATCATCGAGCTGTGTATCGCGCTTGAGGCGGACTTTGTCGAACTCGCCACCTGCCAGTTTTACGGCTGGGCGCAGCTCAATCGCGTAGGTCTGTTGCCGACCCGGGAGCAGCTGGTGCGCGCAGAACGCATCACCAATGAATACCGCGCCAAGCTGGAAGCCGAAGGCCACCCGTGCAAGCTGATCTTTGTCACGCCAGATTACTACGAAGAGCGCCCGAAAGCCTGCATGAACGGCTGGGGCAGCATTTTCCTGACCGTGACGCCCGATGGCACCGCCCTACCCTGCCACGGCGCTCGACAAATGCCAGTGCAATTTCCCAACGTGCGCGACCACAGCATGCAGCACATCTGGTATGACTCGTTCGGCTTCAACCGCTTTCGCGGCTACGACTGGATGCCCGAGCCGTGCCGGTCATGTGACGAAAAGGAAAAGGACTTCGGCGGCTGCCGGTGCCAGGCCTTCATGCTCACGGGCGATGCGAGCAATGCCGACCCGGTGTGCAGCAAGTCCGAGCAGCACGGCATCATCCTGCAAGCGCGCGAAGAGGCCGAACACGCCACCCAGACCATCGAGCAGTTGGCCTTTCGCAACGAGCGCAACTCACGACTCATCGCAAAAGGCTGACGGCCTCAGCGCTTGGCGATGATGTACACCGCGTGCACGATGCCTGGAATGTAGCCGCACAGGGTCAGCAGGATGTTCAGCCAGAACGCGCCGCCGAAGCCCACTTGCAGGAACACACCCAGTGGCGGCAGCAGAATGGCGATGATGATACGAATGAAATCCATGGGTCAGCTCCAGAAAAATCGGCTCGTGCGAGCCGTGTAGCTAATCGACCTTGAGCGTTCGTGAGGGTTCAGTGGGATCTGGCGTTGGGCCATCTTCAGGCCAGAATTTCCAACCCGTGTTTTTGTACGATGCTCAATAACTTGAGCGCCATGCCGCTAGGTTGTTTCTCGCCAGATTCCCATTTTTTTACCGTGGAAGCGCTGGTGTTCAGGTAACGGGCGAACACCGGTTGGCTCACATGGTTGTTTTCACGAAGCTGCTTGATTTGTTCGGCCGGAATTTGTTCCGGGACGGCAGATAAGCATGCCTCGTCATATTCACGAAGCGTGGTTTTGCTGATGGCGCCGATGGCATAAAGCGCTTTGGCGGAGTGGTGAATGGACTCAAACGCCGCACTTTTATATTTCTTGGTCATGATGTATCTCCACAAACTCTCTGATTTCCAGCATCCGCTGAATTGGCCAAACGCCTCCCTTAACTCCGAGTCACAGATCCAGGCCTTGCTGGCCGCTTCGGCAAACTTCCGCGTTTTGAACAACCTGAGTCTCATGGATATCCCTTCCCACAAACATACCACCCAGTGGTATAGATTAGAAGTAACGCGCGCAGCGCCCCGTCGGCAGTCCTTGCCGAGGCTCGTTAAAAAAACATTGTTTTCGCAAAGGCTCAATCAACCTTTTCAATCCAAAAATGACACAGACAAAAAAACGCCCCCAGCCGAAAAAATCAGGCTGGAGGCGCCGCGTAGGTCGCGAGACGGTTCGGTAAATCGGTGTTTAAACGGCGATGCCCTTGCGGCATTGCAGCTGCGCGGTGCGCACGCGCGCGAAGGCGCGGGCCAGGCGCAGGAGCATTTCATCGATGTTGCTTTTGCTTACCGTCAGGGCCGGCGTGAAGCGCAGGCAGTTCGGTTGCGGGGCGTTAATGATCAGGCCTTCATGCAAGGCCGCTTTTACGACAGCATCCGCAGAATAATCCGACAGCGTCAGCCCCCACATCAGGCCATGGCCGCGCAATTGGCCGTGGTCGTAGCGATAAGCCAGACGGGCGAGGCCCTCGCCAAGGTAGAAACCGGCGTCACGCACCTGCTCCAGAAAGCCGTGCTCCAACACCGTATCAAGCACGGCCACCCCGGCCGACGCCATCAGCGCATTGCCATGATGGGTGCCTTCCAACTCGCCCACTTCAAAGCAACAGGCTTTGCCGCGTGCCAGCAACGCCGCGAGGGGGACGCCGCCGCCCAGGCCTTTGCCGAGGGTGATGATGTCGGCACGTACGCCGTACTGTTGTTCGGCAAGCAGGCTGCCGCAGCGGCCGATCCCCGTTTGTACCTCGTCGAGGATCAGCAAGATCCCCAATTCCCGGCACAGCCGCTCGACGCCTTTCAGATAATGCTCCGTCGCAGGAACCACCCCGGCTTCGCTCTGGATCGGCTCGAGCATGATGGCGACGGTCTGCGCGTCGACGGCGGCATGCAGGGCTGCCAGGTCGTTGAACGGTACATGGCTGAAACCCGCCAACTGCGGTTCAAACCGGTTGGCCACAGCGCCCGCCGAGGCGGCCAATGCCGCAAAGCTGCGCCCGTGGCAACCGCCGCTCGCGCTGATGATGCGGTAGGCGCCGCCACGGTGCAGTTGGCCCCATTTGCGCGCCAGCTTGATCGCCGCTTCGCAGGCCTGCGCGCCACTGTTGAGCAGGTACGCCTGGTCGCTGCCGGTGCGATGGCACAGGCGGTCGACGAGGTTGAGCTGGCTGCGGTTATGCAGACCGTTGCCTGGGTTGATCAGCGCCTGGGCCTGGTCGGCCAACGCTTCGATCAGCACCTGCGGGCTGTGGCCAAGGCTGTTGGCGGCGCTGCACTGACTGAAGTCCAGGTAGGCGCGCTCGTCACCGTCCCACAGCCAAGAGCCCTGCCCACGAACGAAGACTTGAGGCGGACGGGCCACCGTGGGCATCAAGGATTCGCTGCAAAGACTGTCGCTTGGGGCATCCAGGATCAGATCGTCCAGGCTCGGTGCCGGGCGACGCCTAGTGAACAGGTTCACAAGTCACCGCCGTTGGCAACCGGACCTTGGTCGGTATGCGCCCTGTAAGTGGGGTGAAGATTGTTTGCCTTGCCTATGTAAACGCTTTCAACATGCACGCTGTTCATTGCCCGATCCGGCCCTGTAAGCCCTGCGAATAGGCGCTAGACTAGGCGTCCCAAGGGCCAGCGGCCATTTCGATTTTCCAGCTTTTTCGATAAGTAAGCCTTATGGATTTCAAGCAACTGCGTTATTTCGTCGCGGTGTACGAGGAAGGCCACGTCGGCCGTGCCGCGGAGCGTCTGTCGATCTCCCAGCCGGCCCTGTCCCAACAGATCCGCCAACTCGAACAGAACCTGGATGTGAGCCTGTTCGAGCGCAGCAGCAAGCGCCTGTTGCCGACGCTGGCGGCTCACACCTTGTATAACCACGCGCTGCCATTGATCGACGGGATGCAACAGGCCGTCGAAGCGTTGCGTAACTTCAAAGGCCAAGCGATGCGCACCCTGGCCATCGGCGTGCTGCAAACCGTGCACACCAGCCTGGTGCCGCAGATGCTCGAGCGCGTGCGCAAAGCCCAGCCGCACCTGGTGGTGCAGATCTACGAATTGACCGGGATTGAGATCGAGCGGCGCTTGCTCAACGGTTCGCTGGACATCGGTATCAGCTACCTGCCACCACGCCAGCCAGGGCTGCACGGCGTGTTGTTGTACGAAGATGAACTGAAGGTCGTCATCCCCGAGGACCATCCTCTGCGCGAATTCAAGAAAGTCTCGCTGAAACAGGCGGCAGAGCTGCCGATGCTGCTGTTGGGCGAAGAATTCCAGGTGCGGCAGATCTGGCAGGGCCAGTTGGCCAACCTTGGCCGTCGTCCGCAAGTGCAGGCGGAGCTCAACACCATGGTGGGGATTCTCGACAGCCTGCCTCACACGAAGCTGGCGACGGTGTTGCCGGGGCGCTCCCAGGACGAACACAACAGCCAGTCGCTGCTGTGGAAACCCTTGAGTGAACCAAGAGTGCCGCTGAAAGTGGGCTTGGTGTGCCGCGATGTGCAACGCCAGCAGGCGACGGTGGCGTTGCTGCGCACCTTGCTGGAAGACGTGATGAACGCCCCGCACGGGCCCGCCTGACTTTTTCGCGGGCAAAAGAAAACCCCGCCGAAGCGGGGCTTTGCAGACTGTTTCCCTGACATCCATTTCACTCCGCCTTCCTGGCAGAATCCTACGTGTCCGTGTTGTTGCTTTGCGCTTCCTGCGCGACGTCCATGTGAAGTAGATTATCCGTGGATCCAATCTGGCGATAGAGGACGAATAGCAGCACGTCATGTAAGAGAATGCTTACACGCCCTCCAACGCCTTAGAACAGGGCTTCATCCAGCAAAAACAAAGATTCGCTACCGGCTTTTACCGACGCACTCAGCGATTGGATGCGCGGCAACAGGCGCGCGAAGTAGAAGCGTGCGGTGCCCAGTTTGCTGGCGTAGAAGCCTTCTTCTGCTTCCTTGCCCAACGCCGCCTTGGCCATGCGCGCCCACATGTAGGCATAGGCCATGTAGCCAAAGGCGTGCAAGTACTCAACCGACGCCGCGCCGATTTCATTCGGGTTGGTCTTGGCGCGATCCAGTACCCAGGCGGTCAATTCGTCCAGGTTGTCCACTGCCGCACCCAGCGGTTGGGTGAATTCAGCCAGCTCGACACCCGCCGAAGCGATGAACGCGCGGATTTCGTCGGCGAACAAGGTGTAGAACGCACCGCCGCTGCCAACGATCTTGCGCCCCATGAGGTCCAGCGCCTGGATGCCATTGGTGCCTTCGTAGATCTGGGTAATGCGCACGTCGCGCACCAGTTGCTCCTGGCCCCATTCACGAATGTAGCCATGGCCGCCGAAGACTTGCTGGCCCAACACCGTGGTTTCCAGGCCCAGGTCGCTGAGGAACGCCTTGGCCACCGGGGTCAACAGCGCCACCAGGTTGTCCGCGCGCTCGCGCGCAACGGCATCGTCGCTGAACTTGGCGATGTCCAGTTGCGTCGCCACGTAGGTGGAGAACGCACGCCCCCCTTCATTCGCCGCCTTCATGGTCAGCAGCATGCGACGCACGTCCGGGTGCACGATGATCGGGTCGGCTACTTTGTCCTTGGCCTGGGCGCCGGTCGGCGAACGGCTTTGCAAGCGGTCGCGCGCGTATTCGATCGCGTTCTGGTAAGAACGCTCACCGGAAGCGAGGCCCTGGATGCCGACACCCAGGCGCTCGTAATTCATCATAGTGAACATTGCCGCCAGACCACGGTTCGCCTCGCCTACCAGGTAACCCACGGCTGCGTCGAAGTTCATCACACAGGTCGCCGATGCCTGGATCCCCATCTTGTGTTCGATGGACCCGCAGCTCACCGCGTTACGCGCGCCCAGGCTGCCGTCGGCGCTCACCATGAACTTGGGCACCAGGAACAGCGAGATGCCCTTGGGGCCCGCCGGTGCGTCCGGCAGCTTGGCCAGCACCAGGTGGATGATGTTGTCGGTAAGGTCGTGCTCGCCACCGGTGATAAAGATTTTGGTGCCGCTGACTTTGTAGGAACCGTCCGCCTGTGGCTCGGCCTTGGTGCGGATCATCCCCAGGTCCGTGCCGGCGTGGGCCTCGGTCAGGCACATGGAGCCGGCCCACTCGCCGGAGTACATCTTCGGCAGGTAGGCGGCCTTGAGTTCATCGCTGGCGTGGGTCGCGATCGACACACAGGCGCCGGAGGTCAACATCGGGTACAGGCCGAACGCCAGGCTCGACGAGTTGATCATCTCTTCGACCTGGGCCGACACCGCCTTGGGCATGCCCATGCCACCAAAGGCAGGATCGCCGCCCACCCCAACCCAGCCGCCTTCGGCGTAGGTCTTGTAGGCCTGTGGAAAACCGTCCGGGGTAAACACCGCGGTGTTGTCCCAGCGGCATCCTTGTTCATCGCCGCCGCGGCTGAGCGGGGCGATGGACTTGGCGGTGACTTTGCCGGCTTCTTCGAGGATCGCCTCTACGGTTTCGGCGTCAACGGTGTCTGCCAATGCCGGCAATTGGGCCCAGGTGTTGGCGACCTCAAAGACTTCGTTGAGGACGAAGCGCATATCACGCAGCGGCGCTTTGTAATCAGCCATGGCAAACCTCGTGAGAACGTGAAAAATGATTCGGTAGGATCGGTTTTACAGGCTCAGAGTGTACCCGAACAACTTTTCAGACACATAGGGTCCGTTCGTGACCAGCAAGTATTTATAAGTCACACATACACTTGGGGATTTGTAGAAACCGGTCTCTACAGGCCAAACAACTCTGCAGGCAGACTCATCAGGCATTCGCTGCCCGCTTCCACCGCCGCGCGGTGGGTGGCGGTACGCGGCAGCAGGCGCTTGAAGTAGAAATCGCAGGTCGCCAGCTTGGCCTTGGCGAAGTCGGCGTCGGGTTGCTCAAGGGCCGCCAGCGCCATGCGCAGCCACAAATAAGCGAGCACCACGTAGCCGCTGTACATCAAGTAATCCACAGCGGCGGCGCCGACTTCATCGGGGTTTTTCATCGCCGCCATGCCCACGCGGGTGGTCAGCTCGCCCCATTCGCGGTTCAGTTGATCGAGCTGCGCCACATGAGCCTTGAATTGCGGGTGCTCGGCATTCGCGGCACAGAATTTGTGTACGATTTTCGTAAAACCACGCAGCAGCTTGCCCTGGCTGCCCAGCACCTTGCGCCCCAGCAGGTCGAGGGCCTGGATGCCGTTGGTGCCCTCATAGATCGGCGCAATCCGCGCATCGCGGGCCAGTTGTTCCATGCCCCATTCGCGGATGTAACCGTGGCCGCCAAACACCTGCATGCCATGGTTGGTCACCTCCAGCCCGGTGTCGGTCATGAAGGCTTTGCAGATCGGCGTCAGGAACGCCAGCAAGTCTTCGGCGTCCTGGCGTTGGCCGGCGTCGCTGCTCAGGTGCGCCGTGTCGAGCAATTGCGCGGTGAAGTAGGCGAGCGCGCGGTTGCCTTCGTTGAAGGCTTTCATGGTCAGCAGCATGCGCCGTACGTCGGCGTGCACGATGATCGGGTCGGCGGCTTTCTCCGGGGCCTTGGCGCCGGTCAAAGAGCGCATTTGCAGACGGTCGTTGGCGTATTTGATCGCCCCCTGGAAACTTGCCTCGCCGTTACACAGGCCCTGCATGCCAGTGCCCAGGCGCGCGTGGTTCATCATGGTGAACATGCAGTTGAGGCCTTTGTTCGCCTCGCCAATCAGAAAGCCCCTGGCGCCGTCGAAATTCAGCACGCAGGTGGCCGAGCCCTTGATGCCCATCTTGTGTTCGATGGAACCACAGTGCACCGCGTTGCGCGCGCCGGAGTCCGCATGGAACTTGGGCACGATGAATAATGAGATGCCCTTGGTGCCCGCCGGTGCATCCGGCAGTTTGGCCAGCACCAGGTGGATGATATTGGCACTCATGTCGTGCTCGCCGGCCGAGATGAAGATCTTGCTGCCGGTGACGGCATAGCTGCCGTCCGCCTGAGGCACGGCGCGGGTCTTGATCAGGCCCAGGTCGGTGCCGCAATGGGCTTCGGTGAGGCACATGGTGCCGGTCCATTCGCCGGCGGTGAGTTTGCCCAGGTAGGTGTCTTTCTGCTCGGCGGTGCCATGGGCGTGGATCGCCGACATCGCGCCGTGGGTCAGCCCTGGGTACATGCCCCAGGAGGTGTTGCTGGAGCCGATCATTTCGCTGAGCACCAGGCCCAGTGACTGCGGCAGACCCTGGCCACCGTAGGCGGGGTCCGCCGCTACGCCATGCCAACCGCCTTCGACGTATTGGGCGAACGCCTGCTTGAACCCCTTGGGCGTGGTCACCACGCCATTGTCGAAATGGCAGCCTTCTTCATCACCGCTGCGGTTGAGCGGCGCGAGCACGTTCTCGCAGAATTTCGCGCCTTCTTCGAGGATCGCGCTGACCATGTCCGGGCTGGCGTCGGTTGCGCCCAATGCAGCGTAGTGGCCGTGGAAATCAAACACGTTGTCGATCAGAAAGCGCATGTCGCGAAGGGGAGCTTTGTACTCAGGCATGGCAATGTCTCCGTCAGCAGATGGGGTAAACCTACTGCTGGCAACGAGCCCGAACAATCACTGTAGCGCTGCTGAATACAGCGCCATTACTCAACCGGCAGCGCTTTGCATGCGCACCGCGCCACGGCGGGTCTGACCGGCTGCAACCACACAGTTACGCCCGGCGCCCTTGGCGGCGTACAGCGCCTGGTCGGCGGATTTGAGCACTTCCTCGGGCGTGCGCTGCTCGGCCTGGCGCTCGGCCACGCCGATACTGATGGTCACCGAGACACTGGAAGCGCCGCTGCCCGAGCGACGCTGACGGCCCTGATGATCGTCTTGGGGCCGGTCCATGTTGCGCAATTTGATGTCGTAATCGGCGATGATCTCGCGGATCTCCTCCAGGTGCGGCATGCATTCTTCCACCGTCTTGCCGGCGAACACCACGGCGAACTCTTCACCGCCGTAGCGATATGCTCGCCCACCGCCGTTGACCTTGGACAACTTGCTCGCCACCAGGCGCAACACCTGGTCGCCTACATCGTGGCCGTGGGTGTCGTTGAAGCGCTTGAAGTGGTCGACGTCGCTCATCGCCAGCACATAGTTGCGCCCCAGCCGCTGCATGCGCTCATTCAATGCGCGACGTCCCGGCAAGCCGGTCAGTTCATCGCGGAACGCCATCTGATAAGCCTCGTGGGCCACACCGGCGGCAATCATCAGCATGACCTGGCTGCACATGATGTTCAGGGTGAACGGCAGGATGAATGTCTGCGGCAACATCCAGAACATACCCAGCAAACCCACCAGTTGCGCCGCGTGCAGCGGGCGCGGCTGGTACCAGTACTGCGCGGCCAGGGTCAGGAAACCAATCAGGAACATCGGGTACGACAACTGGATCAGGCTCATCCAGGCGCCATGCAGCATCGGCCAGCGAATCTCCGCCAGCCAATTCAGCACGCCCTGGGGATAACTTTGTTCCAGCGCCAGCGCGACGCTGCCGATTGCCAGCAACACCGCGCCACGGGCGACGAAGTCACGAAACAGGTGGGTTTTCTCCTGCCACAGCGCGTAAATGCTGAACAGCAACGGCAGCAGCAGACAGCACAGATGGAACACCACCGCCGCGTCTTCGCGCACGCGGCCGTGGTCGCGGTAGAAATCGGTCTGGGTATCGAGCAGGTAGTAGGCGATATACACCGTGATCATCAGGAACAGCTCACGCTGACGACGGTACACCGCGCAGTACGAACCGCCGAGCAACAGCACCAGGGTCGGCAGCACATTGAACAGAGAGGTGAAGAAGACGTTGAGGTCCTTGACGTAGGCAGCCGAAAGCCCGGCCAGCAAGAGCAGCAACGAAGGGAGAAAATGACTGAACCGTACAGCGGACACGCGCGACAAGGGTAAAACTCCGACCCGCAAACAAATGATGGCACTATGACTTTACCCTGACAGTTAAGCACAACCTGACGAGCATGTATCACATTGCCATCACTGTAACGGCAGCCGCCTGCAATCCCTGAGCGCCGTAGTGCGGTTTTTTACCGCGCATAAAAAACCGCCGCGCCCCAAGGGACGCGGCGGTTTTCACGTGACGCGTAAGGCTTAGTAAGCCAGGCCGAAGTCTTCTTCTTTCATGTCCATCAGGTTACCTGCGCCCGAGAGCATGGTCGCGACGTGCGTGCGGGTACGCGGCAGGATGCGCTGGAAGTAGAAGCGCGCGGTTTGCAGCTTGGCGGTGTAGAACGCCTCTTCGCTGGTGCCGGCCGCCAGTTTCTCGGCCGCCAGGCGCGCCATGTCGGCCCAGAAGTAAGCCAGGCACGCGTAACCGGAGTACATCAGATAATCCACCGAAGCGGCACCGACTTCTTCACGGTCTTTCATCGCGGCCATGCCGACCTTCATGGTCAACTCACCCCACTCTTTGTTCAGTGCAGCCAGCGGTGTGACGAATTCCTGGACCGCCTCGACGCCTTCGTTGGCCTGGCAGAACTTGTGCACGATCTTGGTAAAGCCCTTGAGCGCTTCGCCTTGGGTCATCAGCACTTTACGGCCCAGCAGGTCCAGGGCCTGGATGCCGGTGGTGCCTTCGTACAGCATCGAAATGCGGCTGTCGCGAACGTTCTGCTCCATGCCCCACTCGGCGATGAAACCGTGGCCGCCGTAGATCTGCACACCGTGGTTGGCCGATTCAAAACCGACTTCGGTCATGAACGCCTTGGCGATCGGGGTCATGAAGGCCAGCAGGCCGTCGGCCTGTTTCTTGGCTTCGTCGTCGGTGCCGTACTTGACGATGTCCACTTGCTTGGCGGTGAAGTACACCATCGCACGGTTGCCTTCGGCGAAGGCTTTCATGGTCAGCAGCATGCGGCGCACGTCAGGGTGCACGATGATCGGGTCGGCGGCCTTCTCCGGCGCTTTCGGGCCAGTCAGGGAGCGCATCTGCAGGCGGTCGCGCGCATACTTCAGGCCGCCCTGGAAGCCGATCTCGGCGTGGGCCAGGCCTTGCAGCGCGGTGCCCAGGCGAGCGGTGTTCATAAAGGTGAACATGCAGTTCAGGCCTTTGTTCGCCGGGCCGATCAGGAAACCGGTGGCCGCGTCGAAGTTCATCACGCACGTAGCGTTGCCGTGGATGCCCATCTTGTGTTCCAACGAGCCGCAGGTCACCGCGTTGCGCGCGCCGATCGAGCCATCGGCGTTCGGCAGGAACTTGGGCACGATAAACAGCGAAATGCCTTTGGTGCCTGCCGGTGCATCCGGCAGGCGGGCCAGGACGATGTGGACGATGTTATCGGCCATGTCGTGCTCACCGGCCGAGATGAAGATCTTGGTGCCGGAGACTGTGTAGGAACCATCAGCCTGAGGCTCGGCCTTGGTGCGCAGCATGCCCAGGTCGGTGCCGCAGTGCGGCTCGGTCAGGCACATGGTGCCGGTCCACTCGCCCGACACCAGTTTGGTCAGGTAGGCGTCTTGCTGCTCGGGCGTGCCGTGCTCGGAGATGGTATTCATCGCACCGTGCGACAGGCCTGGGTACATGCCCCACGACCAGTTGGCTTCGCCGACCATTTCGCTCACCGCCAGACCCAGGGACTCCGGCAGGCCTTGGCCACCGTGCTCCACGTCGTGGGCCAGGCTTGGCCAGCCGCCTTCGACGAACTGTTTGTAGGCTTCCTTGAAACCTGTAGGGGTCTTAACGCCTGACTCGCTCCAGGTGCACCCTTCGATGTCGCCCACGCGGTTCAGCGGTGCCAGTACCTGCTCACAGAACTTGGCGCCCTCTTCAAGGATGGCGTCAACCATGTCCGGCGTAGCGTCCTGGCAAGCCGGCAGGCTCTGATAGTGCGCTTCATAGCCAAGCAGTTCGTCACGAACGAAGCGAATATCACGCAAGGGGGCCTTGTAGTCAGGCATAGCGATAAACCTCTGCTGATGTATCTGGGATGGACAACCGCGTGGATGTGTGGAGGCGGTCAAACAGGTGTTTGAAACATACGTTTACGTCCTGGGGATGTCAAGCGTCGTTCGGGTGCCGTTTGTCCTGATGTGGGTCAACATCAGACACGGCAAGGCCTGCGGCAAGACGCCACGTCATTTGGCAAGTGTAGAGGTGCGGGGAGGCGAAGCGAGTCAAATGTGGGGGCTGGCTTGCCTGCGATGCGAGCGCTGCGGTTTATCAGGCATAGCGAGGTGATTCGATCGCAGGCAAGCCAGTTCCCACAGAAAGCAGAGCCGGCATGCGTGGGGAAGAGGGACTAAGCGTAGGTATCGATGAAAGTGCCGAGCATTTCATCCGCAGCCTTGGCCACTTTGACGCCCAGCGCCACCTCAAACTTTCCTTCGGCCAGCTCCACCATATTGCTCGCGGAATTGGTCGGCTGGCCGCGATTGACCGCCTGCAAGCGATCGTTCTGGGCGTCCGAGGGTTGGCTGGTGGCGGCACTGGCGATCTTGCCGGCGGCCTGGTCGACACGGCTCTGCCCGGACGCAATGGTATTCAGGCCTGAGTAAAACGCGCTGCTGCCAGAGATATCCATGGCTTGAACCTGCTTTCAGAGAATCGTGAACGATGATTGAAACAGAGATAGTGGCAAAACGCCCGACAAAAACACTAATGGCACAATGCCTGGCAATAGCCAAAATCAGTCAAGCAAATCCAACTGCAGGTAGTGCGCCACGGCCTCAGCCCCGGCGTGCTTGAGTCTTGGTACCCGCCCCAGACAGGGCGCAGGCAACCGTTCGGCCAGGGTGGCGAGGTTTTCTTCCAGACGGGAGGTCTTGGGGTCGATGATATTGGCCACCCACCCCGCCAGCTGTAAACCATCCCGCGCGATGGCTTCGGCGGTGAGCAAGGCATGGCTGATGCAACCCAGGCGCACACCTACCACCAGGATCACCGGCAGTTTCAGCGCCATGGCCAAGTCTGACAAATTCGCTTGATCGGCCAGTGGCACACGCCAACCGCCTGCGCCTTCGATCAAGGTGAAATCCGCGTTCAAGGCCAGGATCTGCTGCATGGGTTTCAACAGGGATTGCACGGTGAGCGAAACACCCGCCTCCCGCGCCGCCAGATGCGGTGCGATGGCCGGTTCGAACGCCACCGGGTTCACATCAGCGTAGCTCAGGGGCAACGTACATTCGGCCAATAACGCCAGCGCATCGGCGTTGCGCAAGCCTTTGGGCGTGACCTCGCAACCGGAAGCGACGGGCTTGCCGGCGGCGGTGCTGCGGCCGGCGTGCCGCGCCGCGTGCAGCAAGCCGGCGGCGATGGTGGTCTTGCCGACATCGGTGTCGGTACCGGTGATGAAATAAGCGGCGCTCATAGAGGTTTCTCCAGTACGGCATACACCACTTGGTAAGTCGCCGGCAGGCCCTGGGCCTGGCGGAACTGCTCATACGCTTGCACCAGCGCCGCGATCCGCGCACGCCCCGTCAAGCCGCCCGGCCGGCCGGGGTTGAGGTTATGCGCGCCCAATGCCTTCAATTCATGGGTCAGGCTGCGCACATCGGGGTAATGCAATACATGCGCGCGGCGTTCCAGGCTCACCACCCGCAGGCCGCTGGCCGCGCACAGTTGTTGGTACGCCTCGAAGGTGCGAAAGCGATTGACGTGGACCAGGCCATCCGCGGCGCGCCAGCTTTCACGCAGCTCGTGCAAGGTACCCACGCACAGGCTGGCGAAGGCCAGCACACCGCCCGGCTGCAACACGCGATGGGCCTCGCTGAGCACCGCCTCGAAGTTCGCGCACCATTGCACCGCAAGGCTGGAGAACAGCAGCTGCAAGCTTTCAGCCTTAAGCGGCAAGCGCTCTGCGTCACCTGCGATGAAGTGCTCGGCGCCACCCAACGGTCGTGCGTGACTGAGCATGCCTTCGGCGATATCCAGTGCGATGCCTTGGCTGTCGGAAAAGCGTTCGGCCAGCACGCGGCTGAAATACCCGGTGCCGCAGCCCATATCCAGCCAGCGTTGCGGCGCGAGACCCGCCGGCAAGCGCGCCAGTAACTGGTTGCCCACCGCCCGCTGCAACTCGGCGACGCTGTCGTAACTGGCGGCGGCACGGGAAAAGGACGCCGCCACCTGGCGCTTGTCCGGCAAGGCACCCGGCAGCGGGGCCTGGGATAAATCAGTCATCGACGCACTCATGCAAAAAAGCCTGGATGGCCCCCGCGACACCGTGGGGGTCTTCCAGAAGAAAAGCGTGGCCGGCCTGTTCAATCAGGCCGATTTCAACATCGGGGAGCAGCGCCAGCAATGCACCGGCGGCTTCGGCGGGCACCAGTTCGTCCAGGCCTGCAAACAGATGCAATTGCGGACCGCGATACGCCAGCAGGGCGTCGCGCGTGTCGAGCTGGGCGAGCAGTTCAAGGCCGGGCATCAGTACACTTGAAGGCGTATTCGGGGCGCCGCTGACCAGCAGGCGCGACAACCCGCGCGGGTCTTTGGCGCCCTTGGCACACAACAGGCCGAAGCGCTTGAGGGTGACCTGGGAGTCGGCATGGCATCCGGCGAGAAACGCATCGAAGGTGTCGGCGGGCATCGCATTCGACCAGCCATCATGGGCGACAAAACACGGGTTGCTCGCCAGGGTCAGCAGGCCGCAGCAACGTTCGCCACGCCGTGCCGCCAGCTCCGAGGCCAGCATGCCGCCCAGGGACCAGCCGCCCAGCCAGGCGTTGTCCGGCAGCGTGGCGTCGAGCTCGTCGAGCCATTCATCAAGGTCGCTGGAGTCCAGCGCGGGCAACGGTTCGATCTGCACCTGCAGGTGCTCGTCCAACCCCTGCAGTGCGGCGGCCAACGGCTCCAATGGCGAAACACCCAGGCCCCAGCCGGGCAGCAATACCAGTCGATCACGCATGGGCAGGCTCCAGGCGGAAACAGTCTTCCAATGCGCTTAACAATAGCTGTACCTGCGCCGCGCTGTGGGCCGCCGTCAATGTCACGCGTAGACGCGCGCTGCCGGCCGGGACCGTGGGCGGGCGGATCGCAGTCACCATCAGGCCGCGCTCGCGCAGCCTCCGGGACAGGCGTATGGCCCTGGCACTGTCGCCGATCAGGATCGGCTGGATCGGCGTGAAGCTGTCCATCAACTCCAGGCCCAACTGCTCGGCGCCTTGGCGAAATTGACGGATCAGCGTGTTCAAGTGTTCGCGCCGCCAATGCTCGCTGCGCAACAGTTCCAGGCTTTTCAGGGTGGCGCAGGCCAGTGCCGGCGGTTGGCTGGTGGTGTAGATATACGGCCGCGCGAACTGGATCAGGCTTTCGATCAGCTCTTCACTGCCCGCCACAAAGGCCCCGGCCGTACCAAACGCTTTGCCGAGGGTGCCGACCAGTACCGGCACGTCCGCCTGGCTCAGGCCAAAATGCTCGACGATGCCGCCACCATTGGCGCCCAGGGGCCCGAAACCGTGGGCGTCATCCACCATCAACCAGGCGCCTTTGGTCTTGGTCTCACGGGCCAGCGCGGGCAAGTCGGCCAAATCTCCGTCCATGCTGAACACGCCGTCGGTGACCACCAGCGTATTGCCGGTGGCCTTTTCAAGGCGCTTGGCGAGGCTTTCGGCGTCGTTATGCAGGTAGCGATTGAAGCGCGCGCCGGACAGCAAGCCCGCATCCAGCAGCGAGGCATGGTTAAGACGGTCTTGCAGCACGGTGTCGCCCTGCCCCACCAGCGCCGTGACCGCGCCAAGGTTGGCCATGTAGCCAGTGGTAAACAGCAGCGCGCGCGGGCGACCGGTCAAGTCAGCCAGGGCTTCTTCCAGTTCATGATGCGGCGTGGCATGCCCGACCACCAGGTGCGAAGCACCACCGCCGACGCCCCAACGGGACGCACCGGCGCGCCAGGCTTCGATCACCTGCGGGTGATTGGCCAGGCCCAGGTAATCGTTGTTGCAGAACGCCAGCAACGGCTGGCCGTCGACCACCACTTGCGGGCCTTGGGGGCTTTGCAGCAGTGGGCGTTGGCGATAAAGGTGTTCGGCACGGCGGGCAGCGAGGCGCACGGCGAGATCGAAAGACATGCTGGCCTCGGTTTACGGTCAAAAATGTGGGAGCTGCCTTGCCTGCCATGACGACGGCACATTCAACAGCAATGTGCCTGACAGACCGCTATCGCAGGCAAGCCAGCTCCCACATTTGGATTGCATTTCAATCAAACGGCGGCGTTGTAGAACTGTTCGCTGCTTTTCTGCTCAACCAACGCCTGCTCGATCGCCGCCTGATGCACTTCATCGGCGTGCTCTTCCCGCGCTTCCGGCAGGATCCCCAGGCGCGCGAACAATTGCATGTCCTTGTCGGCCTGCGGATTGGCGGTGGTCAGCAACTTGTCGCCGTAGAAGATCGAGTTGGCACCAGCAAAAAACGCCAGGGCCTGCATCTGCTCGTTCATCGCCTCACGGCCGGCCGACAGGCGCACGTGGGACTGCGGCATCAGGATGCGCGCCACGGCGAGCATGCGAATGAAGTCGAACGGGTCGATGTCCTCGGCGTTTTCCAGCGGCGTACCGGCGACCTTCACCAGCATGTTGATCGGCACCGATTCCGGATGCTCGGGCAGGTTGGCCAGCTGGATCAACAAATTGGCGCGATCATCGAGGGACTCGCCCATGCCGAGGATGCCGCCGGAACAGATCTTCATCCCGGAATCACGCACATAGGCCAGGGTTTGCAGGCGTTCGCCGTAGGTGCGGGTAGTGATGATCGAGCCGTAGAACTCCGGCGAGGTATCAAGGTTGTGGTTGTAGTAGTCGAGGCCGGCCTGGGCCAGGGCTTCGGTCTGGTCCTGATCGAGACGGCCGAGGGTCATGCAGGTTTCCAGGCCCATGGCCTTCACGCCTTTGACCATTTCCAGCACGTAGGGCATGTCTTTGGCCGACGGGTGTTTCCAGGCGGCGCCCATGCAGAAGCGGGTCGAGCCGATGGCCTTGGCGCGGGCGGCCTCTTCGAGGACCTTCTGCACCTCCATCAGCTTTTCTTTTTCCAGGCCGGTGTTGTAGTGGCCCGACTGCGGACAATATTTGCAATCTTCCGGGCAGGCGCCGGTTTTGATCGAGAGCAGCGTCGACACTTGCACACGATTAGCGTCGAAATGCGCGCGGTGCACGGTCTGCGCCTGGAACAACAGGTCGTTGAACGGCTGCACGAACAGCGCTTTGACTTCTGCAAGAGACCAATCGTGACGCAACGTGGCGGTGGTGCTGGCGCTCATGGGCGATTCCTTGATTATGCTTGGGCAAGCGCTGTGGGCAGGGCAATACCCACAGGCACGACACGGATGCTCGGCATATTTAAGGAAGATTCATGCACTGTCAACCCAACTACAAACACCAGGTTTACATATGGTTAAAAAACATACAGACCTGTTTAATCTGCGATGAAACGACAGAGTCCGCTCATTGTGTGTGCAACGTCTGCGAAACGGAGCTGCCGTGGTTGCTGGAGCACTGCGACATGTGCGCCCTGCCCTTGCCCATGGAGGGTTTGATCTGCGGCCAATGTCAGAAACAACCGCCTGCCTTTAAACAGGCGGTCGCGCCTTGGACCTACAGCTTCCCTGTCGACAGCCTGATCAGTCGCTTCAAACACCAGGCCCGCTGGCCCCTCGGGCAGATGCTTGCGCGGCTGTTGGCGCACCACCTGCAACACCGCTTCGACAACACCGAGCTCCCGCGGCCCGATTGTCTGCTGCCGGTGCCTATGGCCCGCAAACGCCTGCGCGAACGCGGCTATAACCAAGCCGCGATGCTGGCGCGCTGGCTCAGCAGCGACCTGAACATCGCCTGCGATGAGCACCTGTTGTTACGCCCCCAGGAAACCGTCGCCCAGCAAGCCCTCGATGCCAAGACCCGCAAGCGCAACCTGCTCGGCGCCTTCGCCCTGGCGCCAGACGCCCAGGTGCGGGGGCGTCACTTCGCCCTGGTCGACGACGTACTCACCACGGGCGCCACCGCCCACAGCCTGGCGCGATTGTTGACCGATGGCGGCGCGCGACGGGTCGATGTGTACTGCCTGGCCCGCACGCCCAAACCGGGCCACTGACTTGACGCCAGCCCCGCTTGCCCGCAACGTTCGGCTCATCCCATCCAAGCGTATCCACATGTCTCTGCCCACCCCGCTCAGCCAACACATCATCCGCCGCCCCCAGCGCATTGCCTTGCTGGGGCACATCGCCGAGCAGGGCTCCATCACACGCGCCGCGAAAAGCGCAGGCTTGAGCTACAAGGCGGCCTGGGACGCCATCGACGAGCTGAACAATCTGGCGCAAAAGCCCCTGGTGCAACGCAGCGTCGGTGGCAAGGGCGGCGGCGGCGCCAAGCTGACGGCCGAGGGTGAGCGGGTGTTGCGTCTTTACCAGCGCCTGCAAGTGCTGCAGGCGCAGGTGCTGGGTTCCGACGAAGCGGCCAGCGATTTCAACCTGCTGGGCCGCTTGATGCTGCGTACCAGCGCGCGCAATCAGTTGCACGGCCAGGTCATCGCCATCGAGCAGCAAGGCCGCAACGATCTGGTCCGCCTGCAACTGGCGGGCGGGCTGACCCTGGATGCGCAGATTACCCACGACAGCACACAGCGGCTGGAGCTGGAAACCGGCGTGGAAGTGGTCGCGCTGATTAAGGCCGGCTGGCTGGAACTGCTGGCCGCCGGGGACTCCGTAACAACTGGACACAATTGCATGAGCGGCACCGTCGACGCCATTCTCGACGCCGACGACGGCCCCAGCGAAGTCCGCATCGCCCTGCCCAACGGCCAGGTTTTATGCGCCCTGGCGCAGCCCGACGCGCTCAAGGCTATCAGCGCCGCTGAAGGCCAGGCGATCCAGGTGCAATTCGCGCCGAGCAATGTGCTGCTGGGAACACCGGTGTAAGCAGCCAGCTTCTTTTAACTGCAACAATTTCGTCACGCCCGCTCCTTAAGGTATCTGCAAAAACCGTCAAGGAGCCTGAGATGAGCCTATTAGAAGAAAACCAAGCCACCGACCTCGAACAGATGGTCGGCCTCACCCGCCGCCGCTTCATCGGTGCCGGTGCCTTGTGCGGTGCCGCGATGTTCCTGGGCGGCAACCTGTTGACCCGCAGCGCCCTGGCCGTCAATGCCGCCACTGCCAGCCCGCTGCTGGGCTTTACCAGCATCGCCGCCGCCACCAGCGACACCATCAGCCTGCCTCCGGGCTACAGCGCGTCGGTGCTGATCAGTTGGGGCCAACCGCTGAGCAAGAGCGCGCCAGCCTTCGACCCGTCCGGCAACGGCACGGCGCAGGCCCAGGAACAGCAGTTCGGCGACAACAACGACGGCATGAGCCTGTTCCCCTTCCCCGGCGACGATAACCGCGCGCTGATGGCGATCAACAACGAATACACCAACTACCGCTATCTCTACGCCCACGGCGGCGCGCCGCAATCGGCCGAAGACGTGCGCAAGGCCCTGGCCAGCGAAGGCGTGTCCGTGATCGAAGTGCGGCGCCAGGGTGACACTTGGCAATTCGTCCAGGACTCGCGCTACAACCGGCGCATTCACGGCAATTCGCCGATTCGCCTCAGCGGCCCCGCTGCCGGCCATGAATGGCTGAAAACCAGCGCCGACAAATCCGGCAAGAAAGTCCTGGGCACCTTCCAGAACTGCGCCAACGGTAAAACGCCGTGGGGCACTTATCTGACGTGCGAAGAGAACTTCACCGACTGCTTCGGCAGCAGCAACCCACAACAGACCTTCGATGCCGGGCAGAAACGCTACGGCGCGGTCGCCGCCAGCAAAGACATCAACTGGCATCAGCACGACCCGCGTTTCGACCTGGCCAAGAACCCCAACGAACTCAATCGCCACGGCTGGGTGGTGGAGATCGATCCGTTCGACCCGCAGTCCACCCCGGCCAAGCGCACCGCCCTGGGCCGCTTCAAGCACGAAAACGCCGCCCTGGCCGAGACCCGCGATGGGCGCGCCGTGGTGTACATGGGCGATGATGAGCGCGGCGAGTTCATCTACAAGTTCGTCAGCCGCGACAAGATCAACCACAAGAACCCCAAGGCCAACAAAGACCTGCTCGACCACGGCACCTTATACGTGGCGATCTTCGACGCGGGCGACGGCAATGCCGACCATCCCAAGGGCAAGGGCCAATGGGTCGAGTTGACCTTTGGCAAAAACGGCATCGACGCCAGCACCGGGTTCAACAGCCAGGCCGAAGTGCTGATCCACGCGCGCCTGGCCGCCAGCGTGGTGAAAGCCACACGCATGGACCGCCCGGAATGGATCGTGGTCAGCCCCACCGATGGCCAGGTCTATTGCACCCTCACCAACAATGCCAAGCGCGGTGAAGACGGCCAGCCCGTCGGTGGCCCCAACCCCCGTGAGAAAAACGTCTACGGCCAGATCCTGCGCTGGAAGGCCGACGCCGATAACCACGGCGCCATGTCGTTCACCTGGGACCTGTTCGTGGTGGCCGGCAACCCTGGCGTGCACGCCGGAACGCCCAAGGGCGGTTCGTCGAACATCAACCCGCAGAACATGTTCAACAGCCCCGACGGCCTGGGTTTCGACAAGGCCGGGCGGTTGTGGATCCTTACCGACGGCGACTACAGCAACGCGGGCGATTTCGCAGGGATGGGCAATAACCAGATGCTCTGCGCCGACCCGAGCACCGGGGAAATCCGCCGCTTCATGGTCGGGCCGGTGGCCTGTGAAGTGACGGGCATCAGCTTTTCGCCGGACCAGAAGACGTTGTTCGTGGGCATTCAGCATCCGGGCGAAACCGGCGGTTCGACCTGGCCGGAGCATTTGCCCAATGGCAAGCCGCGCTCGTCGGTGATGGCGATTCGGCGGGATGATGGCGGTATCGTCGGCGCCTGATAAACCGCTTTCGCGAGCAAGCCCGCTCCCACAGTTGACCGCGCATATCCTGTAGGAATGCGATCGAATGTGGGAGCAACTGTCTTGAAGGCTTTTAATTTGAATGTTATTGAAAGGCAGCAAGCATCCTACGGCCGCGTACCGTAAACGATCACTG
>NZ_JACCQQ010000026.1:0-84545 GCF_014268345.1 Pseudomonas sp. SWRI18
AGTGTGGGGTTTCCCCATGTGAGAGTAGGTCATCGTCAAGATTAAATTCCGAAACCCCATTTGCGAAAGCAGATGGGGTTTTGTTTTGGGCACTCGGAAACTTACGCAGAAAAATAGCCTGCGATATTGCTGGCTTAGCTATGCGTCTTCTTGTGCGAGCAGCCTGCTGCACCTTGAAAACCGCTGTTCCAGCATGCCGCCGGGGAAATCGATACAAAGTGTTTCTGCATTTTTTGGTATGGTGCAGCACATTTTCAGGGATTGAGCTTTCATCCGCAGGAAGCGGCATCGACCTTCTTCAACGAGATGCTGTAGAAATGCCCGAACCGATACCCATCAAAGATCACGAAAAAGAAAACCGCCTGGTCAACAAGCGCCTCCTCGCCTGCGCGCTGCTGGTGATTGGCATCACCTGCGCCTTGGTGGGGCGCATGTATTTCCTGCAAGTGGTGCAGTACGACTACCACTCCACGATTTCCGAGAATAACCGCGTCCACGTGTTGCCCATCACACCCACGCGTGGGCTGATCTATGATCGCAACGGCGTAGTGCTGGCCGATAACCGCCCCAGCTACAACCTGACCATCACCCGCGAGCGCACCAGCGACCTCAAAGGTGAACTGGATGCCATCGTCAGCTTGCTGCACCTGCCCGCCGAAGACCGCGCCGTATTCGACAAGGCGCTGAAACAGGCGCGCCACCCCTTCGTGCCCGTGACGTTATTCTACGAGCTGACCGAAGAACAGATCGCGCTGCTGGCCGTTAACGAATTTCGTCTGCCAGGGGTGGACGTAGAACCGCAATTCGTTCGCCATTACCCCCTTGGCGCCCACTTCGCTCACTCCATTGGCTACGTAGGACGGATCAACGAGAAAGAATCCAAAGCCCTCGATTCGGTGGAGTACCGCGGTACCCAGTCCATCGGCAAGACCGGTATCGAGCGCTTCTACGAATCCGAGCTGCATGGCCACGTAGGCTATGAAGAAGTCGAGACCAACGCCCAAGGTCGCGTACTCCGCGTGCTCAAGCACACCGACCCGATCCCCGGCAAAAATATCGTGCTGAGCCTCGACGTACACCTCCAGGAAGCGGCGGAAGACGCCCTGGGCGATCGCCGCGGCTCGGTGGTTGCCCTCGACCCGCAGACCGGAGAAGTGCTGGCCATGGTCAGCAAGCCGAGTTTCGACCCGAACCTGTTCGTCACCGGCATCAGCTTCAAGGAATATGCCGCGCTGCACGATTCCATCGACCGACCACTGTTCAACCGTGTCCTCAGAGGCCTTTACGCCCCCGGCTCGACCATCAAGCCGGAAGTCGCCATTGCCGGCCTCGACAGCGGTGTTGTCACGCCGCAGACCCGCGTGTTCGACCCCGGTTACTACCAACTGCCGGATTTCGACCATAAATACCGCAACTGGAACCACAGTGGCGACGGCTGGGTGGACATGGACGCAGCCATCATGCGCTCCAATGACACCTACTTTTACGACCTGGCCCATAAACTGGGCATCGACCGTCTGCACGACTACCTGGCGGAATTCGGCCTGGGCCAGAAAGTGTCGCTGGATATGTTCGAAGAGTCAGCCGGTCTGATGCCCTCCCAGGCCTGGAAGCGCGCCACACGCCGTCAGCCCTGGTTCCCGGGAGAAACCGTAATCCTGGGTATCGGCCAGGGCTATATGCAGGTCACACCGCTGCAGTTGGCACAGGCCACCGCATTGATTGCCAACAAAGGCGTGTGGAATCGACCGCACCTGGCCAAGACCATCAATGGCGTGCCGCCAGTCGATGAAAACCCCATGCCTAACGTTGTCCTCAAGGACCCGCGCGATTGGGAGCAGGTCAACCATGGTATGCAACTGGTTATGCATGATCCACGCGGCATCGCCCGCGCTGCCGCCCAAGGCGCGCAATATCGCATTGCCGGCAAGAGCGGTACGGCGCAAGTGGTGGCGATCAAGCAGGGTGAGCGTTACAACCGCGAAAAAACCTTGGAACGCCACCGCGACAACGCTTTGTTCGTCGGCTTCGCTCCGGCTGAGCATCCGAAGATCGTGATCTCGGTAATGATCGAAAACGGCGAGGCCGGTGGCCGCGTCGCCGGCCCGGTGGTACGCCAGATCATGGACGCCTGGTTGCTCGATCAGGACGGCCACCTCAAACCGCAATACGCAACGCCGACTAAAGCGCCTGGAGATCCGAAGGTTTAATTCAATCCCACCGCTCTACGCCGTGATCGGCAAGCCAGGACACATCACGGGCCGTCCAGGTGTGTCCAACCGGTCCACGTCATAACGCACGCCTTTGCAAAAGCAACTTCCATTCAACGGGCCAGTCATAACCTATTACCGGATCAGGGACGGGGTCATCATCATTGCTTACAACCCAAGGTTGCGCATTGTTTGATGTCGCCTACTGTCAATGGAGGAGGTGACTTATGCACGTATTGGATCGCATAGAACGGAAAGTCCTGCTCAACGCGCCACGTAAACAGGTGTGGGAAGCGCTCACCGATGCCGAAAAATTCGGCCGTTGGTTTGGTGTCGCCCTTGAAGGCAAAACCTTTGTTGCCGGGCAAACCATCGAGGCGCAGATCACTTATCCGGGATACGAACACGTGGTCTGGAAGGCCAGGATCGAACGTATCCTGCCGCAGACGCTGTTCTCTTTCTGGTGGCATCCGTTTGCGGTAGACCCAAACATCGACTACGACACGGAAACCCCGACGCTGGTGGAATTCACCCTTGAAGATCGCGCGCCGGGTATCTTGCTGCGGGTGGTTGAATCGGGCTTTGACGCGGTGCCCGGAGCGCGCCGGCAAAAGGCCTACAAGATGAACTCCCGCGGCTGGGACGAGCAAATGGGCAATATCGAAACTTACCTCAATCAGGCGGGCCCCAAACGGACACCGTGATTGCGGGTGGCTGTGGCTGGGTGAGCGTTAAGCTGCTGCATTTGCGCGGATGCCGAGTAGAATCACGCCCTGAGAGCGATTCCTGAGGTGCGGTACGGTGGATTTACAGCAGGGTTTTGTCCTGACCCGGCATTGGCGCGATACCCCGGCGGGCACGGAGGTCAGCTTTTGGCTGGCGACCGACCAGGGCCCTAGGTTTATCCGCCTACCCGTGCAGACCTCGGTGATGTTTATCCCCGAAGCCCATCGCAAGCCACTGGGTTGGCTGCTCAAGGGCGAGCGTGATATCGAGCTGCGCCCATTGCAGCTATTGGATTTCCATCACCGCAAGGTGCTGGGCCTGTACACCCGCCAGCATCGCCAGGCCATGGATGTGGAAAAGCGCCTGCGTGCCGCCGGTGTGGATGTCTACGAGGGCGATGTGCGCCCGCCCGAACGCTACATGATGGAACGCTTCATCACCGCGCCGGTGTGGTTCGGCGGTACGCCTGACGCAACCGGCGCCTTGCTGGAGGCGCAGATGAAACCCGCGCCCGAGTACCGCCCGCCATTGAAGCTGGTGTCCCTCGACATCGAAACCACCGCCCAGGGCGATTTGTATTCCATCGCCCTCGAAGGCTGCGGCGAGCGCCAGGTATACATGCTTGGTCCGCCGAACAAAGCCGACGCCGTGGACTTCAAGCTCGACTACTGCGACACCCGCGCCCAACTGCTCGAACGCCTCAACCAATGGCTTGCCCTGCACGACCCTGATGCAATCATCGGCTGGAACGTGGTGCAGTTCGACCTGCGCGTGCTTCACGAACATGCCCAGCGCCTCAATGTGCCGCTCATGCTCGGGCGTGGCGAAGAGCCGATGGCCTGGCGTGAGCACGGCAGCCGCAATCACTACTTTGCCGCTGCGGCAGGGCGTTTGATAATCGATGGCATCGAAGCTCTGCGCTCGGCCACTTGGAGCTTCGAGTCCTTCAGCCTGGAGAACGTCGCGCAAACCCTGCTGGGCGAAGGCAAGGACATCTCCACGCCGTATCAACGCATGGACGAAATCAACCGCATGTTCGCCGAGGACAAGCCCGCCCTGGCGCGCTACAACCTAAAGGACTGCGAGCTGGTCACGCGGATTTTCGAGAAGACCGAACTGCTCAAGTTCCTGCTCGAACGGGCCAGCGTCACCGGGCTGCCGGCTGACCGTAACGGTGGCTCCGTGGCCGCGTTCACCCATTTATACCTGCCGTTGATGCACCGCCAGGGCTTTGTCGCGCCGAACCTGGGCGACAAACCACCCCAGGCCAGCCCCGGCGGCTTTGTCATGGACTCACGCCCCGGCCTCTACGAATCGGTACTGGTGCTCGACTACAAAAGCCTCTACCCCTCGATCATCCGCAGCTTCCTGATTGACCCGGTGGGCCTGATCGAAGGCCTCAAGTACCCCGACGACAGCGACTCGGTCGAAGGCTTTCGCGGTGCGCGCTTTTCCCGCACCCGGCACTGTTTGCCGTCCATCGTTGCGCGGGTCTCCGAAGGCCGGGAAGTGGCCAAGCGTGAACACAACGCACCGCTGTCCCAAGCCCTGAAAATCATCATGAACGCCTTCTATGGCGTACTCGGCTCCAGCGGCTGCCGTTTCTTCGATACACGCCTGGCCTCCTCGATCACCCTGCGCGGGCACCAGATCATGCGTCAGACCCGCGAACTCGTTGAAGCCCAAGGCTATGAGGTGATCTACGGCGACACCGACTCCACCTTCGTCTGGCTCGGCAGTGCGCACACCCAGGAAGAGGCCAGCCGCATCGGCCGCGCGCTGGTGCAACACGTCAACGACTGGTGGCGCGAGCACCTGCGCACCGCGTTCGGACTGCAAAGCGCCCTGGAACTGCAATACGAAACCCACTTCACGCGTTTTCTCATGCCCACCATCCGCGGCGCCGAGGAGGGCAGCAAGAAGCGCTACGCCGGCCTGGTGGTGCGTAGCGATGGCAGTGAAGAAATGGTCTACAAAGGCCTGGAAACCGTGCGCAGCGACTGGTCGCCCCTGGCGCGCCGATTCCAGCAGGAACTCTACGAGCGCATTTTTCATCGCCAGCCCCATCAGGACTACATACGCGACTACGTCGCCCGTACCCTGAGCGGCGAGTTCGATGAGCTGCTGATCTACCGCAAGCGCCTGCGCCGCCGGTTGGATGACTACGAACGCAATGTGCCGCCCCATGTGCGCGCCGCGCGCCTGGCAGACGAATACAACGACCGCCTGGGGCGCCCGCGTCAGTATCAGCGTGGCGGTTGGATCAGCTATGTGATCAGCGTCAACGGCCCGGAACCGTTGGAGGTACGTCAAGCGCCCATCGACTACGATCACTATGTCACCCGGCAATTGCAGCCGGTGGCCGATGCGATCCTGCCGTTCGTGAATGACGACTTCAGCACCTTGGTCGGCGGGCAGATGGGACTGTTCTAAAACACGCGTGAAGGAGCAACGCCTATGTACACGCTTTACGGTATTGATGAATCCGGCTCGTGCATGATCGAAATCGCCCTGCAGCGTTGTGCGGTGCCGTGGCGGCGGGTGGACGCGGCCTCCTGGGCGGAGGGTGAGGGCAGTGACGAGCTGGCCCGCATCAACCCGCTCAAACAGGTGCCCACCCTGGTCACCCCCGATGGCGAGGTGCTGACCGAAAGCGCAGCGATCCTGATCCATCTGGGGCTGGCATTTCCGGCCTCAGAACTGCTGGCCGGCAACCGCGCGCAGATCTTGCGCGGCCTTGTTTATATCGCCGCCAATTGCTATTCGGCAATCGGCATCATCGATTATCCGCAACGCTGGTTGGGCGAGGCCGATCAAGCGGTGCAGGCGCAACTGGCCACGGGTACGCGGCGCTATCTGCATCAGGCCTGGGTGATGTTCGCCAATCAGTTCGCCGACCAGCTGTTTACCCCATACAACGTGCCGAATGCGCTGGGTATCATGGCGGCAGCGGTGTCGCGTTGGGACGAGGCTAGGGAGGCACTGAGTGGCCTGGCCCCAGGCTTTGCCCAGAGCCTGGCGCGGGTGGATGCCGACCCCATCGTCGCGCCCGTATTTGCGCGGCATTGGCCGCAGTGGAAGGCCTCATGATGTCTGCGTAATCGGTGGAAACAACGACAGTCGACCCCAGCAAGCCGGCGCGTAGCGGGCGTTCTGACCTACGCTTTCTTAGAGTGGTGTAGGAATCATCCTTGAATTTGACGGTCGCAGACATGAAACTCAAGAACCCTGCATGGAATTCAAAGGAGGTGCGCATGCTCATCCGGTCGCTGACCCTGGCTACCTTGATGGCTTTTACGGGGCCGCTGTTGGCTGCCGATGATATCAACCCGCTCAAGCAGGACTTGGGCAAGGCCCGGCCGCTGGTGGTGGTTGAGCTTGATTCCGGCAACGACACCCTGGCGACCCTCAAGAAACAGCTGGACGAGCCTGCTACCCAGCAGTCCTTTGAAGAGCGAGCCATGGTGCTCTACACCGTGAAGTTCGGCAGCATCGGCGCCGAAGGGGAGAAGTTCGCCAAGGACCCCAAGGACAACAAAAAGCTCACGCCGCCGGAAACCAACGCACTGATCCGCGCCCTCAAACTCGGTGCCGGCAGCGGTACCAAAGTGATCCTGGTGGGCAAGGACGGCGAGAAGAAGCTCGAGAAGACCGTACCGCCGGATACGCTCGACCTGAAGGCATTCTTCGCTGCCATCGATCAGATGCCGATGGCGGAAAAAGAAGCGGCCGCCGCAGCGGAACCTGAACCTGCCGCACCGGCTCCCGCTCCCGCCAAAGGCGCCAAGCCAGCCAAGCACGGCGCCAAGCCAGCCCAGCAACTCGACGACTGAAATACAGAACCACTGTGGGAGCGGGCTTGCTCGCTCCCACATTGGATCTCCAGTGTTGTCAGGTTGCAGCGTTTGCTCCACCCGGCTTACGCACCGGAAACGGAAAGTAGAAAAACCGCAAAAACCCCACCCGCTTGATCACTTCCCCGATCAACAACGGCACCACTACCGCCACCACAAAACCGACACACGCCGCGACAAATGCAGGCAGCCCCACACGCTGCATCAGGTCAAAGGTCTTGTGCTGAATCTCCCCATGAAAGATCAGCAGGATCAGGGTCGACTGGCCGATATAGGTCATCACTCGGGTGATCAGCGCCGAGGCCATGAGCACCCGCGACAACGCCCAGCACGCATACACGCCAATCGCCGCCAATAGGCTGGTCCACAGCCAGTGATCGTAGCGCCGCTGCGCGAGGTCCATGGTGTCGCCTCGGTAAAGAAATATCGCCGCGAACAATACGGCCGATACCAGCAGGGTCACCACCGAACCCGCATGGGCGCGCAGCCAATGGCGCAGCAGGTAGCCGTAGACAAAGCAGCTGCCACTGATCAGCGTGATATCCAGGCTGAACGGCAAGCCTGGCAACACCCAGGTGTGCCCGCCCAGCGTGACCGGCAGTTGCCAGAACCAGGGCAGCATCCAGATGCCGATCAGCAATGGCACCAGCATCGCCAGGCAACTGACCGCCAACGGCAGGCGCGCGATCAAGCGCAGCACGACCCAACCGAACAGGATCGCCACCCAGAAGTGCGGCAAAAACCAAAGCGCCTGCCAGGGAATGGTGTTCACCGAGGCGTACAGTACGCCGCCGATATCCGGCAGCAGCGGCTGGCCGCGCAGGATGCTGCGCACGATCACATAGGTGAGCATGGTGAAGAAAAACGGCTTGAGCAGGCCGTCGGCCTTGCGCACCGCCATTTCCACGAAGGGCTGTTCAGGCTTGAAAAAGACCCCGGACAGAAAGAAAAACAATGGCAGTACAAATGACGCAAGCAGCGGGTAGAGCACGTCCGGGGAGGATGCGACAAACCAGCTGTGGGCATACACGATCACCAGGATGCCGATGCCTTTGGCGATATCCATTTGTATCCAGCGATTTTTCACCTGCATGCCCCCAATCGTTTATTCATGTTTTGCGCCACGGCTTGAGCCACAGGCCCATGCCCAGCAACACCGTGGCGCCGGCCAAAGTACTCAGCCCCAGCTGCAGCCATACGGCCTCAACCTGAAACAGCGCCAGTGCCGACGCGCCCATCAGCACCGCGCCGAGCAACCAATGCCGCGCCCAGGGCAGGGCGCCGAGCAACGCCTGGCGCTGCATCAGCAGCAACGCCGTGCAGATCACCCCCGCCAACGCAGCCATGGGGATACCGGCCAGGCCGAACACAAAGGGCAGGGCGCCAAGCAGCAGCACATTGACCAGGCTACCGAGCAACTCGCAGCGCAACGGCTGGCGCGTATCGCCGGCAGCGTAGGCGTAACGCGCAAGCAAGGCGTTCCAGGCGCCGAACACCAATGGCACCGCAAACCAGGCCAGCAGCAGCGGCAACGGCGAGTCCGCCGATTGCTTGGGCAGCAGCAACGCCACCAGGCTCGGGGCTGCCGCGATCAGGCCGACGCCAGCGGGCAAGGTCAGCATGCTGGCGGTTTCCAGGCCGCGCTTGAGCAGGGCCAGGCGCTCATTGCCCTGGCGGCGGCTCATCATGCCCAGCAGCACCTGGTTGAGGCTCATCAGTGCAATCAGCGGCAGGTTCATCAACTTGCGCGCCAGGTTCACCCAGGTCACCGCACCTTCTCCCAGCAACGACGCCACCAGCCGCTCGACCAGCGCCAGGCCCTGGCTCGCGCCGTTGCTCAACAACAGTGGGCCGATGCGCTGGCCCAGTTCCCGCAGCGGCGTCCACGACCACTGCCAGCGCCACGGCCGCCAACCCAGGCGCCACATCGATGGCAGCAGCGCCAACGGCATCAGCAGGCTGCCGGCCAGGCACGCCAGGGCCAGTGAATGCGGCTGGCTGGCGGTGCCGGCCAGCGCGAGGTAGGTCACCGGCGGCAGGTTGAACAACAACGAACCCAAGCCCGCCAGCACAAACCGCTCGCTGGCCTGCAGCGGCACGCTGAACAACGCATGCAGCATGAGCCCCGGCACGCACCAGGCGACCACCTGCAAGTTACGGCTGGCGAGCGCCAGGGCACCGTCCGCCAAGCCCGGCCCGAGCAGTTGCACCAGCCACGGCGCCAGCAGCGTCAGCAGCAGGCTGATGACCAATGCAATCAGCAGCAGCGCCGCAAACAACACCGCCAGCCAGCCCAGCCGCTCGTCGCGCTCGCGCACCAGATACAACGGCAGCGCCGCTGCGCTCAGCACGCCACCGGCCAGTGACATGCGCAGCGCCTCCGGCAAAAACACTGCGATCAGAAACGCATCGCTGCGCTCTCCCGCGCCCCAGGCCGCCACCAGCAGCCATTCACGGGCGAAGCCCAGGCACAATCCCAGCAGCGTCGCCAGGGTCAGCCAGACGGCGGAGCCGAGCATCAGGGCTGTGCGCCATCAAGCTGGGGTTTGTGATACGCCACGCGGTTCACCTGGGGCAGGCGCGCCGGAAACAGTCGGCGTGCCTCCAGCACGTTGATCCCCACCATCAGCCAGAACAGCGCGACCATCACTACCGCAAAGCTGAAGTAGTGGTCGAACAGGCCACTGACCAAGGCCGAGAGAATCCCGGCGGTGGTGCCCAGCCACAGCGCATTGTCCTTGGTCAGGCGAATCGGGCCGCTTTGCGGGCGCGCTTCCCGCCACCAGCGCAGAGTCACCGCCACAAAGAACAGCATGCCGACGATGCCGGTCTTGTAGATGAAGTTCAGCCACAGGTTGGAGATGCCCAGCAAATCCGTGCCTGGCACCGGCGGGTCAACTTTGAAGCCGATGCCGAATGGATACGCCAGCACCGCCTGGGGAAACATGCGGTACTCGTCGAAACGCACTTCGGTACTGGCGTTGTCCGACGAAAAAATCGTTGCCAGGCGTTCCTGCAACGGCGGGTAAGCCATCACCAGCGCCACCGTCAGCGCCGCGCCGATCATCAGCAAGCGGCCGGTGTAGGGCACTCGGCGCGTGGCCATCCACATCAGCACCAGTGCCAGGCTGACCATCGCACCGCGGCTGCTGGCCAACAGCAAGGCCGCTGCGCCGAGGCACGCCACGCTCAGGCCCAATGCGCGTTTCCAACCCTGCTCGGTCATGCCGAAGCAGAAGGCCAGGGGCAGCAGCAACGCCATGATCCCGCCGATGGCATTCGGGTGCATCCACGGCGAACCCATGCGCGAAGACATGGCCTCCAGGCCGAATTTCAACATGTCGAAGTTGCCGTAGTTGAACAGCGCCAGAATCGGCGCAATGCCGGCCCCGGAACGCGTACGCACAAACACCCCGATCGACAGCGCCAGCATCGCCAGGCTGCCCAGCAGCAAGGCGATCACCAGCGACTCGCGGTGTTTGTGGTCCACCAGCAATTTAGCGCAGAGAAATACCGACGACAGGCTCAGCAGCCAGCGCAACCAGTTGGCCACGCCGCTGGTGTCGGCGTGCACGCTGACCTGGCCGACGATAAACGGGAACACGCTGAACAGCATCAGCCACAGCAGCATCTGGTCGGTGGGACGCAGGCCCAGGCTTGGCGTATCGGGCAGGCGCGCGATGAAGCTGTGCCACAGCACCGCGCCCCAGGTCAGCGCCAGGATCGCTTCGCTGACAGTACTGCGAATGCCCAGGTTGACCGTGGAATAGGGCATGAACGTGGCAACCAGGGCAAACAGCACCAGGCCCCAGAACGGAAACCGCAGGATGGTCACCGCCCCGGCCAGGCCGACCACGGCGAGGAAGGCCTTGGCCGGCGACAGCAGCAGCGCGAGGGCGCCAAACAGCAGGCCGAAGAGAATCGCGACGAGGCTGGTCAGGTTCAGGCTCATTTGAGTTCCTCGATCAGCTCGGCCAGGCGCCGCCGATAGGCATGATGGTTGAAGCGTTCCGCCCACTGCCGGCGTTGCGTGGGCGAATCTTCATCGGCGCGCTCGCCCAAGCCGATCATCAACTGCGTCAGCGCCGGGCCATCGGTGGGCGAGAAGCGCGGCGCCGACGGAGGGGTGATTTCATCCAGCGACGTGCCGCTGGCCACCGCCACCGGGGTGCCGACGCTCAGGGCTTCGATCACCGGCAAGCCGAAGCCTTCGGCGTACGACGGTTGCCACAGGCGTGACGCCTGGCGGTACAGCGCATGCAATTGGGCATCCGACACACCGCTCAGCGCGCGAATCCCCGGCAGTGTGCGCTGGGCTTCGGGCAAATGCTCCAGGCTGCCCACCAACACCAGCTCCGGCACGCCGGGCGACTGGCGCCGCGCCTGCTGCCAGGCCTGCACCAGAAACGGCACGTTCTTGCGCAGCTCGCGGGTACCGACCAGCAACCAATAGCGCTCGGGCAAATTGTGGGCACTGAGGTCTGCGGCCAGTTCGGAAAAGCCATCGACTTGGTTGGGCAGCACCCGGATCTTGCCTGCAGCCTTGGGAAACAGCCGCGCGGTTTCGTCGGCGCTGTATTGCGACGGTGTCCATACGCGGTCGGCGCTGTGCACCGCATAAGCAATCGACAGGCGATCGCTGGTCTTGTAGATCAGCGCCTTCAACCGGTTGGCGTGGTAGTTGTCCAGGGTGATCTGAAACAGGTCGTGCAACAGCACCACACTGCGCAGCCCTTTGGGCTTGGGCGGCAGTGGCAGGCCCATGTTGAACGTGCTGATGTACAGGTCGATGCGCTGTTCACGCAGGGCGCGCGGCAGGAAACCGGCCTCGAAGCGCAGGCGATTGTGCGGCTGGTGCATGGCGGTTTTCGCGCAGCCCCAGTCCGGGCAGTGCGCCTGCAAACGGCTTTCATCGCCCAGGGGCGCCACGGTGAACCGCTCAAGCTCGATGCCCGGCAGGCTGTATAAGGCGCTTTCCAGCGCGTACACCTGGCGGCTGATGCCTGACTGCGGCGAGGTGCCGACGGTGCGGTAATCCAGGCCTACACGCATGCGGGCTCCTTTTGATTCAACGGTGAAAGGGTCGCGTACACCTGCTCAAGCTGGCTGGCGGCAGCGCTCCAGTCATGGGCGCGGCGCACATAGGCGCGGCCCGCTTCACCCATGGGCGCGGCGGCGTCGGGAAATTGCAGCAAACGCACCACGGCGTCCGCCAGGCTCGTGGCAGTTTGCCCGCCAAGGTAGTCCAGGCCTTCCACCAGGTCCAACCCCGATACGCCTTGCTCGGTGCTCGCCAATGGCAGGCCGGCCGCCAGCGCTTCCAGCACCTTGAGCTTGGAGCCGCCGCCATGGCGCAGCGGCGCGAGGAACACCGCACAGCTGGATTGCAGGTTCAGCAGGTCCGGCACAAAACCTTGCCATTCGATGCGCGGGTCCTGCCAGCGCTCGCGCCAACGGGCCGGCATGCCGAAACCACAGACGCTCATGCGCGCATCCGGGCAGCGCTCCCAGACCTTGGGCAAGATCTCATCCAGGGCCCACTCGATAGCGTCCACATTCGGCGCGTATTCATAGTTACCCAGGAACAGCACGCGACGCGTCGACGGGTCGGGGCGGGCGGCAGCGAATTGATCGCAATCCACGCCGTTGACCACCACCGACACGGGTTTGCCGGCGATCTTGGCCAGCACCTGCGCATCGCTTTGGGTCACCGCCACCACGTGGTTGGCCTGGCGCATCACTCGACGTTCCCAGCGGGCGTAGCGCCATTGATCGTAGCGAATGAACGGCAGCGCCCAGTTCGGCAAACGGTCGTAGGTTGCGGCGCCAAGGGCTGATTCGACGTTGTGCTCAGTCAGCACAAAGGCCTGGGATTTACGTGCCAGGGCAGCTTCGTACGGCTGGAAACTGTAGCTGTGTTCGATCTGCACCACGTCCCACTGCTCGTCCAGCAACCCATTGAAAGTCTCCTGCAGTTGGCGCGACAGCCCATTCACACTGGCGAGCAGCGGGTAGGGCGCAAACAGCCCGGCCAGCAGCGTCGTGACGCTGCGCAGCGGGCGGCGCGGCAGGACGATCAACTGCTCGAGAAACGCTTCCAGCACCTGGCGGTCTGCCGGTGACACCGGGTGCTTGTCATGCAGCAGCAAAGTGATCCGATGCCCCCGCGCGGCCAGGCTGCGCAGCAGGTGGTACTGGCGCGTCTTGCCGCCGCTGGTGGCGGGCCAGGGTGAGTAGGGCAGGATCCATAAAATGCGCATGGCAGGCCTCAGTCCCATAACAGAATTTGCAGGTTCGACTTGACCGGCAAGGTCAGGCCGTTGGTACCGCTCAACGGCGTTTGCGTGCCGCGCAGCGGGTCGTACAGGGTGGCGCTGGCCAGGCCCGGCAAGTGCGCGCTGCCGCCTTCGGCCGACCAGAAGAACCACAGTTTGCGGCCGTCGTTGCGGGTCCAGCCGATGCTGAACAGGCCGTCGGGCAACTGGTCGGCCACGGGCGGATCGCCGGGCGTGAGCTGCGGCCCGCTGACCTCGAGGAAATTTTTCAGCGCGGTGTAGGCGGGCTTGGGGTTGGCGTCGATGTCGAGCAAGCCGTATGACTGGTCGCGCACGCTGGCGCGCTGGTCGAGGTCGCTCAGGGTGAACAGGAAAATCTTGTCGTAATCCATCGCGCTCATCAGCGCCAGGCGCCGCACGATGTAATCGGCCTGGCCTTGCAGGGTGATGATGTCCTGGGCGTCCTTGGGCCCGGTGTAGGTCGACCAGCCCCACTCGGTGCTCCACAGGGTTCGCACGCCGCCGTTGCGCAGGGCCTGGTTGAGTTGGGTGGTCTTGGCGATGAAGTCCAGGTTGGCCGGGTCGTTGCCTTCGGGCAATTGGGTGTAGGGGTGGTAGGAAATCACCGTGTTCAGGCGGGCCACGCCGAGTGCGCCCAGGGCATCGAACAGGGTCTGGCCGTTGGGCATTTCGCTGAAGAAAGCCATGCCGGCAGCGACCACGGGTTTATCCGGGTTCACCGCGCGCAGTGCGCTGGCCGTGGCGCTGAGCAGCGCGGCGAAGCCGGCCGGGTCTGCGGCCGGGCGCCAGAAGCCCAGCAGGTTCGGCTCGTTCCACACCTGCCACGCGTCAACGCTGGGGTAGCGCTGGGACAGCAGTGCCATACGGTTGGCGAACACCGCCGGATCCTTGGGCGGGTATTGGTCCTGATAAGGCGCACCCGGCGGCGCTGTGGTGGCGAAGGGCGCCGAGCCCACCAGGTAGAACACCGACTTGAGCTGGTTGTCCTGCAACTTGCCGACCAACTGGTCAAGGGTCGCGACCTGATACTGGTGCTCGGCCGGCTCCAGCTGATCCCAATGCAGATCCAGGCGTACCCACTCCAGGCCCAGGGCCTTGAGGCGGTCGATCTGCATCTGATAACGCGCGGGGCTGAACCACAGGAACTGCGCATTCACCCCCAGAAAATCCTTCCACACCACCACCTTGCTGCCCTTGAGCACATGGTTTTCGGCGTCGGCCGGGCGGCCCCAGAAAAATGCGCTCAGGCCCAGAGCGGCGACCACTGCAACGCTGGCGAGGTAGGTTCGTTTACGTGCCATAAGGCGCCCCCGCGATGGCTTGCTTAAAGAGTTGTTTGAACTGCTGCGCGGTCAGCGGCCATAGGCGTTCGCGACCGATCTCGCCGGCGCGCTCGGCCCAATCGCGCGCCAGCAACGGGGTGTGGGCCAGGCGCAACAGCTGCGCGCTGAGCGCCGCCACATCGCCTTCGGGATAGATGGCGCCGTTACCGCTGGCGACTTCCTCGGCAAACGCGCGCGCATCCGAGGTGATCGCGCCGCGCCCACAAGCGGCGGCCCAGGACAACGCCCCGCTGGTGCCGCGCTGACGCCCCAGCAGGCCGAGTTTTTTCGATTCGCGATACGGCAGCACCATTACATGATGGGCCTGGATGGTACTGGCGATTTCATCGGCCGGCAGGTTCAGCCGCCAGTCGATGCAACCGGTCAGGCCCAGGGAGGCGATCTGCGCGTTCAACTGCTCCAGGTAGTTACCGCCCGCGCCAAACGCCATTTCCGCGGCGGTGCCGCCAGCCAGGGTCAGGCGTACGCGGTCGCGCAATTCAGGGGCTTGCTCGAACACGTTGGCCAGCGCCTGCACCAGGTCTTCGATGCCTTTGCCGCGGTAGATGAAACCAAAGTACAGCAGGTGCAGTGTGTCGAGCGACGGCAGCGGTGCCGATGCAATGTCCAGGTTCGCATGGTGGATAACCGCCACTTTGCCGACGGGCAAATGCATGCGTTGGCGCAGGCAGTCAGCGCCGAGGCGGGTGAGGGTCACCAGCCGGTTCAGCCCCTTGGCGACCTGGCGTTCTTCGCGCAAAGTCAGCGGGTCGGCCAGCACCACGGCCGCCTGGGGCAGCGGGCCAGGCAGGCGTTCGAGCAGGTTCAGCGGAAACGGCAGATGTTCGCGCCGCCACACGATGCGCTCCGGGTCATGCACGGTGGCGGTCAACGGCAGTCGCGGGTAAGCCTTGCGCAGCTCACGCAAGGCCAGGAATTCCCCCAGCCGCCCGCCGCCCAACTCGGCGTGCACCAGGTCCACGGCTTGCCAGTCAAACCCACTGACAGCCTGTTTGACCGCCTCGCTATTGCCCGCCACGCCGGCCAACGGTGTCAGCACCTTCACACCCACTTGTTCCAGCGCCGAGCGGAAGTGATTCGCGTAGTCGGCGATCCCGTTTTTTTCCGGCGGCAGGGGGGCGAGCAGGGCGATGCGCATCAGAACGCCCCCCGGTATTTGCCGATGGTCTGCAGTACCTTGCCTGGCACTTCGAACTTGCGACGGTTGATGATAATGCCGTCCACCTTGCCGAACGCGGTGTTGAGGATCGACAGCGCATGCTCCACCACCGGCACGGTACTTTTGCGCGCTTCCACCACCAGCCCGATCAGGTCGGCGCGGCGCAGCGCAACAAACGCGTCGCGGTTGGCCAGCAGGGCCGAGGCATCCAGCAGCACCACTTCGCCGGGCGCAGCGGCTTCCAGCCCGCCGACCCGCACGTTTACACCGTTCTCATGCAGCAACTGACGCAACTGTTCCACCACAAAGGTCACGCCTTCACCGTGGCGCGCCGAGGTCAGGCCCAGCGTCAGGCCCTGCTCGGCGATGCGGGCGGGCTGCAGCAGGCTGTACAGCCGGTAGATACTCGCATTGAACACGTTGGCGCTTTGCGCGGTGCTGGTGTCCAGCTCCGGCAGGGTGGTCCACAGTGGCAGGCCGAACTTGCGCTCCACCAGGCCACCGTCATGGATACGCTGGTCGAGCAGGTAGCACAGGTAGATCACCAGCAGGCCGACGACCATGGCAAACGGCACCGCCAATATCAGCATCACCAGGGTTTTGGGGAAGATGCGGCCCGGGTTCAAGGTGGCTTCTTCGATCACGGCGATGTTGCTGATCTGGCTGTTGTCCAGTTCACGGTCGATGCGCGACTTTTCCAGGTTGTCGACGTACAGCGCATAGTTGCGCTCGGTGGTGCTCAGCTCACGAGAAAGGCGCGTCAGCTCCGGCTCGATTTCCAGGGCTTGCTTGCGCTGCGCTTCCAGGTTCACCAATTGTTTTTGCTGTTGGACCAACTGGGTGCGCAGCGCCAGGTTGTTACTGGTTTCATCCAGCAGCACACGCTGCAAGTGGATTTCCAGGGTGTTCGGCGCGCGGTTCTCCGAGGCCTGCACCGTGTTGCTCTCATTGGCGACCTGGACCTGCATCGCACGAATCGACGCATCCAGGGCTTTGACCGGCGGCGCATTGTCGGTGTAGGTGCGCATCATGTCGGCCTTTTCCAGCAGCTTCTGGTTCAGCAGCCGGCGCAAATCCTGCTGCTGCGGGTTCAGTGCAATCTGGCGTACCGTGGTGACTTCCTTAGGCTGGCCCTTGAGTTGGCTGCGTGTACTCTGGATGGCGCTGTCGGACGAGGCGATCAGGCGCGTGGTGTTGAAGGTCTCGCCGCGCAGCACGTTGATGCGCTCGGACAAGTCTTCCAGGCGATCGGTGATGCTCGCCGCGCCGATCTCGTTCAGGTGCGTGAGGATCTGCTGTTTGTAGCTCTGGATCTCGGTGGCGCTGTTGGCCGCCTGGCCCTCGTAGAAAGCGTACAGGCTCTTGCGCCCCAGGGCCTGGGTGCGTTCGTTGATGTAGGTCTCGACCCAATCCTTGACCACGGCCTGGGCCATTTGCGGGTCGCCCCACGTGAAGCTGATGTCCATCACCGTGGAACCGGCGGCGTGGCTCACTTCAAAGTTCTTTTCCAGGGCGGCGGCCAGGCGCTCCACCGGGGTGGTTTTTTCAACCACGCCGACGGTTTCCAGTACCACGCGAATACCATCGAACACCGCTCCCACGCCGCTCTTCACGTAATATTTGGTGCGCTTCCAGAAGCCTTCCGGCGGCGGCGCGTTATCGATCACTTCCAGGTAATGCTCAGCCACTGCGCGCACGATCGGGCGACCGGTGAGCAGGCGCTCTTCGTCGACAATCGGGTCGCGCTGGGTGCTGGGCATCACCAGCGCCTGGCGGTTGCTGATTTCGATCGGCAAGGTCGAATCGCGGCCCGGCTTGACCAGCAGGCGTGCAGTGGACTCGTACTTGGCCGGCAGCAGGAACGCCCCCAGCAGGATGATCACCAGCGCGGCTATCGCCGCCAGCTTGAACTCCTGGCGGAAGATGAAGAACAGACGCAGCAGATCACGAAAAGAACGGATCTCGATCATGGGATGTCGCTCCTTTAATTAGTGCCGCCGCTGGTGCGGGTGTAGTTGTAGCCAACCCCGATGGACTTGGTGAAGGGGATCAGTTGGTTCAGGTAGGTATCCACGCCCTGGATACGTTCGCCCACATTGGATTTGGGCACGAACACCACGTCACCGCGCTGCAGGCGCACGGGTTTGCGCCCGTTGGCACCGGTCTTGAGCAACTGGCTGAAGTCCAGGAAATAAGCGCGATAGGCGCCCTGGGCGTCTTCGCGCAACAGCGCGACCATGCTTGCATTACCGGCCGGGCTGACCCCGCCGGCGCCGATAATCGCCTGCTCCAGGGTGTTGGCCGTGGCGATCTGCACCGCCGTCGGGTTGTTCACCGCGCCGCCGACGATCACCGAGTTGGCCGGTGCCTGGTTGATGTTCACCGTCACGCGCGGCTCGCGGTACACCGGCGCAAGCTTGTTGCTCAGCTCCGTCGCCAGTTCCGAAGGTTGGCGACCGGCCACCTGGATCGGTCCCAGGAACGGGTAGTTGATCATCCCGTCGGTCTGCACCGTGTACAGCGTCAGCTCGTAGATGGTGCTGACGTTGAACGCCGACAGCGTCGGCATTTCACCGGCATCGCGCACGATGCGCAGCTGGTCGCCCACGCGGATGCGCTCCACCGCCGGCGGCAGCTGGGCCAGCTGGTCGAGGGCGCGTTTGCCTTCCTCGACGGTCTTGCCGTCCGGCGGGACGATGCGCGCCGGCGTATTGCAGGCGGCCAGGGCCATCATGGCCACGACGAGCAGGGTTCGTTTCATCAAGGGGGGCTTCCTGTGGGTCATGATGCTCACTTCCAATAACCGGGAAACATGCTGATACGCCGCTTCAGGCCCAACGGCAGGCGGCGCTCCAGATGGCCCAGCCGATAGCCGAGCCATTTGAATGCACTGCGCACCAGCACTTCGGGGACGCGGTGCAAGGCGCCGGCCTTGCGCAGGGCGGCGAGTTCAGCCAGCACGTAGCGCTTGCCTTCGCCACCCGCGTCGCCAAAGGCCTGCTTGATCCACGGCTCGCGGCCGTAGAACACGCCAATGTCGAAATAGCGGTGAAACTCATCCATGAGCTTGTAATCGTGGGAGTGATGCACCAACGCCGTGGCGGCGTAGCGCACGTTGTAGCCTGCAAGCAGCATGCGCGCCGCGACAAAGGCGTCTTCGCTGCCGATCACATCCGCCGGGAAACCGCCTACTGCCTGCAGCGCACTGCGCCGGTACACCGAGAACGAGTCGGAACTGAAGCAAGTCTTGATCCCCAGTTCCGCTGCGTCGGCCAGGCGCTTGCTGCGGCTGTGCTCCGGGTAGTTGAAGTGCCGTGATTGCGCGCCCAGCACACCGGCATCGGGGTGCGGCAGTTGGCGACCGTAGGCCACGCCGTTGAGCGGGTCCTGCTGCAACTCGGCGAGCAGGTTGGCGAAGGTTTCCGGGGTGGCGGGAATCGCGTCCTGGGTCATCACGATCAGCGCGTCGCCGCCCACTTGTTCGCTGGCCCAGCGCCGGGTGCCGCCATGGTTGAAATCGCGCGCGTCGATCACCTCGACCCGTGCGCCGAACTCACGAAAGCGTGCCACGGTGTCATCGCTGGAGGCGCTGTCCACCACCAGCATCTCGTCAGGTTGCAGGGTTTGCATCTCCAGTGCCGGCAGCAGGCGCGCCAGGTGGCTGGATGCGTTACGGGTGGGGATGATCAGGGACGTGCGCATATTATTTCTTCACTTCAGCCGGCGCGCGGCCATAAATGTCGTCGAAGCGCACGATGTCGTCCTCGCCCAGATATTCGCCGCTCTGCACCTCGATCATCACCAAGTCGATGATGCCGGGGTTGGTCAGGCGATGTTTGTGCCCGGCGGGGATGTAGGTGGACTCGTTGGCGTTGATCAAAAATTCGCGCTCGCCGTTGGTGATCTGCGCCGCGCCGCTGACCACCACCCAGTGTTCGCTGCGGTGATGGTGCATCTGCAGCGACAGCGACGCCTGGGGCTTGACCACGATGCGCTTGATCTTGAAGCGGCTGCTTTCCTCCAGCACGGTATAAGTGCCCCATGGCCGGGTGACGGTGCGGTGCAGGCTGTATGCCGGATGGTTCTGGCGCTTGAGCTCGGCAACGATGTAGCGCACATCCTGGCTGCGATGGGCGTCGGCGATGAGCAGCGCGTCGGGGGTGTCGACGATGATCAGGTCACGCACGCCCACGGCGCCCAGGACGCGCTTGGGCGAGTCGATGTAGCAGTTGTGCACGTCATGCAAGATCGCTTCGCCATTGACCTGGTTGCCATGGGCGTCGCTGGGGGTGAGCTGGCGCAGGGCTTCCCATGAGCCGATGTCGCTCCAGCCAATGTCGCAGGGCACCACGGCGACCTGCCCGGACTTTTCCATCAAGGCTACGTCGATGGAAATATCCGGCGCGCTGCCGAAGGCGTCCGAATCCAGTTCGCGCTGGCGCGAGGTTTTGTTCTGCAGGCTCTGGCTGTGGTCCAGCGCGGCACGGGCGGCGTCCAGTACATCGGGCGCATGGGTGGCCAACTCGTCTACCAGGGTGCTGGCCTTGAAGCAGAACATGCCGGCATTCCACAGGTGCTTGCCGCCATCAAGGTAGTCTTGGGCGGTGGCCAGGTCAGGTTTTTCGACGAAGCGTTTGACCCGGTTGCCCGTGCCCAGCTTGTCGCCTTGCTCAATGTAGCCAAAGCCGGTTTCCGGGTGGTCCGGCTGGATGCCGAAGGTCACCAGGTAGCCGGCTTCGGCCAGGTCGCGGGCCTGGGCGACGGCCTCGGCAAACGCCACTTCATTGAGGATCAAATGGTCGGCGGGCATTACCAGCAGCTGCGCATCGCCGCCGAAATGTTCCTGCACATGCAGCGCCGCCACTGCAATCGCCGCTGCGGTGTTGCGGCCGAACGGCTCCAGCAGCAGGTCCAGGGGCAGGTGGGCCTTGTTGACCAGGCGATAGTCATCCAGGGTGCGAAACAGCAGGTCGCGGTTGGTCACCGTCAACACACTCTCCACCCCAGGCAGCTTGGCGGCGCGCTGGAAGGTTTTTTGCAGCAGGCTCACGCCATCGCGCATGCGCATGAACGGCTTGGGCATGTTCTGCCGGGACACCGGCCACAACCGCGTGCCCGAACCACCGGAAATGATGCAGGGAATCAATCCGTTGAGTGTATTCATCAATAGACTTCCTTGGTGGAAAGGACGGCCGGAACTGTCATGAAGACGATGTACAAGTCAAACCACACCGACCACTTGGAGATGTATTCCAGGTCGTACTCGACACGTTTCTGGATTTTGAACAGGGTGTCGGTCTCGCCCCGGTAACCGTTGATCTGCGCCCAGCCGGTGATGCCCGGCTTGACCCGGTGTCGCGAACTGTATTCGCTCACCGCCACTTCAAAGGGGACGCCTGCCGCCTTGGTCGCGGTGGCGTGCGGGCGCGGGCCGACCATGGACATGTTGCCCAGCAGCACATTGAACAGCTGCGGCAGCTCATCGATGCTGGTCTTGCGGATGATGCGACCGACCCGGGTAATGCGCGGGTCCTCGCGGGTGGTCTGGCGCTCGGCGCTGAAGTCGCTCTGGTCGGTGTACATCGAGCGAAACTTGAACACGCGGATTTCGTTGTCGTTGTAGCCGTAGCGGTTCTGCCGGAACAGCACCGGGCCCTTGGAGTCGAGCTTGATCGCGATCGCCGTCGCCAGCATGACCGGTGACAGCGCCACCAGCGCCAGGCTCGCCAGCAGCAGATCCTCGCAGCGTTTGATCACCGGCGACCAGCCGCGCAGCGGCAACTGGGAGGTGTTGAACATCAAAATGCCGCCCACATCGGTGATTTTGCTGTGGCCGTAGCGCAGCGCGGCCATGTCCGGCACCAGCATGACGTTCACCGACAACTGCCGCAGGCGGTTGACCAGCCCGTGGATGCGCTGCTCGGCAGCCCAAGGCAGGCAGATCATCACCTGGTTCACCTGCTGGGCACGGATCAGTTTTTCCAGGTCGCGGGTGTTGCCCAACAGGGGCAGGTTGCTCAGTTCCTTGGGAATGCGCTCGGTGCGGTCGTCGATAAAACCGACCAGGCCGGAACGGATATCACCGTTGCGCAGCAGGTGATCGGCCACGTGCACGGCGGTGTCGGTAAAACCCAGGATCACCGTGCGTTGCAGGTATTTGCCTTCACGCATCAGCTTGCGGTACAGGCGCAGCATCAACAGCCGTTCCAGGCAGAACAGCGCCAGGCTGGCGACGTACCACGTCACCAGGTTGCGCGGCGTCAACTGCGGGAACATCTGCAGGATCTGGTACATAAACAGCAGGATGCAAAACGCCGCCGACCAGGCTTTGATCTTGGTTTTCAGGCGCAGCCGGTTGCTGAACAATTCTTCGGAATAGATGCCCAGCGCCTGGAACAGAATGATGGTCAGCGCCGCAAAAAACACCAGCAGACCCAAGAAATGGGTGCGCAGCTCAGGGGCTATCGGGTCCAGGAAAAGCACCAGGACCAGCGGGGGTAAAATGGCCGAGAGGCCATGGATCAACTTGACGAAAACAACAAAGAACTCAACAAAACCGGCGCGTGTTAGAAACAAGCTGTCGACGGGCGACTTCTCTCGCATAAAACATCCCTCATTGCACTCCAGACTTCTCTGTTCGAGTGTTTGTTCATAAAACAGCGGGCTGCTTTAGAACCTGGGTCGAACGACTACTTCTGGGTAATACGCAACTTTCCAATCCCAATGCACAATCCAGCTACAGCTATCCATTTGAAGGGATTTTGCGGAGGGCGTGACTAAAGGAGTGTTAGCTGCCTGCGCTCAGTCAACAAATTGACGATGGTGCGCAAGCGGCATGGTAGATAGGTTTTGTGGTCTTTTTTGCGGCATTTTATTGACATTCCTTGTCCTGGCACTCGGGGGTGGGGGTGTTTTTTTGAGTGTAGGAACAAATGTGAAATTTTTCCTGCTTAAAGAAGAAACCTTTTTTAAAAGCGCGCTGGAAACGGCGTGGGAAGGGACGGCAGTGTCGCACTAAGTGCCCTGCCGCCGGGGGTTTCGCTTGATCAGAAGTTGCCTTTCAAACTCACTGTAAAATTACGCGGTTCGCCATAGAAGTTGCCCCAAGAAGCGGTGCCGACCGTGTTGTAATAGTTTTTATCGAACAAATTGTTGCCGTTGAGCGCCACTGTCCAGATGTCATCGATGCGGTATGCCACGCGTGCACTCCACGTCGCGTAGCCGGCCTGTTCCAGCTTGATGGTCTGCACGCGATAGTTGCTACTTTGCGCGTTGACCCCGGTGCCGACGCTCCATTTCGACAGCGCACCGTCGAGCTGGTAGTCACCCCACAAGCGCAGCATGTGGCGAGGCACGTAAGTGTTGGAAACGCCGCCTTCCTTGGTGCTGTCCTGGTTGTTCAGGGAACGGGTCTGGGTGTAGGTGTAGCCGCCGAACAATTGCAGGTTATCGAGCACTTCACCACTGATTTCGGCCTCCATGCCTTGGGCGCGCACCTTGCCTTTGTCGGTGTAGCAATAGCCATCGGCGGAGGTCGGGCAGAAACTCAGGAAATCGGTTTCGGCGCCGTTTTTTTCGATGGCGCGGAACAATGCCAGGGAGCTGTTGAGGCGCCCGTCGAACCATTCACCCTTGATCCCCAGCTCGTAGTTGTCACCGATCTTCGGCTTGAGCGCTGCTCCGTCGGCGGTGGCGTAGGCGCTTTGCGGCTGGAAGATATCCGCATAGCTGGCATACACCGACCAGTGTTCGTTGAGGTCGTAGATCAGCGCAGCGAAGGGTGTGACTTCGCCGGTTTCCCGGGTCCGCGCGTCTTGTGGTGCCCATTCGCCCCAAGCCAGGTTGTTGGACTGGCGCCGGTTCTCGTACCAGCTCACACGGCTGCCTGCGATGAACATCAAGGGCTCGGCCAGGCGCAGGCGCAACGTGGCGTAGGTGCCATACTGGGTCGCGGTTTCCTTGACCGTGCCACCGCGGTACATGTTCGGCCAGAAGGAATTGTTGCCCGGTTCCGGGAAGTGGTGGTCGGGTTGGTAGATGCTCTGGCGCCTGGGCAGATTCTGGATCGCATACACATCGTCCTGGGTGCCACGGCTGCCGTTGGCGCCGAGGATCAGTTCGTGTTCCAGGCCAAAGGCTTCGAACTTGCCGTCCACGTAGGCGTCGAGGCCGAAGTCTTTGTGATCGTAGTCCATCAGCGCCGCGTAGGAGTTAGCCGTTGGCGCCGGATCGCCGTAGTTGATGGTGCCTTCGCTGGCGGCGTATTTGGTGTCTTGCAGGTTGCGGCTGTGTACCGCCGCCACCTTGAGCTTCCAGTCATCGTTGAAGTGGTGAGTAATGTCCGCGAAAAAGGTGGTGCGCCGGCTTTGCCAGTCATTCCAGGACTGGCCCAGGCAGGTCGAGCGACTGAGCTTGGCGCTTTTGCCGTCGGCGTAGCGCGGCAGGCCACCCCAGCAAGGCGTGGCGTCGACGTCTTCATAGCTGGCGCCGAAGCCCAGGGTGGTGTCCGGCGTCAGGTCGACATCGAGCGCGCCGTAGAATGCCCGGTCCTGGCGCTTGGCAATGTCCATGTAGGAGCCTCGGTCCTGCTGGCTGACCGCTGCGCGGCCGCGCAGTGTGCCACTGTCATTCAGCGGGCCGCCAGTGTCGAAGTCGGTGCGATAGTTGTCCCAGGTGCCGGCCGACAATGACAGGCTGGTGGTGGGCTTGGCCTGTGGGCGCTTGCGCACGAAATTCACCGCGCCGCTGGCGGTGCCGGCACCCTTGAGCATGCCGGCGGCGCCTTTGAGTACTTCAACCCGATCATAAATCGCCATGTTTGCAATGAAGCTGTCGGCCTGGACGTAGTCCTTGCCCATGTCCAGGGGCACGCCGTCGTACTGGTACTGACCGAGCATCTTGAAGCCCCGGGAATAGAAATATTTGCCGCCCATGGGGGATTCGTAGGTGGTAATGCCGGGCGTGCGTTCCATTACGTCATCGATGGTGGTGACGTTCTGGTCGTCCATGAACTGGCGAGTCATCACACTCACCGATTGCGGGGTTTCCCGCAGGCTATGTTCGCCCTTGCCGATGGTGACCGCGCCGGTGGTGTAGGAACCGGTGCCGTCGGTGGTCGCGCCCAGACGTTCGCCGCTGATCAGGGTTGCGCCCAGGTTCAGCGCGCCGGCGTCGGCCACTTGCGGCAATAACAACCAAGCGCTGTCGCCCTGGCGCTGGGCTTGCAGGCCCTGGCCGCGCAGCAGCTGCTCGAGTGCCTGCCGGGCATCGAGGCGGTCACTTAAGCCTGGGCTGGTTTTACCGGCGACGCTGGTAGCGTCGTACGAGAGGCTGATGCCGGCTTGGCGAGCGAATTGATCAAGGGCATTGGCCAGGGCACCGGCAGCGATGCTCCAGTCATGGGCTTGGGCGTCACTCGCCAGCGTTTCGGCCGGTGCGGCCACGGGGGCGATTGCGTAGCTCAGGCAGGCGCTGAGCAAGGCGGCCTGCACCGCACGCAAGAGGGGAAAACGGGGGAAGGGGAACGCTTGCATGACCGCGGGATGCTCCTGAAGGAAGTGGACAGAACCGGCCTGTTGATCGGCCTTTCCTTACAGGTCGAGCGGCAATGAGAATTCACCTCATTTATTTTTTGAAAAATCACACGCGTGGTGAAACCGTCACCCAATAACGGCTGCGGTAAGTGACATCGACCTTGAGTGACTGCGCAACCAGGCCCAGCACCTGATCGGTGTCGTCCAATTGATAAGTGCCCGACACCCGCAATCCGGCTATCGCCTGGCTGCAACGCAGCAGGCCATTGCGATAGCGGCCCAGTTCGCTGAGGAAATCGTCCAGGCGCATGTTTTGCGCAGTGATCACGCCTTCGCTCCAGGCCCAGGGATCTAGGCCGTTGGCGATGGCCGGGCGAATGCCGCTGCGGTTGAACAGCACCTGTTCGCCGGGCTTGAGCACTTGGCGCGCATTGCTGGCATGGCTGTTGGTAAATACCGCCACTTCGCCTTGTTGCACCGCGAGCAGGGTGGCTTGGGCTTCTTCGCGCACCAGCAAACGCGTGCCGAGCGCGCGCAGGTAACCGTCGCGGGTCTGTACCCAGAACGGCCGATTGTCGGCACCGGTGCTCACCAGCATTTCACCCTGGCGCAACTGCACCAGACGCCGCTCTGGCGTAAAGGCTATGTCGAAGGCGCTGGCACTGTTGAGCAGGATCCGGCTGCCGTCGTCCAACGTCACCCAGCGCCGCTCGCCGGTCGCGGTGCGGTAGTCGGCCATCAGGGCGGGCAGGGGGGTGTAGTCGCGGCCGAGCCAGGTCAAGCCGGCGGCCCCGGCAAACAGGCCCAGCAGTTTCAAGCCTTCGCGACGGCTGATGCGTTGACGCGCCCCGCGCAACGCATGTCGACCGACCTGGGCCGGCAACTGGCTGAAATCGTCGTTCATCGTCGCCACCCGCTGCCATACCTGCTGGTGTTCGGCGCTGGTCTGCAGCCAGCGCTCGAACGCGGCGGTGCTGGCGTCGTCGGCGACGTTGAAGCGCAGCGTGATCATCCACTGGATGGCCTGGTTCACCAGGCGTGGGTCAACTGTCGACATAACGCAACCGATAGCAGGCGTGCAGCGCCTTGGACAGGTCGCGCTCCACCGTGGCCTTGGACACGCCGAGGCGCAGGGCGATCTGTGCGCAGGTCAGGCCGTCCAGTTGCGCGAGCAAAAAAGCTTCGCGCACCCGTGGCTTGAGTTGGTCGAGCAGGCGGTCGATGCGTTCCAGGCTATCGAGGATCAGCAATCGGGTTTCTTCCGACGGCGTTTCGACTTGCGGGAAGTGCGCGAGGCTCTCCAGGTAGGCGCGTTCCAGCTCGCGGCGTCGGTATTGGTCGATCATCAGGCTGCGGGCGATGCTGCTCAGGTACGCGCGCGGCTGCTGCAAGGTCTGCTGTTTGCGCGCGTTGAGCAGGCGCACAAAGGTTTCCTGGGCCAGATCGGCGGCGTGTTCACGGCAACCGGTGCGTCGGCTCAACCAGCCGCGCAGCCAGGAGTGATGGGCGTGATACAGCTGGCCGATGGCGGCAGGGTCCAGAGGGTGATCGCTCGACATGGGCATCCTGGCGCAGCCGTCTTAATTGATAATGTTTCGCATTCTAGACGCAGGCTGTAGCAATGAGCAATTGCTCAGGGGCAATGTATCCAGCACAATTTTTTGTCCGCACCGCGCAGGCCGATTAATCTGCTGCTTTCCCGGTGGATGGCTTGAGCATGATCGACCTTGCGACCCTGGCGGTTTTTTCCGGTGCGGTGCTGCTGTTGCTGTTGTCCCCAGGGCCGAACATGGCCTTTGTCATCAGCCATGGCGTGACCCACGGCTGGCGCGGCGGCGTGGCGTCGGCCTTGGGTATCAGCGTGGCCGACGTGCTGTTGACGGCATTGACGGCCACCGGCGTGACGGCGTTGGTCGCCAGCTGGCCGCCTTCGTTCGACTTGATCCGTTATGCGGGCGTGGTGTACCTGCTGTGGCTGGTGTTCAAAACCTTGCAGAAAAAACCTGGAATGGACGCGGCGGGTGTCAACCGCGTGCCGTTGGGCCGCGTGTTCGTTCAAGCCATGCTCAACAGCCTGCTCAACCCCAAGGCATTGCTGTTTTTCGTGGTGTTTTTGCCGCAGTTCGTGCGGCCCCAGGCGGGCTCCATCGCGGTGCAGTTGATGCTGCTGGGGGGCGTGCTGACCTTGATTGCAACGGTGTTCCATGGGGTTTTGGGCGTGTTTGGCGGCGCACTCAGCCGTTTCTTTGCCAGGCGCTCAAACAGCGCCTGGTTGCAGAAGTGGGGCCTGGCGGCGGTGCTGACGGTGTTGGCTGTGCGCCTCGCGCTGATGTCGCGCCCCACCTGACGTACACATTCGCCTGTGGTGTTTTGCAATATCAACCCAACCGTGCAGCCGCGCGTGCAACGATCTCACCGCGTACTCGGCGCGAGTCGGCGCTGCGCTTATTGGCTTCTTCCAGCACATGCCGGGGCGCGGTGTCGGGGCGGCCCGAATTGAACGGCGGCGCCGGGGCATACTCAATCTGCAATTGCACCAGTTGCGCCGCCGCTTCGCTGTACAGCTCCGCCGCCAGGCTCAGGGCAAAATCGATGCCTGCGGTAATGCCGCCGCCGGTCAGCAGGTTGCCGTCACGCACCACGCGCTCCTGCACCGGGATCGCGCCGAGCGGGGCGAGCAGGTCGTGGTAGGCCCAGTGCGTCGTCGCCTTGCGCCCGCGCAGCAAGCCCGCGGCGCCCAGTACCAGCGAGCCGGTGCACACCGACGTCACGTAACGCGCGGTCTGTGCCTGGGTCTTGAGAAAGTCCAGGGTGAGCGGGTCTTCCATCAGCGCGCCGACGCCGGACCCACCGGGCACGCAGATCACATCCAGACGCGGGCAATCGGCATAGGTCATGGTCGGGGTGAACACCAGGCCGGTGCTGGAGGTGACCGGTTCCAGGTCTTTCCACACCAGGTGCAACTTCACGTCCGGCAGCGAGCCCAGGACGTCATAGGGGCCGGTGAGGTCCAGTTGCTGGATGCCGGGGAACAACACAAAGCCAATCTGCAAGGTCATCAATAGCGCTCCTTCAAAGGGGTGGACGGCTCCACTCTAGGGGCTTAGGCTTTGGCGAATACGCCATTGAGCCCACGAATCGCGCCAATCATGCCCAAAATCGTCCATGTACTCGCTTTCGATAACGCCCAGGTGCTCGATGTGACTGGGCCGTTGCAGGTATTCGCCTCCACTAACGACTTGGCGCGCCAACGCGGTGAACCCTTGCCCTATGCCGTTTCGGTGGTTGCCGCGCAAACGCAGCCGGTGATGACCTCGTCCGGCCTGGCCCTGGTGGCCGAGCCGCTGCCTGCCGTTGATGCGCCGTGCGACACCCTGGTGATCGCCGGCGGCTGGGGAGTGTACGGCGCGGCTGAAGACCCGGCGCTGGTGGAGTGGGTGCGTGAAAAAGCCAGGCACACCCGCCGCATGACGTCGGTGTGCACCGGCGCGTTCCTGCTGGCCGCCAGCGGCATGCTCGACGGCTGCCGCGTGGCCACCCACTGGACGCGTTGCGACGAACTGGCGCGCAAGTTTCCTTCGCTGACGGTGGAGTCCAACCCGATCTTCATCCAGCAGGGCGCCGTCTGGACGTCCGCCGGTGTCACCGCAGGCATCGACCTGTGCCTGGCGTTGGTGGAGCAAGACCTGGGCCGCGCCGTGGCCCTGGAGGTGGCGCGGCACCTGGTGGTGTTTCTAAAGCGCCCCGGTGGCCAGTCGCAATTCAGTGTGACCCTGTCCCTGCAAAAAGATGACAGCCGCTTCGCAGAACTCCATGCCTGGATTGCGGAAAACCTGAGCCTGGATCTGAACATCCCGACCCTGGCCGCCCAGGCCGGCATGAGCGAGCGCAGCTTTGTGCGCCACTACCGCGCCGAAACCGGCCAGACCCCGGCGCGAGCGGTCGAATTGATGCGCGTCGAAGCCGCGCGCCGGCAACTCGCTGACAGCACCGCGTCGATCAAGCGTATCGCCGTGCAGTGTGGGTTCGGTTGCGAGGAAACCCTGCGCCGCAGCTTCCTTCGCGCCCTGGACGTTACGCCCCAGGCCTACCGCGAACGCTTTTGCCACCCGGCTTGAACGAAAACGTACACCGCTGAAGCAAGGTGCTATGTTGGCCGACTATCTTGCGCAGTGATCGCCCCCGACTGCACCGCTTTTTCCTTCGCCCCCCCGGCGTAACCCTGCTCATGAAGCCAATGCCTGCGATCAGCGCCGATCCCCTGCGGGACGATTGCGCCAGCGAGCCTATCCACATTCCCGGTTCGATCCAGCCCCATGGGTTGCTGCTGACGCTCAGTGAACCGGCGCTCGTGGTGCTGCAGGCCAGCACCAACGTCAATACCGAGCTGGGCCTGGGCGCCGCGCCGCTGTCCGGCCAGGCGCTGGGCAGTCTGATCGGCGCGCACGCACTGGCTCAGGTGCGCCTGGCGTTGGCGGACCTGGATGCCGATGAAGACGAGTTGCATCAAGTGACGCTCAACGGCGACCTGTTCGACGCGTTGCTGCATCGCCACCAGGGCTTGCTGTTTCTGGAGTTGGAGCGCGCCGTGTCACCCCGGCATGCCGCTGCCCTGCACGTTGCCCGAACCCTGCGCCGCCTGCAGTCGGCGAAGAGCCTCGATGGGCTGTACCAGACCTGCGTCACCGAGATCCGCGCATTGACCGGCTACGACCGCGTCACCCTGTACCGCTTCGAACAGGAGGGGCACGGCAAGGTGATCGGCGAATCCCTGAGTGACGGCATGCAGCCTTACCTGGGCCTATGTTTTCCTGCCTCGGACATCCCGCCCCAGGCCCGCGAGCTTTACCGGCTCAACTGGATCCGTGTGATTCCCGATGCCGCCTACCAGCCGGTGCCGATCTTGCCGGCGCTGCGCCCCGATAACGGTCGCCCGCTCGACCTCAGCTTCGCGGTGCTGCGCAGCGTCTCGCCGGTGCACTGCCTTTATCTGAAAAACATGGGCGTGCGCTCATCCATGAGTATTTCCCTGCTCAAGGACGATCAGCTCTGGGGCCTGATCACCTGCGGTCACCGCGAGCCGTTGCGTGTGCCCCATGAGTTGCGCACGGCCTGCAGCAGCATCGGCCAGTTGCTGTCGATGCAGATCACCTTGCTCCAGGAGCAGGAAGCCCGTCGCCAGCAGCAGGAAAAAACCGTGATGATCGACGCGTTGGCCAGCGCCATGGCCGGGGACACGCTTGATGTGATGGAAAGCTTGCTGCCTCATGCGCAAACCCTGTTGGACCTGACTGGTGCCCATGGCCTGGCGATTCTGGTGGAGGAGCGCCTGCACTGCTTCGGGGCCTGCCCGGCCGAAGCTGAAATTCGCGCCCTTTATCCCTGGGTGCAGCAACAGGGCAAGGGCGTAGTGTCCAGTCACCAACTGGCTGTGGACTTCCCCGCGGCGGCGGCCTATCAGGCGATCGCCAGCGGACTGTTGGCCATTCGCCTGCCTAAACCGGTTAACAATGCCGTGATGTGGTTTCGCCCCGAGCTGAAATCCACGGTGAACTGGAGTGGCCAACCCATCAAGCATCAGGATGCCGGGGCCGGCACCTCAAGCCCGCGGCTGTCGTTTGAACTGTGGAAGCAGCAGGTCGATGGCAAGGCGCTGCAATGGTCTGCCTCCGTGCTGCAGGCGGTAGAGAGTCTGCGCCGCCACGCCCTGGAGCTTGACCTGGGGCGCCAGGTGCAGCGCGAGCATGCGGCCGTGCGTGCCCGTGACGAGCTGGTGGCCGTGGTCTCCCACGACCTGCGCAGCCCGTTGACGATCCTGCTGATGCAATGCGGCATGATGCGCAAGCTGGTGCCCGTCGACGACACCAAGGCCAACCTGCGCATGGCCACCGCCATCGAAACCATGCAGAACGCCACATCGCGCATGAACACCTTGCTGGAAGACTTGATCGACATTTCGCGTATCGAGGCCGGGCGCTATCAGGTTGCCTTGCAATCGCTGGAAGTAAACGCGACCCTCGACCAGCTTGGCTTGATGTGGCACCCGCTGGCGGCGGCCAAGGGCATCAACCTGACCTGGCGGGCCCAGCCTGGGCTGCGCGTCCAGGCCGACCCGGAGCGGCTGTTCCAGGTGTTTTCCAACCTGCTCGGCAATGCGCTGAAGTTTACGGACCTGGGCGGCGCGATCGAGGTGATCGCCCAGGCGGCGGACGACCACGTGCTGTTTCGCGTGTGCGATAACGGCGCGGGCATCGGTGCGGCGCAATTGCCATACATTTTCGAACGCTACTGGACGTCCCGCGAAGGCAACCCCACCGGCAGTGGCCTGGGGTTGTATATCTCCCATGGGATTATCCAGGCCCATGGCGGCACGCTCTGGGCAGAGAGCGTGGCGGGGCAGGGCAGCGTGTTCAGCTTCAGGCTCGCGGCAGCGCCTTAAGCGCCAGCGAGTAACTCAAGGATGGCCGCCACGGTCACCTGCGGCGCCTCCTGAGGAATATTGTGGCCCACGCCGGGCAGGACCTGCCGCCGGTAAAAACCGCTGAACCGTTCCACATCATCATCCACGTCGGGCGGCGGGCCCACGCCATCATCGGCACCGCACAAAGAAATGCTCGGTACCGAAATCACCGGCTGCAATGCCAGGGCCTGCTCGATGGCTTCCAGCGCCGGGTCGCCAGGGGCGTACATGAAACGGTGACGATAGGAATGGATCACCACCTCGACAAAATCCGGGTTATCGAATGACGGCGCCGTCTGCCCATACAGCCCAGGCCCTTCGGCCCAGGACGGCGACCACAGCGACCACAGCAAGGCGCAGAGTTCGCGGCGGTTGGCGGTCAACCCATCGACACCGCGCTGGGTATGAAAGTAGTACTGATACCACAATCGATGTTCCGTCGCCGGTGCCCGTGGCTTGGTCGACTGGGCGATGTCCTGGATGTTGTAGCCGTCCCCGGTCACCAGCCCGCGTACCCGCCCAGGCCATAACGCCGCGACGATACAGGCGGCGCGCCCACCCCAGTCGTACCCGGCGAAGGTGGCTTGCGGGATCGCCAATGCATCCATGAACTCCAGCAAATCCTTGGCCAACGCCGCCTGCTGCCCGGAGCGCATTACCTGGGCATTGATAAACCGCGTCGGGCCGTAACCGCGCAGGTATGGCACCAGCACGCGGTAACCAAGCCCGGCCAGTACTGGCGCAATCGCGTCATAGCCGCGTGGGTCGTAGGGAAAGCCATGCAGCAGGATCACAGGCTCACCGCCGGTTGGGCCGTGGGCTTCATAAGCCACATCGAGCATGGAGGTGCGCACGTGAAGCAGCGGAGCGGTCAGGGTCATGGTAGGCGCTTTCGGCTGGCCGGAGGTGTTGAAACTCTACCGCAAACCCTGACGGGATGGGGGCCATTATCGCTATCGATCGTTCCAACGCTCCGCGTGGTAATGCATTCCGTGACGCTCTGCGTCACCTGTATACATCGAGGTGTCAGCGGGACGCGCAGCGTCCCAGGCGGCATTCCCACGCGGAGCGTAGGAACGATCAGATCCCTTGTGGGAGCGGCGGTGCGACGATTCGACTTGCCCGCGATGGCGGCATCAGGGTTGCCAGGTCGTCTTCTGCCCGCTGAGTTTGCGGTCCAGGAACGTCGCCGCGCTGATCAACGCCAAGTGGCTCAACGCCTGGGGCGTGTTGCCCAGGTGGCGGGCCTGGCTGTCGAACTCTTCGGCATACAAGCCCAGTGGGTTGGCATAGCGCAGCAGTTGTTCGAACTCCAGGTGAGCCTTCTCCACTTGCCCGGCGCGGGCCAGGCATTCGACGTACCAGAACGAACAGGCCGCAAAAGCGCCTTCGGTGCCTTGCAGGCCATCGATCTGGCCCTCGTTGCGGTAGCGATAGACCATGCCGTCGCGCACCAGGTTTTTCTGGATGGCCTGCAAGGTCGACAGCCAGCGTGGGTCGGTCGCCGCGACGAAGCGCACCAACGGCATCAGCAGCATCGAGCCGTCGAGTGCCGTGCTGCCGATGTACTGCACGAAATGCCCGCGTTCTTCGTTCCAGAAGTTGCTCCAGATGTCGGCGTAGATCGCCTGGCGGGCCTGGTCCCAGCGCGCGAACGGCGCCGGCAGTGAGCGCTTGGACGCCAAGCGGATGGCGCGGTCCAGCGCGACCCAGCACATCAGGCGCGAATGCAGAAAATGATGCTGCTCGCCGCGCATTTCCCAGATGCCCACGTCTTGGGTATTCCAGATTTCACAGACCTGATCGACCACTTCCACGGTGTGTTTCCAGCCCTCGTGTGAGATTGCTTCGCCGTACTTGTTGACCAGGTACACCGCATCCATCAGCTCGCCGTAGATGTCCAGTTGGATCTGATCGAATGCCTCGTTGCCGATGCGCACGGGCCGGGCCCCACCGTGGCCCTTGAAATGGTCAAGCTCGGCTTCAGGCAGCTTCTGGCGACCGTCGATACCGTACAGGATATTGATCCGCGTCGGCTGGTCGCAACAGTCACTCACACGGCCCCTGAGCCAGCGCATGTAGCTGTTGGCTTCTTCGACAAAACCCAGGCGCATGAAGGCATAGACGGTGAACGAGGCGTCGCGGATCCATGTGTAACGGTAATCCCAGTTGCGTTCGCCGCCGGGCGCCTCGGGCAGGCCGAAGGTGGCGGCGGCAATGATCGCGCCGTGTTTGCGCGACGTCAGCAGTTTCAGCGCCAGGGCTGAACGGTTGACCATTTCTCGCCAGCGTCCACGGTAGTTCGATTGGCCGATCCAGCCGCGCCAGAATTTCACGGTGTGGGCCAGCGCCAGGTCGGTGCAGCCGCCGTCTACGCGTTGATCCTCCTGGCCGCCCAGCACGAACTCGGCACCTTCTTCCTCGTCCAGGGCGAAGCTCGCCACGGCAGCGCCGTCTTTGACCTGCAACGGGTGACTGCCAGAGAGGCGCAGGCCCGGTTGGCCTTCGGCACTGAAGCACACCGTGCCGTTGTCGAGGCTGGTGTGGGTAGGCGTGCGCGCGTAATCGTGGCGCACCGCGCAGCGCAGATAAAACTGGGCCTTGCCACTGACGACCCGCACCCTGCGGATCAACAGGGGCAGGTCATCGATTTCCTCACTGACGGCCAGCAGGTCAGTAATCTCCACCACGGCCTGGTCGCTCAGCCAGCGGGTTTGCAGCACATTGGTGTCGGGCAGGTAGATCTGCTCGCGGCGCGCGTCGGGCAGGTCCGGGGTGAGTTGGAAAATGCCGGCCTCGGGGGTGTCCAGCAACGAACAGAAGATCGACGGGCTGTCGAATTCAGGCCAGCAGAAGAAGTCGATGCTGCCTTTATCATTCACCAGTGCGGCGCTGCGCATGTCGCCGATAATGCCGTGGGCATCGATGGCACTCTGTGGTTCGTTGTTCAAATCAACCATTGCCACGAAACTCCGGGTAAAGGCTCATGCCGCCGTCAATGAACAGCGTGCTGCCCACCACATAATCGGAGGCATCGCTGGCCAGCCATACCACGGCGTTGGCCACGTCCTCCACATCGCCCACGCGTCCGTAGGGAATCAGCTTGAGCAGTTCCTGCTCCGCCGCCCCTTCGGTGGCCGCGCGATTGATCGCGGTGCGTATCGCCCCCGGCGCAATGCCGTTGATGCGGATGCGTTGCTCGCTGACTTCCTGGGCGAGGGTGCGCATCAGCATCTCCACGCCGCCTTTGGACGCCGCGTAGTTCGCATGCCCGGCCCAGGGGATCAACTGGTGCACTGAACTCATGTGGATGATTTTGCCCGCGGCCCGTGACACGCCTTCGCGCACGCCTTGGCGATTGAAGATGCGCACGGCTTCGCGGGCACACAGGAATTGGCCGGTGAGGTTGACGCCGATCACTGTATTCCAGTCGTCCAGGCTCATGTCGACCAGGTTGGCGTCCTTTTGCAGGCCTGAGTTGGCCACCAGGATGTCCAGGTGGCCGAACGCATCCAGGGCCTGTGCAAACATCCGCTGCACATCAGCTTCCTGGGATACGTCGGCACCGATGGCAATCGCCCGGCCGCCGCCGGCATTGATCTGCGCGGCGAGGGCCTCGGCGGGCGCCGCCTTGGCGTTGTAGTTCAGCACCACCGCCGCGCCGGCCTGCGCCAGGGCCTTCGCCGCGCCGGCACCGATTCCGGAACTGGCGCCTGTCACCAGGGCCACTTGTTGCTCCAACGAGATACGCATTGCTCACCCAGCCTTAAATCCGTGAGTTCAAGTAGCTGACTGACGGCGCGCCAGGGAAGTTCAGCCGTGTGAAATTAGCGACTACAACCATGGTGGAAAATGGAATAACAGAACTATAAAAAATAACCATAAGATACTAAAAAACCGTTCAAAAGCGTTTGACAGGCTTTTTCGCCGCGTGTCTTATAGGCACACCTCAACCCGCTCCGTTGGTAGTTCGGAAGTCATCGCGGGGCCATTATCAGAGATATGTATGTGCCTCTCGGCCGATCCAAGGGAACTGCCCGTTCGGGTAAAAGCAACTGCCCTGAAGGGTGTGCCTAAGTTAGTCATCTTTGATTGCGACGGCGTACTGGTACAAAGTGAAGAAATCACCCTGTCGGTGTTGATCGCCATGCTTAATACACAGGGCAATACCGTTCTTGATGCGACACGGTTTATCGAGCACTTTCGTGGACGCAAGATTGCTGATTGCCTGCGCGAGGCTGAGCAACTTTTAAATGTTCGTCTGGGCAATGACTTTGAACAGCACTTTCGCAAGCGGGCATTAGCAGCATTGACGCTCGATTTAAAAGCCACCGATGGGATTGTTGAAGTTTTGCAAGCGCTGACGGTGCCCTATTGCGTTGCCTCCAGTGCGCCGCGCGAAAAGATAGAACATTGCTTGCGCCAGGTCGGGCTGCTTTCTTATTTCGAAGGGCGGATATTCAGCTGTTATGAGCTGGGCAGTTGGAAACCTGATCCCTTGGTGTTTCTGACGGCCTGCGACCATTACAACGTTGATATAAGTGAAGCGCTGGTAATTGAAGACAGTGTTACGGGTATTCAGGCGGCTATCGCCGCCAATATCCGCGTGCTGGGCTTGGGGCCGCCGCATCGGCATCCGCAGTTGGTCGCCGCCGGCGCACGACCGATTATCGATATACGTGAAATGCTGGCCATTTTTAATTTATCCCAATGACTCAGGGAAGAGGCGTCGTGAATACACTTGGTTACTTAGAACAACTTAAGCGCAATGATCCGGGTTCGCAAGTGTGGTGGGATTCATCGCCAGCCCTGTACTTGCCTTACAAACAACACCTGTTGGAAAAATACCCGGCGGCGGCTGCTTATATAGACACGTTGATGCCGGACGATTTCTGCGCGCCGCAGGGCTTGTGCAGCGTGACGACCAATCCGCGGTTGGTGACGGCCGTCATCCTCGAAAAGCGCGAGTACTGGTCATCGCGTTTCAACCTGGCCCGCCTGTCGCCCCATGAGTTGCGCAAGCAGCTGTACAACGAAGTCATCCTTGAAGGCGCCGCGATGCTTAAATCGCGGTGGGTTCAGTCGGCCCAGGTCGAAGGCTGGATCAGCGCCCAGGTCGATCCGCTGGATGTACGCTGCACCGAGCGCATGACCGCCAGGGGCCTGGAACTGCAGCGCCTGGCGCCGAACGTGATGGTCAAGGTACCGGGCAGCCTGGAGGGGTTGGCGACCGTCGAACAGCTGGTGGCTCAGGGCGCGTCGGTGAATATCACCTTCTGCTTTACCGTCGCCCAATTCCAGGCTGGTATCCAGGCCATAAAGCGTGGCATGGCAGCCGCGCGCAGCAAGGGCATCGACACCCAGCGCTGCAAGTACGTGATCACCTTCATGATCGGGCGTTTCGCCTGCCAGCCCGAGTTCGCACTGCAGGCGGCCGAGCGTGGCCTGGTCTTGAGCGCAGAGGAACTGCGCTGGGCCGAACTCATGATTTACCAGCAGATTCAGGAATTGATGGCGGCGTCGCGCGTGCCGGTCAATACCCTGATCTCGAGCATAAAAGTCGATGTGGACGAACGTGGCAACAAGCAGTGCTGGCATCTGGAAAAGACCGGGCACACGGCGACCTGCTACACCCTGACGCCGGACGTGGTGGAGTTTCTGGTCGAGCGCGAAAGCCACGGCAAGCCGGTGATGCCTGCGCTGCAGGCCCGGAAACCGCCCGTCGCGACCTTCGCGAAGCTGATCCGCATCCCGTATTTCTACGAAGCCTACGTTGCCGACGGCATCGAGCCGTACGACTTCGGCAACCATGAAGCCTTTATCAACGCCTGCAATGAAGCCAACAGCGCGCACCGGCGCCTGGCGGATTACTGCGTGCGGCTCTGCCCGGTGACAAAACCCTTCAAGCGCGCGCTCAACGCATTGCTGGCCGCCGAGTTCGGAGTGATCGCATGAACCGGATGATCGGGTTGTGGGCTCACCCTCGTTCGCGTTCCACCGTGCTGGAGCGCGTGTTCATCGAGCGCGGGGATTTCGAGGTCTTCCACGAGCCCTTTGCGCACATGGCATTTTCCAAGGATTCGGCGATTCCTTCGGATGAGTGGGATCACAGTTTGCCCACGACTTATCAGGGCATCAAAGAACATCTGCTGACGGCGCGGGAACGTTCAAACGTCTTTCACAAAGACATGTGTTACCACTGTCTGGATGATTTAAAAATTGATACCCACTTTCTTGCGCAGCAGGACAATATCTTTCTTGTCCGCGAGCCTGCCCGCAGTATTATTTCCCATCATCGGGTGCACCCCGATATGCCATTACACGCGATCGGGCATAAAGCGTTGTATGACATATTTTGTGTGGTCACCAAACTCACCGGCAAAGTGCCTTATGTGATTAATGCCGATGATCTGGCCGCAGAGCCGGAACGGGTAATACGTAAACTCTGCGATTACTTGAGTATTGAGTTTCTTCCACAGGCCATGACCTGGAAACGTGAATGTCCGGAACAATGGAAGACGTGGCGTAGTTGGCATGTGGATGCAGAAAACAGCGAACGAATTGTTGCGCCACCTGAGCGGTCCATCGATACCAGGCTGTTCGAGCAGTACCCAAAGTTAAAAACCATGTACGAGTACCACCGAACTTTTTACGCGCGCATGAATGAATTCTGCCAATAAGGACTGTTGCATGAAAAAGCTGATTATCACCGGGGCGGCCAACGGCATTGGTCGAGCGACTGTCGAAAGGGCGATTCAACAAGGCTACTTCGTTATCGGTGCCGACAAGGACGCCGAGGGTCTTGAAACGTTGCAAAGTCGCTATGGCGCTGATGTATTCGAGGCACATATCGCAGACTTTTCAGAGATGACCACTATCAAGGGTTTTATTCCCTCACTGTATGAGCGTCATGCCACTCTTTACGGCTTGGTTAATAATGCCGGTATCTACCACGGCAAAAGTGTCTATGCCTATTGCGATGAGCAAATAGACGAGATCCTCAACGTCAACCTCAAGGCCTTGGTTTACCTGTCCAAGGACTTCGCCGAGCGCGAAATGCGGCACGAAGCGCCGCGCAGCATCGTCAACATTGCCTCGGTGGCCGGTGAAGTGGGCAGCTGCGATGCCCTCTACGGTGCGACCAAGGCGGCGGTGATCGGCCTGACCAAGGCCAACGCCTGGAACTTCGCGCCGTTCGTGCGGGTGAACGCAGTGTCCCCGGCGCTGATCCATGAGACCGCGATCTACGACACCATCCCCGACTACCGGCGCGCCGAATATGCCCGCCAGGAAGTCCTCAAGGACCCCATCCTGCCCAGCGCCGTGGCCGAGGTCATTTTGCTGCTGGTGGGCGACGCGTTGCGTCACCTTACCGGCAGGGTGATCCCGGTCGACAACGGAGCCTACCCGCGATGAGCCCGTCGATCCGCAAGAAAAAACTGCTGCTGGTGGGGGCGGGCAACCTGTGCCTGCAGATCCTCAAGATTCTCGGGCCGAAAAACGCCTTTGACTTCGTGGTGCTGGGCCGTGATGAAGAGGCCACGATCCGGCTGTGCAACCTGGTTGCGCTGTCGTGCGCGCAACTGGGTCAGTTCATCAGCATCAAGCCGCTGACTGCCGACCTGACGGATATCGATAAGGTGGCGCAACGGCTGCGTGAAGAGGCGCCGGATATCCTGGTGAACTGTGCGTCGCTGCAGTCATGGCGAGTGATCACCGGGTTGCCCAAGCTGTCGTTCGAAAAGCTCGACCAGGCGCAGTTCGGCCCCTGGCTGCCGATGCACCTGACGCTGATGCATTGCCTGATGCAGGCGGTGAAAGCCTCCGGCATCACCACCAAAACCGTCAACGCGGCGTTCCCCGATGCGGTCAATCCAATCCTGGGGCGCATCGGCCTGGCGCCGGATATCGGCGTGGGCAATGTGGCCAACCTGGTTCCTGCGGTGCGTTTTTCCATAGCGCGGTTGCTCGAATGTGCGCCCGCCGAGGTGCAAGTGCAGCTCTACGCCCAGCATTATTTCAGCCACTACGTGCCACGCGGTGGCCTGCCGCCGCGTGCCAGTTACCGCTTGTTGTACGAGGTGCGCGGCCTGCCGCAGGCGCCCCGACTACCGGCCGAAGCGATCTTCGCTACGGTCAGGTCCGAGTTCCGTCGCCTGGGCGGGGTGGACGGGCAGTTCCTTACCGCGTGCTCGGCCGTCACGGTGATCGAAGGGCTGTTTTCCCCGACGCCGGTGCTGGTGCATGCGCCGGGCCCTCTCGGGCTTCCGGGAGGGTATCCGGTGTGGCTGCACGACGGGCGCATCCAGGTGCACTTCTCCGAGGCCTGCCCGCAGGACGAGGCGGTGCGCATCAACACCGTCTGCCAGAGCCAGGACGGCATCGACGCGATCCACTGTGACGGCTCCGTTACCTACAACCCGCAGTGCATGGCCGTCATGCAGTCGATGCTGGGCTATTCCAAAGACACCATGGCTGTCGAGCAAGCCGCCGAGTTTGCCCACGAGCTGGCGAGCAAGTACCGCTCTTTCAAGAATTCAACCTGGTAGGTGTGTGATGAATCAACTGTCCAGACACAAGCACAACGAAGTCGCCAGTTATGCCACGCAATACTCGAAGAATTTCGTCGAGCGCTGGGATGAGCTGATCGACTGGGAAAAACGCAAGGCAGGGGAGGGCGGCTTTTTTGAAAACCTGTTGCGCAGGCACGGCGTGCGCTCGGTCATCGATGTATCCACGGGCAGTGGCTTTCATGCCGTGCAGCTAAAGAAAGCGGGCTTTGACGTGGTCGCCACGGATGGCAGCAGCACCATGTTGACCAAAGCTCGGGCGAACTTTCGCAAAGCCGGCCTGGACATCAAGTCCCATTACCGCGACTGGCAATCACTTGACGCCCAGGAGCTTGGCCAATTCGACGCTGTGGTGTGCCTGGGCAGTTCGCTGTGCCATGTGTTCGAAGCCCACGATCGGTTAAACGTTCTGGCGAAGTTCAAGGCATTGCTCAAGCCGGGTGGCTTGCTGGTGGTGGATCAACGTAATTTCCTGGCGATTCGCGCGGGCAACTTCAAGGCCAGCGGTCACTATTATTACTGCGGTACGAACGCATCCGTCAGCTTGGGGCAGGTCGATGAGCAGGTGTGTGAGTTCATTTATCGCTTTGACAATGAGGAACAGTACACGCTGAAAGTCTACCCGTTGTTGCCGGGCGAGCTGGCCACTGAAATGCTCGCTTGCGGGTTTCGCGCCCATGAGAGCTACGGTGATTTCCAGAGCGTCTACGACATGATGCACTGCGACTTTGTCATTCACACCGCGCTTGCCGAATGAGACGCCGATGATGAGTACACTCGTACACAGCAACACCCGCCCATTGGACAGCGTCGTATTGGCGGTGGTCCTCACGGGCTTCGTGGCCAGCACCTACGGGTTCGGCGTTTACCTGTTCGCCAACCTGGTGGTGGACATGCGCCGCGACATCGGGTTCGACTACACCACGGTGGGCCTGATCACCGGCGGTGCGCAGATCGGCTTCCTGCTGTTTTCCTCGGTGACCAGCTACATCAGCCGGTATTGCGAGGGCTGGAAAATCAGCCTGGTGTCCACGGTGCTGACCTCCCTGGCGCTGCTGGGCCTGAGTGTCAGTCACAGCATCTGGTTGTCGGGCGCGTTGCTAATCCTGTTGGGTGGCTGTTCCGCCTCGGTGTACATCCCGTTGGCGGAAATCGTCACCAAAGGCTTCAGCCCAGGCAATCGCTCCCGGGTCATGGGGCTGATCTCCAGCGGCACCAGCTATGGCGTGTTTATCAACGGCTTGCTGGTGTCGTTCCTGACCTTGAACGGCGGCTGGCGCTCGATCTGGCTCACCGCCGGCCTGATCTCGGTGGCCCTGTGCGTGGTGGCCTGGTTTTTGTTGCGCAGCCTGGCGGTAAGCCAGGACACCGGCTTTTCCGACGCGCGCGCCACGACGTCCGACAATCAGCAACCCTGGCTCAGCCGCTCGTTGTACCTGACTTGGGGCATCGCCTTTCTCAACGGCATGGCACTTCTACCGTTCCAGACGTACCTGGCGCCGTTCCTTCGCGATGAATTGGGCGTGTCGGTGCGGGACGCCGGGTTTATCTGGACCACGATCGGTGCCGTGGGCATGGCGTCGGGCTTTCTGGTGGGCTGGATCGCCGACAAAGTGGGCGTGCGGACGTCGCTGGCGATGTGTTTCCTCAGTGCGGGGCTGGCCGCCATCCTGGTGTTTGGTTTCAACAGCCTGCCCTTGTTCTACCTGGCGGCGTTTCTGTTTGCGTTGGCGTTTTACCCCATCTTCGGGCTGGTCCCCAGTTACATCGGGCAAATCGTGCCGGTCAGCCGACTGACCCAGGCCTTCGGCATTGCCAATGTGCTGATCGGCCTGGGCGGGGTGTGCGGCAACTTCCTGGGCGGATTCTCCAAGGACCTGACCGGCTCGTTCTCGACCGTCTACTGGGTGGTTGCGCTGTTGCTGTTCGTGCAATGCGTGATGGTATTCCTGTTGGGCCAACGGCCTGTTTCGATAAAAGAGGGCGAGCAACCATGAGCTATTTTCCCGACAGCCCGGGCCAGAACCTGCATGCGTTCGCCTTCAGTCACGGGCGCGCCGAACACTCGCGGATGTCACAGAAGCCCGTGGTCATCTGGTTGACCGGCATTTCCGCGTCCGGCAAGTCGACTATCGCCGATGCGCTGGACGTCGCCTTGCACAAACAGGGGCGAATGACCGCGATTATCGACGGCGACTCGGTACGTGGCGGGTTATGCCGCGACTTGGGTTTTACCGACGGCGACCGCGATGAGAATATCCGGCGCGTGGCCGAAGTCGCGCGGTTGATGCTCGACGCGGGACTGGTGGTGATCGTCGCGCTGATTTCACCCTCGTCCGCCAGCCGGCACTGCGCGCGTTCGATTATCGGCAACGAGTGCTTTGTTGAAGTGCACGTCGACGCACCGTTGGAAACCGCCGAACAACGGGACCCCAAGGGCCTGTATAAAAAAGCCCGCGCAGGGTTGATCAAGCACTTCACCGGTATTGACGCCCGCTATGACGTGCCGGTGTTTCCGGAAGTCCACTTGAATACCCAGGCGCTTTCAGTGGAACGGTCGGTCGAGACCATTCTTGATTGGCTGACGCACAACGACGCTAACAGTTAGCCGTCTGTCTTTGCGCCGGCTTTGCGCCGGGGACACCCTCTGTCTGTCATGGGAAAAAACAAGGTAATCTGCGCCATCGCAGGGAGACCGCGTTTTTTCCGGGAGCAGGCATGACACATTTCACGGGCACCGCAAAATCGATCCGTCTGATTGGCGGGGCCCGGGTATTGGACTTTATCAATACCACCAACGGCCGTCGCCCCGGCACTGCGCTCAAGGTCGTGGAGGAACGGCTCACCAGCTTTCGGTTCTTCTTTGAATGGGCGCGTCATGCGTCCTTGGTCTCTGCCCAGGAATTTGATGACTACAAGCCGATGGTGTTCGAGTCATCGATGGCCTACCAACCCGACCTGGACCGCATCATTGCGTTCCGGGAATGCCTTTACCGGGTGTTTTATCCGTTGTCGTCAGGCGGCGTCGCGCCCGATGAGTCGTTGCAGCAGATCAACCAGGTGTTTGTGCAAGGTGTCGAGCGGCGCGTGCTGCGTTCCGTCGAGGGTAAGCCCGCCTGGGGGTGGAAGCCTTGTACCACCGCCCAGGAACTGACGGCCATGGTGCTGGGGCGTCTGGCCATAGAGGCTACACAACTGCTGGTGTCGGGTGATCTGCACGCGTTGCGCAGTTGCGGCGCTACCGACTGCGATTGGGTGTTCCTTGATATTTCGAAGAACAAGCAGCGCAAGTGGTGCCAGATGAGCGTGTGCGGCAGCCGCGAGAAACTCAGCCGTCTCAAGCAGGTGGGCGGCGCGCAGTAGTTTCAACGGCATCGGGCGGGTAGCAATTGCTCCACTTAATAGGAAGCATTACTATTCACGCCCCGCCTCCCCAGTGTTCCCGCGATGATCCCGCAGCCGCCCCGCAGAACAGGCTTTTTCGAACACTACGAAGAGTTGATCGGAACCTGGACGCGCCGCCTGCGAAACCGCCATCAGGCCGAAGACCTGGCGCATGACACCTTTGTGCGGGTGCTGGAGGCAGAGTCTTGCGAGGTTGCGCAGCCGCGCGCCTATCTGCATCAGACTGCGCGCAATATCGCGGTGGACGCCTATCGTCGCGAAGACCGCCGCGAGGCCATCACGCTCCAATCCCTTGATCAGCGTTCGCCCCACGGTGACGATCCGGAGCATGTCATGCACGCGATCGAATTGGCGGACTCCATCGAGCGGGCCTTGGCCGAGTTGCCGCTCAACTGCCGCCGGGTTTTCGTCTGGCAGAAAATCGAAGGCCTGACCCAGCAGGAAATCGCCGAACGCCTGGGGCTGTCAAAAAACATGGTGGAAAAGTATATGATCCGCACCCTGCGGCATCTGCGCGAGCGCCTGGACGCGATGGCGCCATGACTGCCCGCCCTGAAACAGGATCTTCCATGACGGATAATCGTGCCCGAGACGAAGCCGCGCAATGGTTTGTGCGCCTGCAAAACGCCGAGTTGAGCGCTGCCGAGCGTCAGCGCTTCGACGTTTGGCGCAAAGAGCATCCGGATCATCAATACGAATTCGACGTGCTGCAAGGCGTGTGGAGCGCCACCGACCTGCTACCCCAGGCGCGTCTGCAAGCGCTGTGCGAGGGCCCGGTGGAAAAGCCCAGGCGCCGCACTGTTTTGCGATACGCGGTTGCGGCCGGTGTGGCCGTGGTTGCGCTGGGGCTGGGCCTGTTCAGCGGCTTGGATCACCCCGGGTCCTACAGTGCCGAGTTCAGTACACGCGTGGGCGAGCGACGCCAAGTGGCATTGCCCGACGGCTCAGTGATGGATCTCAACAGCCGCAGCATCGTCGCGGTGCACTACGAACAAGGCCGGCGCGGCGTGGAGCTCAAGCAGGGCGAAGCGCTGTTCAGCGTCGAGCATGACAGCACTCGCCCGTTCGTCGTCGCCGCTGGGGCAGGGCAGGTGACCGTCACCGGCACGCGCTTCGATGTGCGTCGTGATGAAGACCGGACCCGTGTCGTGGTCGAAGCCGGTACCGTGAAGGTGCAAGGCCGCGCGCCGGATTCGGTGGTAACGCTGACGGCGGGGCTGGGCTCCCATGTCGACAACCAGGGGCTGGTCGCGGCCGCGTACGCTGTGAATACCGATGCGCTCACCGCCTGGCGCACGGGTAAGCTGGTGTTCAACAACGCTTCGTTGAGCGAAGTGGCGCGGGAGGTTTCGCGTTACCGCGAGCGACCGCTGCGGGTCAGCACGCCGGCCGTGGGCAACCTGCGCTTGAGCAGCGTGTTCAAGTCCAACGACACCGATGCCCTGCTCAAGGCCCTGCCGCACATCCTGCCGGTGGCCGTGCGCACCTTGCCGGACGGCAGCCAGGAAATTTTTTCACGCTGACGTTCAGGTTTTTTTCGAGTTCTTCGTCTTCTCCTGCAACTGCAACTGGTTTGCATTAACGGCGCATGCGCTTGCGATCACAGGACTAGGTTCGACGTGAAAAAACTCGCCCTCAACAACAATAAAATCTCCCGCTGGGCGCCGTTGGCCCTGGCGCTTGCGGTCAATGCCACGCTCCCATCGGCCTACGCCGCCGAGGCGATCCACATCCAGGCTCAGCCCTTGGGGAGGGCGCTGAGCCAACTGGGCCAGCAGACGTCCCTGCAGGTATTTTTCAGCCCCGACCTGGTCGCGGGCAAACAGGCGCCAGCGGTCGACGGCAACCTTTCCCCTGAGCAAGCTCTGCGCCAGTTGCTGCAAGGCAGCGGCCTGGACTACCAGATCGATGCCGGCTCCGTAACCCTGCGCCCGTCGAACAGTGGCTCCGGTGAAGCCGGCGCGCCGCTGGAGCTGGGTGCCACCGACATCAAGGTCGTCGGCGACTGGCTCGGTGACGCCAACGCCGAAGTGGTGCAGAACCATCCTGGCGCGCGTACCGTCATTCGTCGCGAAGCCATGGTGGAGCAGGGCGCGATGAACGTCGGCGACGTGCTGCGTCGTGTGCCAGGCGTGCAGGTGCAAGAAGCCAACGGCACGGGCGGCAGCGATATTTCCCTCAACGTCGGCGTACGTGGCCTGACGTCGCGCCTGTCGCCACGCTCCACCGTGCTGATCGATGGCGTACCGGCTGCGTTCGCGCCGTACGGCCAGCCACAACTGTCGATGGCACCGATTTCCGCCGGCAACCTGGAGAGCATCGATGTCGTGCGCGGCGCGGGTTCGGTGCGTTACGGGCCGCAGAACGTTGGTGGTGTGATCAATTTCGTGACGCGCGCCATCCCCGAGACGTTCTCCGGCGAAGTCGGCACTACCTTGCAGACCTCCGCCCATGGCGGCTGGAAGCATGTCGACAACGCGTTTATCGGCGGCACCGCCGACAACGGCATCGGCGTCGCGTTGCTCTATTCGGGGGTCAATGGCAATGGTTACCGCAACAGCAACAATTCCAACGACATCGACGATGTGATCCTCAAGACCCATTGGGCGCCGACCGATCAGGATGATTTCTCGCTGAACTTGCACTACTACGACGCCAGCGCCGATATGCCCGGCGGCCTGACTCAGCGGCAGTTCGACGCCAACCCCTACCAATCGGTACGGGACTGGGACAATTTCAGCGGGCGCCGCAAGGACCTGTCCTTCAAGTACGTGCGCCAGATCGACGACCGCACCCAGGCCGAAGTGCTGACCTACTATTCCGACAGCTTTCGCGGCAGCAACATCGCCAACCGCGACCTGCGCACCCTCGGTTCCTACCCGCGCACCTATTACACCTTCGGCATCGAGCCACGGGTGTCCCATGTGTTCGATGTAGGCCCAAGCACCCAGGAAGTCAGCCTGGGTTATCGCTACCTCAAGGAGGGCATGCATGAGCAAGCCACCAGCCTGAACCTGGTCAACAACGTACCGACGCCGGGCGGCCAGAATGACGGCCACGTCTACCAGGACCGTACCGGGGGCACTGAGGCCAACGCGTTCTACATCGATAACAAGATCGACATCGGCAAGTGGACCCTCACCCCGGGCATCCGCTTCGAAGACATCCGCACCGAATGGCACGACCGCCCGGTGGTCGCCCTGAACGGCACCCGTACCCAGGAAAAACGCCGTGAAATCCACAACAACGAACCGCTGCCGGCCCTCAGCGTGATGTACCACGTTTCCGACGCCTGGAAACTGTTCGCCAACTACGAGACCTCGTTCGGCAGCCTGCAGTATTTCCAGCTGGGCCAGGGCGGCACCGGCGACCAGACCGCCAACGGCCTGAACCCGGAAAAGGCCAAGACCTACGAGATCGGTACGCGTTACAACAACACCGTCTGGGGCGGCGAGCTGACCTTCTTCTACATCGACTTCTCGGATGAACTGCAGTACGTCAGCAACGACGTCGGCTGGACCAACCTCGGCGCCACCAAGCACACCGGTATCGAGGCCTCGGCCCACTACGATTTGTCAAACCTGGACCCGCGCCTGGATGGCCTGACCGCCAATGCCGGCTTCACTTACACCAAGGCCACCTCGGAAGGCGACGTGCCGTTCAAGGGTCGTGACCTGCCGCTGTATTCCCGTGAAGTGGCCACCTTGGGCCTGCGTTACGACGTCGATCGCTGGACCCATAACCTGGATGTCTACGCCCAGTCCGGCCAACGCGCACCCGGTACGACCAGCACCTACATGACCCAAGGTACCGCCGATGGCCAGTTCGGCGATATTCCCGGTTATGTCTCGGTCAACGTGCGCAGCGGTTACGATTTTGGCGAGCACTTGTCCAACTTGAAACTGGGGGTGGGCGTCAAAAACGTCTTCGACCAACAGCACTACACTCGTTCCAGCGACAACAATGCCGGGCTCTACCTGGGCGAGCCGCGTACATTTTTCGTGCAGGCCAGCGTCGGGTTCTGAGCCTGCATGCCCTGTGTGTGCCTGACACACATTTTTTGGGCGTTTAATCAACCGGTAGTGAGCCTTGATGTCAGAGGCTTCCTACCAGGATTCTGGAAGTTTTCAGCCGACGCAGGAACCGTCTCCCACAGTTCTGCCACACAGGATATGTCTGCCTGCGCCGGTTTTCCCGGCGGCTCGAGGTCAGGCACCTGAACACACCGAACCGGAGAACTAGAATGTCGGTATCAGCCTACAATCAGAGCGTCGCGCCGTCCCTCGATAACGCCTCCCTTGGAGACGCCAAGCCCCGTACCGAGCGGTCCGCCGCCGCGTCAACTGTCCAGGTCACGGTAGGCGTCAATTTCAGCTCGCAGTCCGGTCATTGCGGCCCGATCTTCGCAGGCCCACCGCCGCGTCCGCTTCCGGGTAACCTGCAGCCCAACCCCGGCCCGCCACCACGCCCGAACCCGACGCTGCCGGACCCTTACTACTCCAAGCAAAGCAACGAGCAGCTCGCCCAGCGACTTTTGAACAATTACGGCGCGTTCAAGGGCAACTGGTTTTCGCCCAACGTTACGACCCGCAGCCTGCAGAATGTGGCCGACCGACCATTGACCGGCAACCCCTACCAGGACTCGAACATCAAGTTGGCGAAGGAACTGCTGCGGCGCCCCGGATTGCTGCAATCGCTCGACCGCAATGGCAGCACCGGGGCACTGGATGGCCGTTTGACCAAGGACGATATCGCCAGCTTTGTGCGTTCAGACAACCCATTGAAGCTCAGTGACGACCAGCAACTCGTCCAGCAGATGCTGAGTAACTTCAACGCGCTGAAGGGCGGCTACTTCAGCAGCACGATCAAGCTCAGGGATCTCAATGCGCGCGCAATGCAACCGTTGACCGGCAACCCTTACACGGACCATCTCACCCAGTTGTCGAAGGAAGTCCTGGCCCGTTCGGACCTGATGTCGGCGATGGACAATATTATCGGTTGGCAACGCGACGGAAGGATCTCAAGACGGGAGCTATACGCACTGCTCAGGTAGACACCGGTTACGCTCTGCCGCGCACGACGCGGCAGGGGTTGGCGGGGGCTTGCGGCGGGAATACGCCCAGTCTTGCATGAAGCGTTGGCGAAATAGCACCACCCAGAAATATCCACCGGTCATTGATGGCGGGTGGGGGCCTTCATCTAGCGGATCAGGTCTGGACCATGAATTCCACATCATTTGAATCCCTTGACTCCCAGTACATCTCGACCCTGGCCGGGCTTGGGCAGGAAACAGAAGCCACAAGGACATCCCGGCCTCAGGCGCTCAATCTCACCTCCTTGCCCAAGTCCAGCTTCAAGGCACCCACTGCCGAGGATTTTGACAAGGGGGCTCGAGTGCTCATGGAGGAGTCGCCACCCAGCCCTGGGCGTTCAGCGTTTTCCAAATGGTTTAACAAATTATCCCGCCGCCAGGTGCCGTGATTCCCGCGAGCGGACTGTCCTTGGATGCAGACGCGACCCGTTGAGCTGGTTACAAACGCTCAAGATTCACTGGGGTGCGCCTGGCGCTCTGGACGCCAGCCTTCGGAACCATTGTTTTGCGGGCACCACTCAATCGGTGCTTGTGCCACGTTGATCTCGAGGCGTTTTCGAGGATCAGGCAATCAAGGCCCAGGCTTGGAATCCAGATAGGGTGGAGGTGAATCATGAGTGGCAGTGTCAGTAATCCAGGTTTCATGCATACGGTGGCATCAATGACACCTGGGCCGACGGGGAGTGGTCAGTCTCGCTATGAAGTGGATGCCCGCGCATTGGGTAAGCCGCTGCCAGCGATGCAGCCAATCAATGGCCGTTTTGCGAATGGTGCCGACCGGCACTTTGACGGCCAGAATCTGTACGGAGGTATGAGCAAGGTCGGGAACCCCTTTGTCAGCTCAGACGACCATTTGCTGGCGACCGATCTGAAGAACAATCTGTCCTTGCTGGACGCCTTCAAGAAAGATGGCCGCCTGACCCAGGGGTCTTTGCAGGAAATAGCCAAGGAGGAACCCAGTAGCAGCAAGGTCTCGGAGCGCACCATCATGTTGGCGCGGGAGATACTCAACCGCCCTCGGCTGAACGAGGCCATCATCGCAAAGGGTGGTGAAATTACCCATGAAAGCCTTGCCGATGCTGCCGGCTCACAGATCGGCAATACCAACCCCAACACGCAGAGCGCTGATCCGTTCCATGCGAAAACCGACGCACAGGTTGTCGAAGCATTTCGGGGGATGTTCGATGATTTACGGGACAAGTCGGAAGATTACAATTTCCTTTTCGGGGCACAAAAACATCGGTACGTGAACAAAAACACGATTATCGAAATGAGCAAGGATCCTAATCAACTGGGCAACAACGGTGAGCCTCTGCGGGATGCGCGCACCGGGTTTCCTTTGAAAAAATACAGCGAACAACAGGTATACCTGGCCAAGAATCTTCTGGAAAGACCCGGGTTGATGGCTTCTCTGGACAGTTATAAAGCCAATGGTCACAGCATCTTCGGCAGCCGTAATGACGATGGGTGGTTGAAGAACTACAGCATTGATCGCTGGCTGGAGAATGATAAGAAAGAGCGGGCCGTATAAGCGTAGACACCGCCTATCCCTGCAACCGTGGCTATCAAGCGCGCAGGCGCGCATGGGCAACCCGAAAGGCCCAGGCTGCTCGTGCGTGCCTTGCGTTCATACGCGCAATATTTTCCCACTGACCGCCACTGCCGTCAGCAACACACCTATCAGCAGGAAGGCGGTTGCCAGGCTGCTGCCATGTGCAATCAACCCGATCACGGCAGGCCCGGCCAATATGCCGGCATAGCCCAGGGTGGTAATGGCCGGCACGGCAATGTGTTCCGGCATGACGTTCTGTTTGCCGACAGCGGTATAGAGCACCGGGACAATATTGGAGCAGCCGGCGCCTACGAGTGCGTAACCCAGCAGGGCCAATTCCCAGGACGGCGACAATGTGGCGAGGAAGGTGCCGGCTGCCGCCAACGCGCCTCCGGCTACGATCACTCGGCTGGCGCCCAGCCGGCGCACGATGGCATCACCGGTCAACCGTCCGACCGTCATGGTCAAGGCAAATGCTGCATAACCCAGGCCCGCGTAGGCTTCGCCCAGGCCTCGCTCGGCGCTGAGGAACACCGCGCTCCAGTCAAGCACCGCCCCTTCGGCCAGGAACACGATAAAACACAGGCAGCCGATGAACAGCACCACGCCGTGGGGAATGGCAAAGGCCGGTCCGGAACTCTCACTGCCATAAGGCAGCAGGTGCGGCGCGGCCTTGAGCAACGCCGCCAGCGTAATGACGATCACCACCAGGGTCGCCTGCAGAGGTGACAGGCCCAGCCCCAGCAATGCCGAGACCCCGGCCGCACCGACAATCCCTCCCAGGCTGAACAGCCCATGAAAGCCCGACATCATGGTCTTGCCGCTGGCCCGCTCGACGATCACCGCTTGCAGGTTGACGGTGGAGTCCACCGTGCCCAAGCCGGCACCAAACAGGAACAACCCGATCATCAACCATGGAACCGAACTGACCGTAGCCAGCATCGGCAACGCCAGGCAGATCAAGATCGTCCCGGCACTCAACACGCGCCGGCAGCCATAGCGCGACGCCAGCGCGCCCGCCGCGGGCATGGCGATGATCGAGCCGACCCCCAGGCACAACAACAGCAGACCCAGCGTGCCTTCGCTCAGGTCGGCGCGGGCCTTGGCGTAGGGTACCAGCGGCGCCCAGGCCGCGATGCCGAAGCCGGCAATGAAGAAAGCGATACGGGTCGACATTTGCTCCAGCCGCCCGGGAACCACGGACGCTGGGATGGGGATGGCAGTCATGAAAAATCCTTGGTATTGCGTTCGATGAACGGTGTGCGGCGCGACATCGTTGCACATCAGGCCTTGACGCGCGAGCAGGGTTCCCTCGGGATTCCGGGTGGTTGTGAATTTTATTTTTACAAACCTGGAACGTCAGCTTGGCCGGCAACCACACAAGCGGTATCGAGGGTGCCGGAGGCGATCTGGAAGGTGCGTAATCCCTCGCGGGAGCTTTTGAACCCCTGGGTTCTCGCGTTGGATTACGCACCTTCCAGGCCGCCTCCCATTCACGGTACGTTCTGTAATACGCTGTTGCCTGCATAGGCAGGCAAGCGGATGAACCCTACGATGAAAAGTTTCCGGCGACCGGCGCCATGACCCGGTTCTACGACGCTCGAGGCAATATCTATGCGGTAGTCAGCCCGGTCTCATTAAGGGATAAGGGTATCGACGTGCCCGAGAGCGCTTCCTTGGCCGCGCAGGCTCGCCACCGTTGGACGGCATCGGCCATTGCCGCGCAATGCGGTTGGGGCTCGACACCGCGCCCGCCCGGCGCCAAGGCGCATCGCTGTGACGGCCTGCTGGTCGGGCCGTTCCAGTGCGAGCCGCCGTTTGACCTGCTGATCGTCAACACCGACGGCTCCCTGGCGGAGCGCAGTGGCAACGGCCTGACGATTTTCGCCCAGGCACTCACCGACCAGGCCCTGATGACCGGCGCCTGTGAGCTGCGGGTGCATCACGACAAATCGGATGCGCTGTCCCCGGTGTCGACACAGGTCGAGCCGGCAGTTCGCGAACAGGTTGCGGGGTTCTGGCTTGAACTGGGTTTACCCACGTTCGGGGCCGGGAGGGTGGGGGCCGAGGCGGTCGCCCAGGTGTGCCTGGGCGAAACGCAACTGAGCCACGTGAGCGAACTGGCGGCGATTAACCCAGGGTGGGCCACCAGTCAGTTTGTGCGGGTGGGCAATCCCCATTGCGTGACGCTGGTCGAGCAGGTATCCGCATTGCCGGATAACGCACAGATGCACAAGCCTGGCCTGTTCGAGCCCTTGAAGGCGATTGCCTTCGCCCCTCCGGCGGGCGGCGGTCGGCCCTGTGTGGCTGGGGTCAACTTGCAATGGGCGGCGCGACAGCCCGGCAACCGAGTCATCGCGCGGGTGTTCGAGCGTGGCGAGGGGCCCACTGCCTCTTCCGGGACCAGCGCCAGCGCCGTGGCGTGTGCAGCCTGGCGTGTAGGCTGGGTCGAGAGTGGCGAAGTCGACGTGGTGATGCCGGGTGGCATTGTGCCGGTGCGCTTGCACACTCAAGGCAAAACATTGCTGAGCGTCAGTCTGTTTGGGGCTGCGCAACCGCAGGCCTGAGGCTTCTTAACGGCTGACGCTGGGATCTGGTGTCAGCCGTTTATCTATCCGTTAGTCATTTCCGTGAAAGTTTAAGTAGGACATTTCTTATTGTTAAGAAGTGGCTCTTTGACTTGCTTGCTTATTTCTTAACAGACACTTCCAACTCAGGCGTACGAAACTTCTTTTTTATTTTAAATCGGCCGATTTTTGCCTGGAATCGCTAAGCTTCAGGGCGTCCAGGCACCTTTTTGCGGCAACTTTTCCGATGTTTCAACGCGAGGAAGTACGCCAGGACGTTCATTCATTAACGGCGGGTAACAACGGATGGTTAACGCGTTTGTTTCGTCACGTTTCAATATGATCCTTCCAGGCATGAATATCGATTTGCCCGTACTGGCATTCAAAGGCAGCGAGGTGCTTGATCAACCGTTTTTCATCCACGTGCAGGTAGTGAGTGAAAACCCTGCCCTGGACCTGGACAGCGTGCTCCACCAGCCTGCCTACCTGGATTTCGGCGAAATGTGCGAAGGCCTGCATGGGCAGGTTTACGCCGTTGGCCGCAATGATCCAGGCCGGCGCGTCACGCGTTACCACCTGACCCTGGCGCCACGCCTGGCCTATCTAGCGCACCGGCGCGACCAGCGGATTTTCCAGCAGCGCAGCGTGCCACAGATCATCGCCATGGTCCTTGAGCAGCATGGCATCCTCGCGGACGCCTATAGCTTCGAGCTTGGCCCCGTGGTTTATCCGCCGCGCGCATTTTGTGTGCAGTATGCCGAGAGCGACCTGCACTTCATCCAGCGCCTGTGCGAAGAGGAGGGCATTCATTACCATTTTCGTCACAGCGCGGATGCGCACCTGTTGGTCTTTGGTGACGACCAGACGGTGTTCCGTCGTTTGCCCGCGCAGCGCTATTGTGCCGACGGCGGGCTGCCAGCCGATGCGCCGGTTATCCAGCGTTTCGAGGTGCGCCTGGCCACTCGTAGCCAAAAGACAGTGCGCCGCGATCACGACTTCCAGCATCCCTCGCTGCAGTTGCAGGACAGCGCGGGTCCTGCGTCGACAGGCCGCCTTGAGGACTATCGTTACCCCGCAGGCTTCACCGGCCGCGCCCGTGGCAAGCAATTGGCGCGTCGTGGGCTGGAGCGCCACCAACGCGACCGGCACCGGACGTTGGGCAAGAGTGATCAACCCGCGTTGCGCAGTGGGCATTTCCTTGAAATGCGCGACCATCCCGATCCGTCCTGCAACGACCTTTGGCTGATCACTTCGGTACGTCATGAGGGTTATCAACCGCAGGTGCTGGAAGAAGCGACTCCAGCGACCGATGGCGTCCAGGGGTATCGCAATCGCTTTACCGCGACGCCGTGGCAAGCCGTGCACCGCCCGCCCATCAAGCATCCCAAGCCGACCATCAATGGCAGCCAGACCGCAACGGTCACCGGGCCAGCCGGCGAGGAGGTGCATTGCGATGCCTACGGCCGGGTAAAAGTGCGCTTTCACTGGGATCGCCTGGACACGTCCGACGACAAAAGCAGTTGTTGGGTCCGGGTTGCCTCCGGGTGGGCCGGTGACGGGTTCGGCGCGATGATGATCCCGCGGGTGGGCATGGAGGTTCTGGTGACGTTCCTGGAAGGGGATCCGGACCGGCCGTTGATCAACGGTTGCCTGCCGAACGCGCTGCACCGGCCGGCCTATTCCTTGCCGCAGCACAAGACTCGCAGCGTCTTGCGCAGCCGCAGCGTCCTGGGTGGGCAGGGCTCCAACGAACTGTTCCTTGAAGACCGTCGTGGCGAAGAGCTTATTTACCTTCGGGCGCAACGGGACCTGGAGCAGCAGGTCGGCCATGACAGCCGGTTGGAAGTGGCGGGAGAGCGGCGGGAAACCATCCATGGCATCAGCACGGTTCATCTGCAAAGCGAGGAGCATCGCCACGTCACCGGCGATCGCAACGTCGTGCTCGAGGCCAACGATTACCTCGATGTACGAGGCGATAGCCGGACCCACGTGGCGCAGACCCTGGTCGTCGAGGCCGGGCAGCAGCTTCACCTCAAGTCCGGCGCCAGCCTGGTGATCGAAGCCGGCGCACAACTGAGCCTCAAGGCGGGAGGGGAGCACCTGGTCATCCAGGCGGGCGGCATCTTCAGCAGTCGCCCCATTACCCTTGGCGGTGCTCCGTCCGCGACCGGGTTGGCCAATGCGTTGATGGTGGCCGAAATGCCAAAAATGTCTGAAGTCCAGGGCCGCATCATGACCTTGTCCAGGCAACTGGGGGCGGATTACTGCCCGTTGTGTGAACGCTGCCGCGAAGGCCTGTGTGATCTGCCGGGGAGGGCCGCCTGATGCAGAACATGCCAGGCCGATGGATGGATCAACAGCAGCAGGCGGGGCGGCGACTGTGCTTGATCCTTGAGGGGCAGCATGAAGCTCTTCAGCCGCTGCTCGCGGCGCGCGATGTGTCAGGGTATCGCAGCCTCTACGCCGAGACCGCCCTGGCGGAATTGGCGGCGCAAGGCCCCGTTATCCTGCTGCTGGAACGGATGAACGAGCCCGCGCTGCTCAACCTCCTGCACCAACCCGAGACGAACTGGGGCTGGCTGGGCAGCCTGCCCAGCGAGGACCTGGCTGCCGTGGCTCGGCACTGGCGCGACCGCCTGCTGGTGGGGGCGCCAGGCGAGCAATCGCTGTACCGCTTTCACGATAACCGCACCCTGGCGCGCGCGCTGGCCTACCTCGACCGGGACCATTGCCCACTCTTTCTCGGGCCATTGATCAGCGTCTGTTACTGGCACGACGACCGTTGGCAGTGCGACGAAAACCCGGCCCCCGGTGAATATCCGGCGCCCGACCCCGCCCCTTGGCTGAGTGCGCCAAACCCGAATGCCGAAGCCATCCTTCACGCCAACATTCTGCGTTATCTGTTGGCCGAGCACGGCGAAGACTTGGTGGCACTGGTGGAATTCCAGGACCCGAGGGTCTGGCTGACCCAGGTGCTGGAGCAGGCGCGCGCCTGGCAATGGCGGGCGCCGGAGCAACTGGAGTTTTTGGTGGTGCGAAGGTTGGAGGAGGCCACGGGAAACAGCTTTATACGGTGGCAACCGAAAGAGGAAGAAGCACCCCAGGATCACTTTCAGCGGGTGCTGGAGCAGTGGAAGTTGATGGGGAAAAGGGATGAGTAAAAGATGGTTTGGCGTGTTGATTGTGCTGGGGATGGCGGGCCTGGCGGGATGTGCGGGAAAGCCGGTCGATAGCTTCACATTGGAGGTGGATCTGCCAGCGGAATTTCGCTTTATCGGCGCCGCCTACTACGGTCCCGCGACGAGACAAACCTGTACGTTGCCGAGGCGTCGAGGCAAGAGACCGGAGCGGAAAATTTTTATTGCGCGTTACAAGCCTGTGGCTGAGCGAGTGAGTTTTGAGTTGCCGCTGACTGAGGTGATTGAAGGTTGCCCTACGGTTTTGCGGAGTGTGGAGTTTGATATTTATGCGAAGTGGGGAAAACGAGATACGGATGTTGGGGGAGATATTGCAGGTTTCTCGATTCGAGATCCTTCGCCCGCTGAGATATCTGCAATGCCAGAAACGGGTGTTCATGAACTGCGCGGGCGGTGTCAGTGGTTGTTTCGAACTGTAGGGCCGCAGCACGCGATCAGGAAAATTCTTACATGCGGTTCTTTGGATGCAGCGGATCAATCGCCAAGGTTTGTGCATCGAGATCAGTTAACAGAGAAAACACTCAGGATTGCACTGACTGTAATTGATAAGGAAGAACCAGCTGTTGGTGATAACTGGGTAGTCGTACCAGGCGGCTGGAGGCGTTGTAGAGGTAGAAGTTTTGAAGACCTTGATGCGTTTTGTAACGGCAATACCTCCGACTTCAAACCCATAAAAATGCCGGATGGTCGCGTATGTGATGTTTATCCATCGTGTAAATAACAAGGAGCAAGTTCATGAAGCTGGATGCACGGAAGCAATCTTTTTTCAGTGATAGCAAACCGGCCTGCTCATTGCGAGGGCATTGGGTGAGCTTTTGCCTGGTCGATGAGCTGGGCGTTGGAGCGGCATACGGTGGTCTGCCCTACACCGTCCACGATAGCGCAGGGCAGCAGTACAAAGGCAGGCTGAATGGAGAAGGGTTTGCCAAGCTACATAATATTTACTGCGGACCTGTGGTGCTGGTTTTTGACGAATTGTATTCAGGAACAGAGCAGCCGTATCAGCGGCTGATGGTGCGCCCCACTTACAAGCTCCCTATCACCGAGCTTCAAGTTCGGGCTGAGCAGACTCGGTTTGCTGGCTCTGACGGTCGGCGCACCGAAGGGAGTGGAGCTCAGCAAACGGCCAACCGATTCTATCAAGTTGAAGTACGAGATTTGGTCCGCCATGTCGCGCACTTACCGCCGATTGAACCGCGAACTCATCAGCCCCAACGGCATGCATTAGAAATGATGGCAACTCTGGGATTTAGTCCGCCGCAGCCGACGTTGGCGGGGGTGATGTTATTTCCCAATTGCCACACTGTTCTGGAGGTTAGGCCGCTACGAGCCCTGCGGCCATTGCTTTCAACGGAAGACGGGTTCTGTGCGTTGAATCTTTATCAACTGGCGTTGATGGCCTCCTTGAGTTATTGCAGCTTCGGCCAGGAGCCACCCCAAAAGCCCCAAAACGAAGTTCGCTTCCCGCTTGATCCCAGCGTCGGGCACCTTTTCGCTGAAAAGCTCTCGGGTTATCATGAAGCCTGGCGAGTCGATGCAGAACAACAGCAGCGCTTCTACCCCCTTTATGAGGAGGTGCCATACTCTCGACGCTTCGAAATTCTGCCCTTCGATCCTGTGATGTATCCACAAAACCGACCGGAGCTGGGCGAGAAGCAAGAGCACCCGGCGCGGCTGCACTTTTTCGACGATAAAGAGTTTGGTACCGATACTCAGGCTTTTATCAGCCATCACGAGGAGGTGATCCTGATTGCGGTACGTGGCACCGCCAGTGCCGCTGATGGGCTGCGGGATGCAAATGCTCACCAGGTAACTTTCGCTGAAGGCGTAGGCAAGGCACACGAAGGTTTTTATCAGGCTTATCGTGCGATGCGCGATTTCGTATTGCGCTATCTCGACCAATTTCACACCGATCAACGAATAATTATTTGCGGTCATAGCCTGGGGGGCGCAATTGCTTTGCTTCTCGCCGAAGGCCTGCGTCGAGCAACGGAGGGCAACTACAACATCCTCCTCTACACCTACGGCGCCCCCCGCGCCGCCGACGCGGAATTCACCGCAGGCGCCTCCACCCTGGTCCACCATCGCATCGTCAATCACAACGATCCGGTCCCCAGTGTTCCAGCCCCGTGGATGAACACCACCGCCAAACTCTGGATCCCTGGTGCCGTCACACTGTTCAGCGCCCCCGCCCCGGGCGGCCTGCTATTCGCCGCCGGCCTGGTTCGGTTGGGCGGCAACCCCTACCAGCACCATGGCGAACAACAACACTTCATGCCGATCATGCTGCCGGATGGCACGCGTTCATCGGTTCTTTGGAAGCCCGGTTGTGAATCCATCCAGGAGGCCGGCTGCAACCGAGCGTTGCAACTCCACGGTGACATGCCCGGCCGCGATAACCTGCTCAAACAGCTGTTCCAGGCCAATCAGCACTTCATGACCGCCAGCTACATCCCGGCTGCCTGGGCGACGCTGCGTCGCTGGCAACAAAGCCAGGAAAGCGGCGGCCCCTTGGTAACGCCAAGAGAGTTCGAGTTGCTCGACCAAGCACTCGAGGACATGCGCCAGCAACTGCGCAACAAGCGCCGCGAACTCGCCCGTCTGCGCCCCGCCAACGACCGTGGCTATGAGCACAACAACGCCTTGAACAGCGAGATCGATCGCTTGCACACCAGTCGCGAGCGCCTCGCAACCCTGCGCTGGCGCCGGCTTGAAGCCCGTGATGTCTACGGCAGCCACGCCCACGGCGCCCACTTGCAGCCCAGCCTCAAGCGCTGGTTCAGCCACCGAGAAAACCGCGAGCTGTCGCAAGTCGCCAGCATCCCTCCCGCCATGAACGACGAGTGGGGGAGGGCACAGACGCTGGATATCGATTCGATCGTATGACCCGGGCTTTACATGAACTCCACCTGCGCGGGCTGACGCTTCATCAATATGTTGCCGTTGCGGATCGAGTACAGCGGCAAGCCCTGGCTGCGGATGACCTCGTAGTCGCTGTCCGCCGAGAGGATCAACAGGTTCGCCGGCCGTCCCGGTTCCAAGCCGTAGCGGTCACCCAGGGCCATGGCCTTGGCACTGTTGTCGGTTACCAGGTCGAGGGCGTTTTGCAGGTTGCGGTAGCCGAGCATATGGCAGATGTGCAAACCGGCTTCGAGCACCCGCAGGATGTTGCCATTGCCCAGGGGGTACCAGGGATCGACGATGGAATCCTGGCCGAAGCACACGTTCATGCCGGCTTCCAGTAGTTCATTGACCCGGGTGACGCCGCGGCGTTTCGGGAAGGTGTCGAAGCGGCCTTGCAGGTGAATGCTTTCGGTGGGGCAGGAGACAAAGCTGATACCCGAATGCCCCAGCAGGCGGAAGAGTTTGGCGCAGTAGGCATTGTCGTAGGAGCCCATGGCCGTGGTGTGGCTGGCGGTGACGCGCTCGCCCATGTCGCGGCTGCGGGCTTCTTCGGCCAGGACTTCAAGAAAGCGCGAGTGCGGGTCGTCGGTTTCGTCGCAATGCACGTCCACCAGGCAACCGGTACGTTCGGCCAGGTCCATCAGGAACTTCACCGAGTTCACGCCTTGGTCGCGAGTGTACTCAAAGTGGGGGATACCACCGATCACGTCGGCGCCCAGGCGAATGGCTTCTTCCATCAGTTCGCGGCCATTGCGGTACGACTCGATACCTTCCTGGGGGAATGCGACGATTTGCAGGTCGATCAGGTGGGTGGTTTCTTCGCGCACCTGGAGCATGGCCTTGAGTGCCGTGAGGTCCGGGTCGGTGACGTCGACGTGGGTGCGCACATGCTGGATACCGTGGGCGGCGAGGGCCTGGATGGTCTTCCTGGCGCGGGTCTTGGTGTCTTCCTGAGTGATGGTGGCTTTGCGTTCGCCCCAGCATTCGATGCCTTCGAACAGGGTGCCGCTCATGTTCCAGCGTGGCTCGCCGGCGGTCAGCGTGGCGTCGAGATGGATATGCGGCTCGACGAAGGGTGGGATCACCAGGTTACCGGCGGCGTCCAGGTCGTCGGCTGCGGCAGTCGGTGGCCGCGATTGCGGCGTGATGCTGGCGATCCGGCCATGTTCCAGGTGCAGATCATGCAGGCCTTCACGGTTGCGCAGGCGGGCGTTGATGATGTGCATGGGCAAGTTCCTCTTGGCTAAAGACAATCAGGCAGACAGTCGCCAGATCATCAGCGCAATGCCGATGTCCAGGCGATCATTAGCATTATCCAGCGTCAGGCCGCACAGGGCCTCGATGCGCTGGACGCGGTGGGTCAAGGTGTTGCGATGCACGGCCAGCCGCTGGGCGGCGGCCACCAGGTTACCATTCTCGTGAAACCAGGCTTGCAGGGTGGGCATCAGGCTGGGGCCATGGTGCGCGTCGTGGCGCAGCAGTGGGCCAAGGCGTTCGTTCAGGAATTGGTCGAGCAGGGCGCGATCACGGACACCGCTGAGCAATTTGAGCACGCCCAGTTCGTCGTACACGCACAGTCCGGCCCGCTCGCTGAAGCGTCGCGCAGCGGCAAGCGCCTGACGGGCTTCATCCTGCGCCTGGGCCAGGCGTGCCGGTGGATGAGCCGCGGCGCTCAGGCCGACGAACAGTTTCAGTGGCGCCAGGCGCAGGTTCAGCGGTTTGAGCCAATCGGCCAATTGTTGGCGGTTGGCCTGCGCGGCGACGGCATCCGGCGCAGGCAGCAGCAGCGTCCATTGCCCGGCTCGGCCATGTACCGGCACGCCTGCCGAGAGTTGACGCAATCGGCGGCTGATGCCGTCGTGTTGCCGGGCCAAGTGCGCCTCGACAGACGCCGCCGCACCTTGGGCAAACAGCAGCTCACTGCCCTCCAGCTGCAATTGAACCACCTGCCAGGACCCGGCCAACGGCATGCCCAACTGCGCGGCCCGGTGCAGCAGCAGATCCAGGGATTGGTAATCGCCGGCCAGCAAGCGCTCCAGCACGTCATGCCGTGAGCGCCCTAATTGTTCGGACTGGATCAGCGCCGAACCAATCGCCTGGGTCACCAACACCATTTTCAGCGAGTAAGGCTGCTCGATCAGCGGCATGCCGGCGGCTTCGGCGGCAGCGAGTAAACGCTGCGGAATCGCCTGGATATAGGCAGGCCCGGTCAGCACCACCAAACCTGCAACCTGACGTTCGCAAGCCTCTTCCAGCAATTGCAATAAGTTGGCTTCATCGCGCGGATGATTGATCCCGGTGACAAACACCAGCTCGCCGCCCAGCACCCATTCGGCGATCCCGCTGTTTTCGGCCACATAGGGCCAGCGCACGCCATTGTCCAGGCCCGTCTCACCCGCGCGCAGGCGCATGGATTCCAGGCCTGGCAGGGCCAGCACGTCGGCGACGGTCAGGCTCATGCCCGGGCGTCAGCCAAGGACACGCGCACCCGTAGTACGGCGGTGAGCGCGATGTAGGTCAACGACGCGACAACGATCCCCACCAGCGGCGCGACCCAGGGCGAGTTGAACGCCAGCACCGTGCCCACGGCATAGGCCACCAGCCCTGGCCAGTTGAACGCCGGCAGGCGCGCGTCCGCCAGGCGTGGATAGCGGCCGCGATAGCGATAGAAGAAGTCCGCCATGATCACCCCGCCAATCGGTGGGATCACCGTGCCGAGCAGAATCAGATACGGCACCAGCAGGTCATACATGCCGAGCAACGCCAGCAGGGTCCCGATCACGGCACCGGCCAGGGTCACCGTCTTGCGGCGCTTGGTGCGCAGCAGGTTGCAACCGGCTACCGCGAAGTTGTAGATGGTGTTGTCCTGTGTGCTCCAGATATTGAGCAGCAGCATGGCCATCGCCGCCATGGCGAAGCCTTGCAGCAGCAAGACTTCAACCACGTCCGGCTGTTGATAAACGATGGCGCCATAAGCCCCGATCAGCACCATCAAGCCGTTGCCGATAAAGAAACCGATCAAGCTGGCCAACACCGCCACCTTGGCCGAGCGTGAAAAGCGCGTCCAGTTGGTGGCCTGGGTCGCACCGCTGACAAACGTGCCGAACACCAGGGTAATGGCCGTGGACAAATCCAGCTCACCGGTCGGCACCACTGCCAGCAACCCATCCAGGCCGCCGACTTTCACCGTGGCCACCCACATCGATAGAAACAGCAGGATGCCCATGGCCGGCACCGCGATGTAGGACAGGATCTCCAGCCCGCGATAACCAATATAGGCCGTGGCGCAGAACACCAGGCCAAACACCACCATCAGCGCCAGCACGCTGCCCTGGCTCAACTCGAAATACTTGCCCAGCACCACGGCGGCAGTGGCGGTGCCCCAGGCGTACCAGCCGATCTGGGTGAAGCCCAGGATCAAGTCGCTGAGCTTGCTGCCCACTTCGCCAAAGCAGAAGCGCCCCATCAATACCGAATTAAGCCCGCTCTTGAACGCGATATAACCCAGGCCTGCGGCGTAGATACCCAGCAGCAGGTTACCCAGGGCCACGACACCGAGCATGTCGGTAAAACTGAAGGCCACGCCCAGCTTGCCGCCGGCAAACATGGTCGCGGTAAAAAAGGTGAAGCCCAGCAGCACCATGGCGGTCGATGCCAGGCCCTTGCGCGCATGCATCGGGACTTCGCTTAAGGGGTAATCGTTGCCCGGTTCTTGCTGCGTCATGTGCCTTGCTCCTGAATGAGTGACGCAGGCCCGTTGCACCGCGCGTGCCAAAGCGGCAAGCAGTGACGGGCGCACGGCGGGCGTTGTGCACTGTGCACAGTATTTATAGCCAAACAGGGGGGAAGCGCTGGAGGAGATGTTCGTAATGCCCAATCGGGCACGAAAGCGGTGCAGCGGTGATACAAATTGGATCAGTCGAACAGGCACAAAAAAACCACCGCACAGGTGGTTTTTTCATATCCCTGGCTTACTCGCCGCGGTAGATGCAGCCGCTGGTGCAGGTCTCGTGGATGCGAATCGCACTGAGCTCGGGCAGCAGGGGTTGGAGTTCCTTCCAGATCCACTTGGCCAGCACTTCGCTGGTCGGGTTTTCCAGACCTGGGATGTCATTGAGGTAGTTGTGGTCGAGACGTTCATAGAGCGGCTTGAAAATCGCCTTGATCTCCGAAAAGTCGCGAATCCAGCCGGTATGGGGGTCCAGGTCACCGCTGAGGTGGATCGCCACCTTGAACGAATGCCCATGCAGGCGCCCGCATTTATGGCCTTCCGGCACGTGGGGCAGGCGGTGGGCGGACTCGAAGGTAAACTCTTTGAAGATTTCCACGGTATTTTCAGCTCGGTCAGGTATCTGGCAGGCGGCGAGTTTAACAGCTTGATCACTTGCCGCGCATGCCGCTGGGTCAGAGTACTTGCAAGTGCTCGCCCAACCGGCCGTTATCCGCCAGTTCCAGAAACTCATCGCCCAACCGTCGGCTCTCGCTCATCGCCGTCTGCCAGTACCGGTTACGACTCGCGTCATCACCCATGAAGCGCTTGAAGTCGCTGCGATCAGGCAGTTTGCCGTAAGGCAGGCGGGCCAGGTAATCCCTGGACGGCGCCAGCAGCAACACATCCTGCAGGCCCTGTTGGCTGCTGCGTCGCCACGGCAGGCCCTTATCGAACCAGCCCGGAATGATCCGATCGGTAAAGTGCGGGTACAGCACGATGTCGTCACCGTGGTAGGGCAGGTCAAGGTGGTAGTCGAGCAGGCCGCCGTCGCGGTAGGTGCCGGCGCCCGCACCCGGCAGGTCACGCACGCCCTGCATCACCATGGGGATCGAACCCGACGCCAGCAGTGCCTGGCGCAGGTTGCCCAGTTCCAGGGTGAGGAAGCGCGACGGGAAATCCGTCAACGGATGCACCGGTGGCGCCTGGCGCGGGTCGTGGATGATCAGCCGTTCGAAGTGCCGCGATAGCCGCGCGCGGCCGCGCAGGTTATCCGCAATCACCGACGACAGGCCCAGACCGAGGCGCCCACGGTGGTCATCGGCAAGCAGGCCGTGGCTCTTGACCACCAGGATGTTGAGGCGATAGTTCGGGTTGTCCAGCACCCGTGCGTCTCGTCCGGCCAGCAAGTCGTCAAGCATGCGTTGGCAGCTGCGGCTGACGTTGGTCATGGTCACGCCTTTGGCAAAGCGCTGTTCGTTATACAGGCGGCCCAGGTCCAGCAGGCCTTGCGCCGGGTCGGGCAGGCAGGCACTGGCAAACCGCCAGGAGCCGATGGAGGCGCCGATCAACGACCGCTCCCGAGGTGCGCGAGGCAACCAGTCGCCGAACAGCGCCAGGTCCAGCCCCTGGATACCCAGCGCCTTGGGGCCGCCGGCCGCGCCAGGCAGGATGCCGACGTCGGCCGGCGCGAGGCCTCGCTCACGAATGCGCGCCAATGCGCGTTTGCCGGCCTTGAGGGTCAGGGCGGGAAATTTGATGTGGATGGCTGTCATACCGGTCTCTGTTGAAGCGAGCAGGAATTATAAGAAATCTCGCACAATGATTGCAGAAGAGGCTTGTCGGAAATTGCCATGGTGGCAATTCAGTTTCAATTAAGTTGCGGCGGGTAGGGTGGCCTGCGTAGGAAAACATCCTGTAACGGAGACCCATGATGAAACGCCTCACCGCTCTGGCCGCCGCCGGTATCATCGCCCTCACGGCAACCCAGGCCGGAGCCGTGGACCCCGACAAACCACTGAAAGTGCCCGCCACTGTTACTATTGTCGCCTTTGACCAACTGGAAGCCACGGCCCTGGCCTTGCACCCGGGTTCGAGGCTGCTGGATACCGACTTGGACGAGGAGTACGGCAGGTACCTCTACCAGGTCGAATTGGAAGATGCCCAGGGCATCGAATGGGACATTGAATTGGACGCGCTCACCGGGCAGGTTCTCAAGAATCATCAGGATACGTAATGAAGGTAAATTTACGCGCCGGCAGTCGAGTCGCGCTGGTGCTCCTGGCATTTTGCTCCAGCCTGGCGGCCCGCGATCTCAATCAGGATGAAGCCCTGGCCTTGCGCCAGCAGGGGGTGATCCTGCCGCTGGAGCAACTGTTGTCTCAGGCCCTGGGACGTTATCCCGGTTCACGCCTGCTGGAAGCCGAGCTGGAAAAAAAGCACGGCCGATACGCTTACGAAGTAGAACTGGTGACCACCGAAGGGGTGGTCCGCGAGATCAAGCTGGACGCCAGCACCGGCGTGCTGATCAAAGATGAGGAAGACTGATGCGCCTGCTTCTGGTGGAAGACAACGTACCGCTGGCCGACGAACTGCTGGCCGGCCTGCAACGCCAGGGCTACGCCGTCGACTGGTTGGCCGATGGCCGCGATGCGGCGTACCAGGGGCGCAGCGAGCCCTATGACCTGATCATTCTCGACCTGGGCTTGCCCGGCCTGCCGGGGCTTGAAGTGCTGGCGCAATGGCGCGCCGCCGGGCTGGCCATTCCGGTGCTGATCCTCACCGCCCGTGATTCCTGGGCTGAGCGCATCGAAGGGCTCAAGGCCGGTGCCGATGATTACCTGAGCAAACCCTTCCACCCGGAAGAGCTCCACCTGCGCATCCAGGCGCTGTTGCGCCGTTCCCATGGCCAGGCCAACCAGCCCACCTTGCAGGCCGCCGGGTTGCATCTGGATGAAGGGCGCCAGTGCGTGTTGCGCGACGGCGCGGAAATCCAGCTGACCGCCGCCGAATTCCGCCTGTTGCGCTATTTCATGCTGCACCCCGAACAGATCCTGTCCAAAAGCCACTTGGCCGAGCACTTGTACGACGGCGAGACCGAACGCGATTCCAACGTGTTGGAAGTCCACGTCAACCACTTGCGCCGCAAGTTGGGTCGCAGCGTGATCGAAACCCGGCGCGGCCAGGGTTACCGGTTTGGCGCCGGTCCTGCATGAAGTCCATTCAACGACGCTTGAGCCTGGGCCTGATCAGCGTGATGGTAATCGTCGGCGTGGTGCTCGCGCAGACTAGCCTATGGTTGTTCGAAACCGGGCTGCAGCGCTACCTGGAAGCCGGGCTGCGTAACGATGCCGAAAACCTGCTGGTGGCGATGGTGCGCGGGCCCAACGGTTTGCAACTGGACGAACAGCATCTGTCGCCGGCCTACCAACGGCCGTTTTCCGGGCATTACTTTCGTGTCGATTTTGCCGATACCCACTGGCGCTCCCGCTCGCTGTGGGACCAGGAATTACCGCGACTGCCCGAGGTCGGGATCAAGGGCAACCTGCAACTGGGGCCGGAGGGCCAGCAATTGCTGGTATTGCGCTCGGACTACAAGCGTTTCGGCCAGTTAATCTCCATCAGCGTGGCGCAAGACTACACGCCCGTGCGCGAAAGCTTCCGGCTGATGCGCCAGATCGGCCTGGTGCTGGGGCTGGCGGCGCTGCTGCTGGTGCTGGTGCTGCAACGGGTCACCGTCCGCCGCGCCTTGCGCCCCCTGGAAACCGCGCGTAACCAGATCGCCCAGTTGCAGCAGGGCCAGCGCTCGCAGCTCGACACCCAGGTGCCCCTGGAGCTGGAGCCGTTGGTGGCGCAGATCAACCACTTGCTGGCGCATACCGAAGACAGCCTCAAGCGTTCACGCAATGCGCTGGGCAATCTCGGACACGCCTTGAAAACCCCCCTGGCGGTGCTGCTGAGCGTGGCCTCCAGCGAGCAGCTCAAGGACCGTCCCGAGCTGGCCAAGCTGTTGCGCGACCACCTGGAACAGGTGCAGCAACGCCTCAACCGCGAACTCAACCGCGCTCGCCTGGCTGGCGAAACCTTGCCGGGTGCGCTGTTCGACTGCGAAAAGGAACTGCCCAGCCTGTTGGCCACCCTGAATATGATCCATGGCGAACACCTGGACCTGAGCTACCACGCCGACCCCGGCCTGCAATTGCCCTGGGACCGAGCGGACCTTCTGGAAATGCTCGGCAATTTGCTGGACAACGCCTGCAAATGGGCGGACGCCGAAGTGCGCCTGACCATCACCGAGACCGAGCACAGCTACCTGCTGGCCGTGGAAGACGACGGCCCCGGTATCCCCGAAACCCAGCGTGATCAGGTCTTCAGCCGCGGTACACGCCTGGATGAACAGATCGATGGCCATGGCCTGGGACTGGGGATCGTGCGCGATATCGCCGAAGTGTGGGGTGGGGTTTTGCAGTTGCAGGATGCTGAACTGGGCGGCCTTAAAGTGCTGATCGAATTGCCCAAGCGTTAACGCCGGGCACAATGTGGTTTGCCTGCGATAGCCGTAGGTATCTGCACAACGTTAACGGCTGACAAATCTCCTGTAGTGAGCGGGCTTGTCCCGCGCTGGGTGGCGAAGCCGCCCCAAACCAGGCGCCCCGGTTTTGTCTGGAGTTCGGCGGTGTCTCGATTGGGGCGGCTGCGCCACCCAGCGCGGGCGGTGCGACGATTCGCCAAGCCCGCTCACTACAAAGTTGTGTAGATCCTTAGGCTGCGACAGCATCACCTTGGCTGGACGCAAAAACCGAGTCGCTTGCATCGCGGGCAAGCCCGGCTCCCACAGAAAGCACTCCCACGCTCAGTCTTCAGACGCGGAACTGATCCATCAACCCCTGCTGCTGGTTCGCCAGGCTGTTCAACGCCTGGCTTACTCGCGCCGATTCGTTCGCCTGCTCGGACAGCGACTCGGTCACGTCCCGAATGGTCGCCACATTGCTGTTGATCTCTTCGGCGACAGCGCTTTGCTCTTCGGCGGCGCTGGCGATTTGCAGGTTCATGTCGCTGATCACCGTGACGGCAGCGCCAATCTGGCGCAGGGCGGTCACGGCCTCTCCAACTTGTTCGACACTGCCCTGGGCCTGGCGATAGCTGTTGCCCATGGCGCCGACGACATCGGTGGTGCCGCTTTGCAATTGCTCGATGACCAGACGGGTTTCTTCCACCGACTCCTGGGTGCGCCGCGCCAGGTTGCGCACTTCATCGGCCACCACGGCGAAGCCACGGCCGGCCTCACCGGCGCGGGCGGCTTCGATGGCGGCGTTGAGTGCCAGCAGGTTGGTCTGCTCGGCAATGCCGCGGATCACTTCGAGCACCGAACCGATTTTCTCGCTGTTGGCGGCCAGGCCTTCGACCTGGGTCATGGCCGTGCTCATCTCCGCCGCCAACTCCCCAATGTTGCGGGTGGTGCGGTCGATCACCGTCAGGCCGTCACGGGTAGACTGGTCGGCATCGCGGGCGGCTTGGGCGGCCTGGGCGGCGCTGCGTGCCACGTCCTGGGCGGTCGCGCTCATTTCATGGGACGCAGTGGCGACCTGATCGACCTGGCGATACTGCTGTTCCATGCCGGCGCTGGTTTGGGTGGCAATCGCGGCGGATTGGTCGGCGGTGCCACGGGCGTCCTGCACCGAGCGCTTAACCTCGGCGATGATCGGTTGCAGTTTGTCGAGGAAACGGTTGAACCAGCCCGCCAGTTGCCCCAGTTCGTCCTGCTTGTCGTAGGCCAGGCGACGGGTCAGGTCGCCTTCGCCGCTGGCAATGTCTTCGAGCATGTGCGCCACCCCCAGGATCGGCCGGGTCACGCTGCGCGCCATCAGCCACACCAGGATCAGGCCGACGACCGCGGCGAGCAGGCCCAGGCCGAGTTCCAGCAGGGTGCCCTTGGCGTTATCGGCATCCAGCTGCGCTTTCAATGCTTCAGCCGGGGCTATCAGGACCTTCGCCGGCACATCCAGCAACACGCCCCATGGCTTGCCGTCCGGGATCGGCGCGAACGGCGCCAGCACCTTGAGTTGACGGTCGGTGCGCAGGCTGCGGATGTGTGTGCTTTCGGCCAGAGCGCTGATCAACTGCGCGCCGTTGGCGGTGTCGACCTTGTCCAGGCGCTGGCTGAGTTTGCTGGCGTCCGGGCTGTAGCCGGCGAGCAAGCCGGTGGGGCTGAGGATGCTGACCTGGGTCTGGCCGTCATATAGCTTGTGGCTGGCCTGTTGGCTCACGGCCTGCAGGCTGTTGAGGTTGATGTCCACCGACAGCGAGGCGATGACTTTGCCATTGGCCATCAACGGGAAGACGATGCTGGTCATCAGCACGTTTTGCCCGTCGATCACATAAAAGTAGGGTTCGATCACGCACGGCTTGAGCGTGGCGCGCGGGCACGTGAACCAGGCGTTGGCTTTTTCACCGCTGGGGCCGACGCGGCTGTCGGACATGTCGCTTTCCGGCAGCGCCATCGAGGTCAGCTTGCCCGGCGTCGGTTGCGACCAATACAGGGCGAAGCGCCCCTTATCGTTGCTGCCCAGTTCGGCCTGGCCGGCGAACAACTCATCCTTGCCATCCAGCGCATTGGCCTCGAACACCAGGGACAGGCCAAGCAAGTCCGGGTTGGCCTGCAACGCGGCCTTGACCTGGCGGGTCAGGTCTTCGCGGGTGTCGAAGGCGTCAAGAAAACGCTTCTCGGCCTGCTCGCGCAAGAACAGTACCTGGCGCGAAAAACCATGGCCGTACTGGTAGGCGTCCATGAACTGGCGGCGGATGCCCAGCGCCTGCACTTCGCCCTGGGCCTCGATGCGTGCCTGGGCGGCTTCATCGAGCATCTGCATGCTGGACGCCTTGACCTGCTGCGAGCTCTGCTCCATGCGATACAACGACAGACCCACCAGCAGGGTCACGATTCCCAGCAGGCACAGGCCGGCCAGCAGGGTGATTTTCCATTGAATGGAGAGCTGCCTGAGCGACATCGGTACATCCTTACCTGAACACACATAGAGCCTGGTTATCGGCCGATGCCGCCTTTTCTTTATTCAAACGAGCAATTTAAACCTGAAAGCGGCGCCGTTTTTTGACATGGGCGCCTGCCTCCTGCAAAGTGCGCGCCCTCTAATAAGACCTCCTTCAAGCCTGCACGCTGGCGCCGCCGAATGGCCGCCCGGGTGCGTGCGTGCCTGTTCTTTATGTTTTTTGCCTGAGGTAACCATGATTAACGCAGTCATCGCCGCGGTCGGCACCATGCTGGTGCTCAGCCTGTCCCGCGTGCATGTGGTCATCGCCATCATCGTCGGCGCTTTGGTAGGCGGACTGACCGGTGGCCTGGGCATCGACGCCACGCTCACAGCCTTTAACAGCGGCTTGGGCGGCGGTGCGACCGTGGCCTTGTCCTACGCCTTGCTCGGCGCTTTCGCCGTGGCGATTGCCAAATCCGGCCTGGCTCACGCCCTGGCCGACAAGGCGTTGCTGCTGGTCGACCGCCAGGAAGCCAGCGGCGGCAGCCACGTCAAATGGCTGCTCATCGGCCTGCTGTGGGTGGTGGCGATTGCCTCGCAGAACATTCTGCCGATCCATATCGCGTTTATCCCGCTGCTGGTACCGCCGCTGCTCTACGTGCTGACCAAGCTGCAACTGGATCGCCGCCTGATCGCCTGCGTGATGACGTTCGGCTTGATCACGCCCTACATGTTCCTGCCGGTGGGTTTCGGCAACATCTTCCTCAACCAGATCCTGCTGGCGAACGTGGCCAAGAGCGGGGTGGATATCAGCCAGGTCAATGTCTCCCACGCCATGAGCCTGCCGGCGCTGGGCATGGTGGTCGGCCTGCTGGTGGCGGTGTTTATCAGTTACCGCAAGAAGCGCGTCTACGACCTGGAGAAAATCGAGCGGGTGGAGCAGGTGGCGGTGCAGTACAACCCGCTGACCCTGCTGGTGGCCGGCCTGGCGATTGCCTCGGCGTTCATCATTCAACTGTGGCTGGACTCGATGATCATCGGCGCCCTGGCCGGGTTTCTGATTTTCTCGGTATCGGGCATCGTGCGCTGGCGCGACACCGACGATCTGTTCACCGAAGGCATGAAAATGATGGCGATGATCGGCTTCATCATGATCGCCTCCTCGGGTTTTGCCGAGGTGCTCAAGGCCACCGGCGACGTGCGTTCATTGGTGGAAACCTCGGCGGCCTTCATCGGCCACAACCGTGGGGTCGGCGCGTTGCTGATGTTGCTGGTGGGGTTGCTGGTGACCATGGGCATCGGTTCGTCGTTTTCCACCGTGCCGATTCTCGCCGCGATCTTTGTGCCGCTGTGCGTGCAACTGGGCCTCAGCCCGGTGGCCATCGTGTGCATCGTCGGCACCGCCGGCGCCTTGGGGGACGCCGGCTCACCCGCGTCGGACTCGACCCTCGGCCCGACCTCCGGCCTGAACGTAGACGGCCAGCACCACCATATCTGGGACACCGTGGTGCCGACGTTCCTGCACTACAACCTGCCGTTGCTGGCCTTTGGCTGGCTGGCCGCCATGACCCTTTGACCGTCTTGCCTCGGTGAGGCTTCTTCCTCGTGTCGGAAGAAGCCAGGGGCAATGTAGGGACACTCTGAATTCGCCCCTCCCCCAGCAAGGGCCGCCGGCCGGGCGGTGCAGGGCCCTTATATTCCGGAGCTTCTCACTCGATTGAGGCTCTCCGATGAACAAGATCGTCCTTTTCCTGGCCGTTCTGATGCTGGCAGGCTGCAGCACGGCCCCCAACAACCTGAGCGTAAAAAACGGCTACGCCATCGACACCACGCACAGCTCCCCAAACCAGAACGAGCGGGTCCGCTATCTCGTCCTGCACTACACGGTCTTTGACGACAAGGACTCCCTCGACGCGCTTACCAACGGCACCGCCAGTGCTCACTACCTCGTCTACAGCACACCGCCCACGCATCATGCGCTGCCGGTGGCCTTGCAACTGGTGCCGGAGGCGAAACGGGCCTGGCACGCCGGGGTCAGTCAATGGGGAAACCGCACCCACCTCAATGACACGTCCATCGGCATCGAGATCGTCAATGCGGGCTTTATCGATGGTCCGACCGGACGCCTATGGTTTCCCTACACCGAGGCGCAATTGGCGTTGGTCCAGCAGCTCGCAGCGGACGTGATCAAGCGCTACGCCATCGAGCCGCAAAACGTTGTCGGGCACAGCGACATTGCACCCCTGCGCAAATCCGACCCCGGCCCGTTGTTTCCGTGGCAGGCGTTCGCCGAGCAGGGGATCGGCGCCTGGCCGGACGCGGCCACGGTGCACAAGCACCTGGCAGGGCGCCCGGCCTCTCAACAGGTTGCCGTGGGCCCGGTGCAACGCGCCCTGGCCACTTACGGCTACAAGATCCCGCAGACCGGCGAGTTGGATGAAGAAACCCGCCAGGCCATCCGGGCATTCCAGATGCATTTCCGCCCTGCGGGTATCTCGGGTATCCCTGACGCCGAGACCGAAGCCTTCGCACTGGCCTTGGTGGAGAAGTATTACCCTTGAAGGCCAAGGTGGCCCGAACGGCAGGCCAGGCCCTACAGAATCCAAGCCATTGGCCGTTAACCTCTCAAGTCGCCACTAATAAGAGAGAAAACCCATGCGCCTGAGCCTCAAGGCTAAAGTCCTGTCCCTCGCCGTAGTGCCGGTGTTGCTGTTTGCCGTGGTCATCAGCCTGACCACCGTGTGGATTTTGCAGGGGCAGGCGCGCAACGAGGTGGATGAAACCCGCCAGCGCCTGCTCAATGACGCCAAGGCCACGCTGCAAAGTTATGTCGAGGTGGCCTTGAGCACCATCAAGCCGCTCTACGACGCGGCGGCTCCCGGCGATACCGCCGCGCGCGCCCAGGTGGTCAAGTTGCTGTCCAACACCAGCTACGGCAAGGATGGCTACTTCTTTGGCTACGATTCCGAGACCATTCGCCTGTTCAAAGGCAACAGCCCAGATGGCGTGGGCAAGAGCTTCAAGGACAACCGCGACCCCAACGGCGTGTACGTCAACCGCGACCTGGTCAAGGTCGGCAAGGACGGCACCCACTACCTGCAATACAGCTCGACCCAGCCGGGGCAGACCGAACTGGTGCCCAAGATGGGCTACACCGAATACCTGCCCAAGTGGGACATGGTCATTGGCACTTCGGTGAACCTGGACGGTATCGAAGCCCAGGTCGCGGTGGTCGAAGCCAAGGTCGAGAAGCGCATGGAAGGCGTGCTGCTGAGCATCCTTGGCGTGGCCATGGTGGTGCTGCTAGTGATCGCCGCCATCGGGATGGTATTGGCCAATACCATCCTGCGACCGCTGCACTTGATGAAAGCCAACCTCGACGACATCGCCGCCGGCGAAGGCGACTTGACCCGCCGCCTGGCCATCACCAGCCAGGACGAGCTGGGCGATCTCGCCGGTGCGTTCAACCGTTTTGTCGACAAGATCCACGGCCTGGTGCGCCAGATCACCGAAATGACCGCCCAGCTCACCGGCCTGGTCAGCCAGGTGTCCGAGCAGGCCCAGCGTTCCGAGCAGGCCATGGAGCGCCAGCGCCACGAGACCGACCAGGTGGCCACCGCGATCAATCAGATGTCGTCCGCCGCACAGGAAGTGGCGCGCAGCGCCCAGGGTGCCTCGGTGGCCGCCCAGCAAACGGACGCCGAAGGCCAGGCCGCCAAGCGCGTGGTGGATGGCAGCATCGCGCAGATCCATGCGCTGGTGAGCGATATCCGCAGCAGCGGCGTGTCCCTCGACAGCCTGCAGCAGGATGTGTCCTCCATCGTCAGCGTGTTGAGTGTGATCCGCTCCATCGCCGAACAGACCAACCTGCTGGCGCTCAACGCCGCCATCGAGGCCGCGCGGGCAGGGGAGGCCGGGCGTGGGTTTGCCGTGGTTGCCGATGAAGTGCGCGCCTTGGCCAGCCGCACCCAGACCAGCACCCAGGAAATCCAGGGCATGATCGACCGCCTGCAAAAAGGCACCGAAGCCGCCGTGGAGGCCATGCGCCGTTCCAGCGATGCCGGCGACGGGACCTCGGCCCAGGCCAACCAGGCCGGAGCGTCCCTGGACACCATGGCCCAGCTGATCGGCACCATCAATTCGATGAATGCGCAGATCGCCAGCGCCGCCGAAGAGCAGACCGCCGTCGCCGAAGAAATCAACCGCAGCGTGCACCAGATCGCCGTGGCGGTGGACAGCGTGGCCGACGAGACCCAACGGGGCGCCCAGACGTCCCGCAGCCTGTCGGACCTGGGACAGCGCCTGGGGCAGTTGGTGGGGCAGTTCAGGATTTGATGCTGGCGTAGGCGTAGATCAAGAGCGGGTTGAGTGCACTGCGCTGAACTGCTTTTCTGGGAGCTGGCTTGCCTGCGATAGCATCAACTCGGTGTAATTGATGTACTGAGGTGTCTGCATCGCAGGCAAGCCAGCTCCCACATTTGGACCGCGATCGACATTAGAAACGGATACGCCGCCAACCCAGCCCCGCTCCAGCTCGACAACCGCTACCGGATATCACGCATCAGCAAGCCGAAGCGCACGTCCATCTCGGCCGGTACCGGCACGTAAACCGTGTGCCCGTCCCCCGGCGCGACCTCGGCCGCCTCGCCCTGGCTGGTGTGCATCATCTGCAGGTCAAAATGAAAGTTGCCGGCCGGGGTCATCAGTTCCAGGTGATCGCCCACGGCAAAGCGGTTCTTCACCTTGACCTCGGCCAACGTGCCCCGACGTTCGCCGGTCAGTTCGCCGACGAACTGCTGGCGCTCTGACACCGAGCTGCCGTGCTGGTAGTTCTGATATTCATCATGCACATGGCGGCGCAGGAAACCCTCGGTATAGCCGCGCTGGGCCAGGGAGTCGAGGTCGGTCATGAGGCTGCGGTCGAACGCGCGCCCGGCCACGGCGTCATCGATAGCCCGGCGATACACCTGGGTGGTGCGCGCGCAATAAAAGTGGGATTTGGTGCGGCCTTCGATCTTCAGCGAGTGCACGCCCATGTGCGTCAGGCGTTCCACATGCTGCACCGCGCGCAAGTCCTTGGCATTCATGATGTAGGTGCCGTGCTCGTCCTCGAACGCGGGCATGTGCTCATCGGGGCGGTTGGCCTCCTGCAGCAGGAACACCTGCTCGGTCGGTGCGCCGATGCCCAGGGTCGGTTCCGGCTGGAACGCCTGGACGATATCGCCCGTGGCATTTTCCACTGCCGGGGTGGTCTGGTACTTCCAGCGGCACGCGTTGGTGCAGGTGCCCTGGTTGGCGTCGCGCTTGTTCATATAGCCCGAGAGCAGGCAGCGCCCGGAATAGGCCATGCACAAGGCACCGTGCACAAACACTTCCAGTTCCATGGCCGGTACTTGCTCGCGGATCTCGGCGATCTCTTCCAGGGACAGTTCCCGCGACAGGATCACCCGGCAGATCCCCTGTTGCTGCCAGAACTCCACGCTGGCCCAGTTCACCGTATTGGCCTGCACCGACAAGTGCACCGGCATCTGGGGGAAGTGCCGGCGCACCAGCATGATCAACCCGGGGTCAGACATGATCAGCGCGTCCGGGCCCATGGCGATCACCGGGGCCAGGTCCTTCAGGAAGGTCTTGAGCTTGGCGTTGTGCGGCGCAATGTTGACCACCACGTAGAACCGCTTGCCCAGGGCATGGGCTTCCTGGATGCCAAGGGCCAGGTTGGCGTGGTCGAACTCGTTATTGCGCACCCGCAGGCTGTAGCGCGGCTGGCCGGCGTAGACCGCATCGGCGCCATAGGCGAAGGCGTAGCGCATGTTTTTCAGGGTGCCGGCGGGGGCGAGCAGTTCTGGGGCGATCATTGAGGGCATGGTCGGTACTTGAGTCAAAAAGTGCGGCAGGGTAGTGCAGGCAGGCTTGGGGTTTATTGATCTGGGTCTACCCTTACAACAAAGATGGCACTCGCAGCGCCGGCAGCGGACTAAGCAGCAGGGCGCGGATGCGCGCTCTGCATTTTTGACCTGGACTGGACATGAATCAAACCACTCTGCAATTCAAAACCCTGCTGTTGCTGCTGGGCCTGGTGACCATCGCCTTTATCTGGATATTGCTGCCGTTCTACGGTGCGGTGTTCTGGGCAGTGATTTTGGGCATTATCTTTGCGCCGATGCAGCGTCGGCTGCAGCAGCGCTTTGGCTGGAACCGCAACCTCACCTCCCTGGCGACCTTGAGCACTTGCCTGGTCATTGCGATCCTGCCGGTGATCATCACCAGTGCCTTGCTGGTACAGGAAGGCGCGACGCTCTACAAGAACGTCGAAAGCGGCAAGCTGGACGTGGCCGGTTATATCGAGCAGTTCAAGAACGTGTTGCCGCCGTACTTCCAGCACCTGCTCGACCGCTTCGGCATGGGCAACCTGGAAGGCCTGCGCGAGAAGATCGTAAAGAGCGCGATGCAGGGCAGTCAGTTCTTTGCCACCCAGGCATTCAGCTTTGGCCAGGGCACGTTTGATTTCCTGGTGAGCTTTTTCATCATGCTGTACTTGCTGTATTTCCTGTTGCGCGACGGCCCGGAGCTGGTGCGCAAGGTGCGCCTGGCGGTGCCGTTGGCCGAGCCGCAGAAGCGTCGGTTGCAGCTCAAGTTCAACCGGGTGGTGCGCGCCACGGTCAAGGGCAATGTGCTGGTGGCCGTGACCCAGGGTGCGCTCGGCGGGTTGATCTTCTGGTTCCTGGACATCCCGAGCGCTTTGCTCTGGGCGGTACTGATGGCGTTCCTGTCGCTGTTGCCGGCGGTCGGCGCGGGGATTGTCTGGGCGCCGGTGGCCGTTTACTTCCTGCTCAGCGGTTCGATCTGGCAGGGCGTGGTGCTGGCGCTGTTTGGCGTGTTCGTGATCGGCCTGGTGGACAACGTGCTGCGGCCGATCCTGGTGGGCAAGGACACCAAGATGCCGGACTACCTGATCCTGATCTCGACCCTGGGCGGCCTGTCGGTGTTTGGCCTGAACGGTTTCGTGATCGGGCCGTTGGTGGCCGCGTTGTTCATGTCCAGTTGGGCGTTATTTGTGGAAAGCAAGCCGCGAGTCAAACTGCCATTGCCGTGAACCTCAGGCGTGGAGCCCGAAGTTCGCAGCGTTTTGCAGCTGTTTTTCGGCGGCGGACAAAGACGTGAGCGGGCCGCTGATGGCTTCGCCATCACTTACCAGGTACCAGCAGGCGAGCAACCCCAGCGCGCGCAGAGGGGCGGGGACGGCGCTGCCGACGACGGACATGATCTGAACAGTGGGCATAAGGACCTCCAAACGTTATGGAGGTCACCTTACGGGCTGAGACGGCGTAGGAAAAATCACCTGTCTCGATAGTCGACATCGACGCGAAGTGTCAGTCCACCACTTGATCGAGCATGTTCACCACTTCCTGTTCGCTCAGCAAACCCTTGCGCACCAGGTTTTCCGCCAGCAGGGCGAGGAATTTGGCGCTGCGGTGGCCTTCCAGGTGCTTGAGTTCGGTGAGGGCGCTGTAGACTTTGCTGGACGTACAGAGGCCAGCGGTGCGGTGCGGGTTTTGTGTGGGCATGGTCAGTCGTCCTTGTTGTTATTGGGTGGACAGGCTCAATAGTGGGAGTGTCTCGTGACACAAACATGACAGCGTAAGGCCTGGTCGAGCAAGTAGCCATTGCTGTCGATGATGTGCGATTGCACGTTCAGCATTGTCCCCAGAACGACCTTGGCGCGATAAATCCGGACTTTCCGACAAAAAAAAGGCCCCGCAACTCTGCGAGGCCTGTTCCAGCGGTAGTGCTTACCAGCCGCGGCCGTAGTAGCCATGGGGCGGGCCGTAATAGCCACGCGGTGGGCCGTAGTAGCCGCGCGGTGCGCCGTAATACACGGGCGCCGGGCGGTAATAAACCTGTTGTTGCACATACACCGGTGGTGGTGGCGCGTAGTAGACCGGCGGCGCGGCATACACCGGCTGCGGTTGCACATACACCGGCTGCTGCACATAGACTTCACGTGGCTGGCTGGCAACCACGGAGCCCACGACGGCGGCGCCGACCAAGGCACCCAATACGGCCGGGCCACCCCAACCACCACCGTGGGCGGAGGCTTGGCCTGCCATCGCGAGTGCGCCAACCAGCAAGGCGATCTTGGGGATTGTACGAATCATGGTCATTCCTCGGTTAACCCCTGCGCTTGTGGTCTGCAATCAATCGACTCAAGTAATGTCGCGGGGGATACTTTTAAGACAACGTATTTCTGAAAAACAGCACAGCCGCCAGGTAAAGGTTGTGTAAGGTCTGTATCGATTTGCTTACTCAAAGGAGTTACCCATGCAGATGCACCCCAACAAGGACACCCAGCTGTGCATGTCACTGTCGGCGCGCCCCGGGAATTTCGGCCTGCGTTTCCATAACCACCTGTACGAACAGCTGGGTCTGAACTTCTACTATAAGGCCTTCAGCAGCCAGGATTTGCCCGGCGCGATCGGTGGCATCCGCGCGCTTGGCATCCGAGGTTGCGGGGTTTCCATGCCGTTCAAGGAGGCCGCCATTGCCTTAGTGGACGAACTCGACGATTCGGTTCAAGCCATTGACTCGTTGAACACCATCGTCAATACCAACGGGCATCTCAAGGCCTACAACACCGACTACATCGCCATCGAACAATTGCTGAAAAAGCACGCCGTGCCAAAGGACTCGACCTTCGCCCTGCGCGGCAGCGGCGGCATGGCCAAGGCCGTGGCCAGCGCCTTGCGCGATGGCGGCTATGCCAATGGCGTCATCGTGGCGCGCAATGCAAGCGCGGGCCGGGCGCTGGCGCAGAACCTTGGGTATGAGTGGCAGGCAGAATTGGCTGGCTTGCGCCCGCGGATGCTGATCAACGTGACGCCCATCGGCATGACCGACGGGCCTGAAGCGCAAGCGTTGGCCTTTGACGCCGACGCTGTGGATGCTGCCGACACCGTCTTCGATGTGGTGGCGATCCCCGCCGAAACCCCGTTGATCCTGCGCGGTCGTGCCGAGGGCAAACAGGTGATTACCGGGTTGGAAGTGATCGCGATCCAGGCGTTGGAGCAGTTTGTGCTTTATACCGGCGTGCGCCCCACGCCTGAACAGTTCGAGAAAGCCGTGGCATTTGCCCGCGCCTGAGTGAACGTGCCCGATGGGGTGAAAACTCATCCCATCGCATCCCCCACCCAATACCCAAGTAGCATAGGTGCCCCCTCTCACCCTTCGTACACTCATGCCTTCCCATTTCAGGTATCTACACACCTTTGTAGTGAGCGGGCTTGTCGAATCGTCGCACCGCCCGCGCCGGGCTGCGAAGCGGCCCCAAACCAGGCGAATTGCGTTTGTCTGAAACTGCGCGGTGTCTTTATTGGGGCGGCTTCGCCACCCAGCGCGGGGCAAGCCCGCTCACTACAAGGGGGGACCAACGATGCATAACAGTGAAGGCGTGGTCAGCGCCATGTCCCAGGCCGACGACCCTGGGCAGGCCGCCGAAGAGCTGGCGCGGCAACTGCTGCATCCCTACCTGGGTTTTGTGCTGTTTTTCTGTTCCGCCTCCTATGATTTGCAGGCCTTGGGCCAGGCGCTGCAACAGTGCTTCGCCAGCGTGCGGGTGGTTGGCTGCACCAGCGCCGGGGAGATCACTCCCCAAGGCTATGGCCGCAACTGCATCACGGCGGTGGGCTTCCACCACGCACACTTTTCCATCGCCACTGAGCTGATCGACCAGGTGGAACACTTCAGCCTGATCAACGCCCAGGATATGGTCGAACGCCTTGTGGGCGGCTGTCGCAGCAATACGCTCGCGCCGATCAAAGGCAACACCTTTGCGCTGACCCTGCTCGATGGCCTGTCCAGTCGCGAAGAGATGGTGCTCGCCGCCCTCAGCGCGGCGCTTGGGGACATCCCTCATTTCGGCGGCTCGGCAGGCGACGACAACTTCCTCACCCACACCCATGTCTATTTCAACGGCGTGTTCCACAGCGGCGCGGCGGTGGTGGTACTGGTCAATACCTGGCTGGATTTCGAGGTGTTCACCACCCATCACATCCTGCCGCGCAGCGAAAAACTGGTGGTCACCGGCGCCGACAGCCCGTCGCGCCGGGTCTTCGAACTCAACGCCGAGCCCGCCGCCGAAGAATACGCGCGGCATATCGGCGTAGCCGTGGCCGACCTCGACCACCGCACCTTCGCCGCGCACCCGCTGGCGGTGCGCATCCACGACCAGTACTACGTGCGCGCCATCCAGCAAGTGCATGCCGACTTGAGCTTGAGTTTCTACTGCGCGGTAGAAAACGGCATCGTGCTCACGGCGATGAAACCCGGGCCGATCCTGCCGAACCTGCAAACCTTGTTCGACGGCTTGCAATCGCGCCTCGGCGACCTGCTGCTGACCATCGGCTGCGACTGCTTCCTGCGCCGCCTGGAACTGGAGGACAACGGCAGCCTGGAACAGATCGGCGGTTTCCTGCGGGACCAGCGGGTGATGGGCTTCAACACCTATGGAGAACAGTTCAATGGCATGCACATCAACCAGACCTTCACTGGCGTCGCCATTGCCCGCGGCCGACGCTGAACTGCTCGCCCAGGTGGCCCGGCTGCAACAGGACAACCACAAGCTGGCGCGGATCAACGCCGCGCTGATCGAGCGCATCGAGTCCGGCATGACCCAGGGCAACAACCCTTACACCACCTTCCAGCATTCGGTGGTGCTGGCCGAGCAAGTACGCGAGCGCACCGACGCGCTGAACCAGGCGATGGCCGAACTCAAGGCCAGCAACCACCTGCTGATCAACGCCCGGCTGCGTGCCGAAACCCTGCGCGGGGAGCAAGCCGCGGCGCAGAAGGCCCAGGAAAGCGAACGCTGGATCCGCCTGATCACCGACAACGTGCCGGCGTTGATCGGCTATCTGAATGCCGACCTGGTCTACGAATTCACCAATAAAGTCTATGAACAATGGTACTGCTGGCCGCGCGGCATGATGCTCGGGCAAAGCCTTCGCCAGGTGCACAGCGAGCAGCATTGCCGGCGCCTCGATGCCTACGTCGCCCGGGCCCTTGCGGGGGAGAGCGTGACCTTCGAATTCGCCGAAACCAATATCAACAACCAGGAACGCTACATGCTGCGATCCTATGTGCCGAATGTGCTGGCCAGTGGCGAAGTGGTGGGGATCTTCGTGCTGATCCGCGACATCACCGAACGCCGCCGTACCGCCGAGGCCTTGCACCAGGCCTATCAGCATCTGGAACAACGCGTGGCCCAGCGCACCTCGGAACTGACGTCGCTCAATGACCAGTTGCTCAAGGAAATCGACGAACGCCGGCGCATGGAAACCCGCCTGCGCGAAGCCAAGCGGGAAGCCGAGCAGGCCAACTTGTCGAAAACCAAATTCCTCGCCGCCGTCAGCCACGATCTGCTGCAACCGCTCAACGCGGCGCGCCTGTTTACCAGCGCGTTGCTCGAGCGCCCCAGCGAAACCCTGGTGCGCAACGTGAGCAATTCCCTGGAAGACGTGGAAAACCTGCTGGGCACCCTGGTGGATATTTCCAAGCTGGACGCCGGAGTGATCAAGGCCGATATCGCGCCCTTTGCCTTGAGCGAGCTGCTGGACAACCTTGCCGTGGAGTACACCCAATTGGCCCGCGCCGAGGGGCTGGAACTGCACTTCGTCGGCTGCTCGGCGCTGGTGCGCAGCGATATCCAGCTGCTGGCGCGCATCCTGCGCAACCTGTTGAGCAATGCGCTTCGCTACACCTACGAGGGCCGCGTGGTGCTGGGCTGTAGGCGCCAGCACCAGCGCGTGTTGATCCAAGTGTGGGACAGCGGCATGGGCATTGCGCAAGAGCGGCTTGAGGAGATTTTCCAGGAGTTCAAGCGCGGCGATGTGCAGCGGCCGGACCAGGATCGCGGGCTGGGCCTGGGCCTGGCCATCGTGGAAAAGATCGCCGGGATCCTGGGGCATCGCATCAGCGTCAAGTCCTGGCCGGGCAAGGGCTCGATGTTCTCGGTGGAGGTGCCGTTGAGCGCCACCGCGCCCAAACCATTGCCGACGCCGTGCATGAGCGAACCGATGCTCGAACGCCTGCAGGGTGCACGCGTATGGGTGCTGGATAACGACGCGGCGATCTGCGCGGGCATGCGTACCCTGCTCGAAGGCTGGGGCTGTCGGGTGGTCACGGCGCTGTCGGAACAGGACCTGGCGCGGCAGGTGGATAACTACCACGCCGAGGCGGATTTGCTGATTGCCGACTACCACCTCGATAACGACCAGAACGGCGTGGACGCCGTGGCCCGCATCAACGCCCGCCGGGGCAGCGCGATACCGGCACTGATGATCACCGCCAACTACAGCAATGAGTTGAAGCAGCAGATTCGCGAGTTGGGGCATACATTGATGCACAAGCCCGTGCGGCCGATGAAACTGAAGACGGCGATGAGTCACTTACTGGGCCAAACCGCTCCTCTCTTGTAGTGAGCGGGCTTGCCCCGCGCTGGGCTGCGCAGCAGCCCCAAAACCTGACACAACGTCCTACCTGAAAATTGCGGTGCTCTTATTGTATTGGGGCTGCTGCGCAGCCCAGCGCGGGACAAGCCCGCTCACTACAAAGATTTATCGTCGGGCTGGCGGCTCAGCGGCGCAGATACGAGCCGAAATCGATATCCCCGGCACTCAGAATCGCCTGCACCCGGTTGTGCACATTCAACTTGCGCAAAATCGCCGACACATGTGCCTTCACCGTCGTCTCGGCAATCTCCAGGGTGTAGGCAATCTGCTTGTTCGACTCGCCCTTGGTCATCCGCTCCAATACCAGCAGCTGCTTGCGCGTCAGTGCCTGCAACAGTTCCGGAGCAAAACTGGGGTTGTCGTTCAGGCGCCGGTGGCCGCTGCTTTTCTGGGTGCGGATGATGTCCGGCGGCAGGTAAACGTTGCCGTTGAGAATCTGCCGGATCGCCTCGGTCATTTGCAGGCGTGGCGACGACTTGGTGATAAACCCAACCGCGCCATAGGTGATGGCTTGCAGCACGATCTGCTTGTCCTGTTCGGCCGAGACAATCACCACCGGGATGGTGGGCGACTCGTTGCGCAGGTTGATCAGGCCATTGAGACCGTGCATGCCGGGCATGTTCAGGTCCAGCAGGATCAGGTCGAGATCGTCGTGCGCCTGGGTCAGGGCAAGGGCGCTGTCCAGGTCGGCGGTTTCCATCACGTCGCTGCCGGGGAAACCATCGCTGATGACGTTATGGATCGCTTCGCGAAACAGCGGGTGATCGTCGGCGATCAAAATTTTGTACATGGCCGTTCACCTTTTTGTTGTGGTTTTTTTATTCAAAGGGCTCGGGTGCCGCAGCCGTCACTGGCAGTTTTGCCGCTTCCCATGCGTCCAAGCCATCGCGATACCAATACACAGAGGTATAGCCCAGGCTGGCGGCTCGTTTTACCGCGTTCCAACTCAGCCAGCAATCGGAGCGGCAGTAGAACACCAGCGGGCGCCCCAGGTCGCCGCCGGTGAACTTGTACAGGTGGCGCACGAAATAACCTTGCCACTCGGGCGTGAGGTCGCCGTCGCCGGTATTGGCCAGCCAGTGGCTGCCGGGCAGGTTGGCGTGGGGCTGGTCCTCGATGAAACGGCCTTGCAGCCATTGGCGGCGGTACACGTCGACCAGGACCGGTGCCGGCGCCTGGGTGAGCAGGGTTTGCAGGGCGGGGGTGTCGACAATCGTGACCCCTGGCAAGTGATCGGGCGTAGGGCTGCGGTACCGGCTGATGCGGTAGCCTTCAGCGGAAAACAGCGCAGGGTCGGCCTGTACGTGCGTGATGAACAGGCACAACAGTGCCGCGAGTGGCAGTCGAGCGGGCAGCATGGCGGGTCCGGGCGTTATCGTTATGCGCCCATTACACGCCAGTCCCACTGCCTTGGGAATGCGACGATAGACAGCAAAACCAGTACCAAAGTAGTAGGTCGCGGTGCGGCGTGGGGTTCTAGCATGAGGCAAAGCCGCTGCCATTGGAGGCATTATGAATATCCTGCTGGTCGATGATCACGCCGTGGTCCGCCTGGGCTACGCCGGCCTGTTGCGCAGCGGGCTGCCGGGCGTGGTGGTGCGCGAAGCGGCCAGCGGCGAAGAGGCCCTGGCGCGGGTGCACGAGGCGGTGCCTAACCTGGTGATCATCGGTTTCGGCCTGCCGGGCATCAGCGGCCTGGAAACCACCCGCCGCTTGCGCCAGCGCTTGCCGCAATTGCGCGTGTTGTTTTTCAGTCAGCATGCCGAGTTGCCGCTGGTGCGCCAGGCCCTGGACGCCGGCGCGTCGGGCTACCTGACCAAAAGCGCGTCGCCCGAGGTGATGCTGGACGCGGTCGCGCGCATTCTCGGCGGGCACACTTATATCGAACAGGATTTGGCGACGCAGTTGGCTTATCACCCGACGGATCGTCGTTTGCAAGGCATGACCCAGCGTGAGCTGGAGATTTTCCTGATGCTCGCCAGGGGGACTCCGGCCCGTTCGATTGCGGCTCAGTTGAGTATCAGCAGCAAGACTGTGTCCAATTACTTGACGTTGCTCAAGAGCAAACTGCGGGTGAGTTCCCATGCTGAGTTGGTGCATCTGGGGATTGATATGGGGGTGGTGAGGGTTGCGGGGTGAGCGGGGGTGCTGAAGTCTTCTGTGGAGGCTGGCTTGCCTGGGACCGATGGCGGGCTCTGGGTTGAATGGGTACATATCCGTTATTTAGGTAACGGCGGCTTATGGTTCCGCTCTTACAGCGGGTCACTTTTTGAAGGAAGGACCAAAAAGTAACCAAAAAGTCCTCGCCCCAACACTCGGTGCCTCGCCTAGGCTCGGCATGCCCGAACGAAGGCTTTGGAGCGTGGGCCGCCGCAATGGGCCATCCATGGCCCAGTGCGGCTAACCCGGCGTCCTGCCGGGTTACCCACGCTCCAAAGCCTGCGTTCGGCCAGCGTGTTTGACGGGGCGATCC
>NZ_JACCQQ010000027.1:0-79717 GCF_014268345.1 Pseudomonas sp. SWRI18
CGACCCGGCCGGCAACCTGCTCATGCAAGACCGCCCCGGCCCCGACATCGTCGCCGGCAACCGCCTGATGATCCAGGGCGACCGCCACTACGACTACGATGCCTTCGGCAACCTCATCCGCGAACGACGCGGCAAAGGCCAACAACTCGTCACCGAATACCACTACGACTGCCAACACCGCCTGATCGGCATCACCCAACCCAACGGAAAAACCGCCAGCTATCGCTACGACCCGTTTGGTCGCCGCATCAGCAAAACCGTCGACGGCATCACCACCGAGTTCTTTTGGCAAGGCGACAAGCTGATCGCCGAACACAATGCGGAGCGACACCGCAGCTATCTCTACGAACCGGACAGCTTCCGCCCGCTGGCCCTGCTGGAAGGTTTCGGTCAAAAAGCGACAAAGCCCTACCACTATCAACTCGACCACCTCGGTACGCCCCAGGAACTCACCGCTCCGGATGGCGAAATCGTCTGGTCCGCGCAGCACCGCGCCTATGGCGAAATCAGCCGCCTCGACATAGGAAAAATCGACAACCCGCTGCGCTTCCAAGGCCAATACTTCGATCAGGAAAGCGGCCTGCACTACAACCGCCATCGCTACTACAATCCGGATATTGGTCGTTACCTGACGCCCGACCCCGTGAGGTTAGCGGGTGGCATCAACGCCTACCAATATGTGTCTAACCCGACCGGTTGGGTGGATCCCCTAGGTTTGAACTCTTGCCCTGGCGGAGACGGATGTAAACCAGAGGCGATTGCCAAGGATCCGGCCAAATCGCCACAAGTGAATGAAGGAGAAGCTGAACTACCAAAAACTGGAGGAGCTCAGCGAGCAGCTAAATATTCCTCAAACTGGAAAACAGCCAGCCTGGATGAAAACGTAGTCAAATTTGCCAGCGCTAACCCAATCGTGACGACGACAGATAAGGGCAAGAAGATATACAAAAACCCTACCAACGGCATTGAAATTGTAGAGGACCTCAATGGAGCCTACTTCAGGATCTATGATCCATCACTGCCAGGTAAACGACGCTATTTAAGCCTTGAAGGCATAGTCCCTAATAACAAAATATCTCATTCTGGAAAGCAAATAGGCAGAACGAAAAGCGAATACAATGAAGCTACCCATTTCAACAAAGGAGATTACAAAAAATGAAAATAATTTGTACACCTCTTACGTTGGAGGCCATGAATTTATTAGACATAAACGACTGCCCGGACTCCTTACTCGAAAGCGTCACCCTCACCGACGAGGAGTACGAGCAGCTTCTTGAGTCAGGCGCACTGGAAGCTATAAACAATACGCTTGAAAAAATGATTGATGACTACGAAGACGAAGCCATCGACAACATTGATGAGCTCAACAAAAGCTTAGCGATACTCAAAGACCATCTGACGCCTGGGAACTCCTTAACAATGAAAAAGCTGATCAACCTGAACACCCTTGCGATCAAAAACCGTACAGGCCTTTTTTTCTACTTTTAGCGTATTACAAATACTCTAGTGCTCTAGCGGACACAGGAACCGTATCCTGCATACAATCAGCGCAGTAAGTTCTGGGGCACAGGGTAATCCGTCCTTCGTCCTTGAATACCTAAGCATGAGCGAAAAATACTCATAGGCGATGAGCCGGAAAGCATACGCAATCGGCTCACAGAATGAGCCGAATACCCTGCTTAATCGGCTCACACCAAGGCAGTTCCCCGATCGACCACCCCAACCGAAGCTCGACCCATTGAGATGAATGTGCTCAACCGTCTGCTAGACGGCAGGGACAAGGGCTTTGAACATGACATCAGCGCCGCGCAGTATCAAACGGTAGCAAAGGTGTCCAAGGTCACCGCGACGCGTCACCTGGACGACATGCTGGAAAAGAACTGCCTTCTGCGCTTGCGCGGCGGAGGCCGCAGCACGCGCTATCAATCAAGCGCTTGGACGATTGAAGCGCCCCGCTCATTTGCCCAGAATCCGCATGTCTGCTAGTGTCGCGCGGGTTTACCGTCTACCGGAATAGCCGCCATGGCCCGCAAAAAAGTTGCACTCGATTTCGAACAATCCCTCGCCGACCTGCAAACCCTGGTCGAGCGTCTGGAGAACGGCGAGTTGTCGCTGGAAGACTCGTTGACCGCGTTTGAGCAAGGCATCGGCCTGACCCGTGACTGCCAGAGCGCGCTCGCGCAGGCGGAGCAGAAGGTGCAGGTTTTGCTGGAACGTGATGGGGAGTTGGCCGAAGAACCTTTCGATGCGGAACAACCTGAATGATCGACGCGTATCAGGCCAGTAGCCAAGCCCGGGTGAATGCGGCGCTGGAACCCTTGTTTGCTGCGCCAAGCCCGGAAATGGAGCGCCTCTATGCCGCCATGCGCTACAGCGTAATGAACGGCGGCAAGCGTGTGCGCCCGTTGCTGGCGTATGCGGCGTGTGAAGCGCTGGGCGCGCCAGCCGAAGAAGCGAATGGTGCGGCGTGCGCGGTAGAACTGATTCACGCCTATTCCCTGGTACACGACGATTTGCCGGCGATGGACGACGACGATCTGCGTCGTGGCCAGCCGACCACCCACAAAGCTTTTGATGAAGCCTACGCGATCCTGGCCGGTGATGGCCTGCAGAGCCTGGCGTTCAGCGCATTGCTGGACCCGCGCTTGAGCAGCGTCAACGCCGAGATCCGCTTGCGCATGGTCACCGCCCTGGCATTGGCCGCCGGCCCGGCCGGCATGGTCGGCGGGCAAGCCATCGACATGGGTTCGGTCAGCCTCAAGCTGGATCAACAGGCCCTGGAACACATGCACCGGCACAAGACCGGCGCCCTGATCGAAGCGGCCGTACACTTGGGCGCCTTGGCCAGTGGCCGTGCCGAAGCGGCGCAATTGGCCGCGTTGCAGACCTATTCCCGGGCCATCGGCCTGGCCTTCCAGGTGCAGGACGACATTCTCGACGTGGAAAGTGACACCGCGACCCTGGGTAAACGCCAAGGCGCCGATATCGCACGGGACAAACCGACTTATCCTGCGCTGCTCGGGCTTGCCGCGGCCAAGGCGTATGCCATTGAGCTGCGCGACCAGGCCCTGGACGCCCTGCGACCTTTCGACGCGGCAGCCACGCCACTGCGTGACCTGGCGCGGTATATCGTCGAACGCCGGCACTGATACAACGACCATTGCGGCCACCTATCCGCCAAGTTCGGCGCTCGGCGTGCGCAGTTTGCGATGCTTGAGGTAAACTGCGGCTTCTTCTATACCTATAACGATTCGCCTGATGCCCACGACGTTTCAAGAGATTCCCCGCAAGCGCCCGTCCACGCCCCTGCTTGACCGTGCTGTCACGCCGGCCGGCCTGCGTCGACTGGCTGAAGCCGAGCTGGAAACCCTGGCCGATGAGTTGCGCCTGGAATTGCTCTACACGGTCGGCCAGACCGGTGGGCATTTTGGTGCCGGCTTGGGCGTCATCGAGCTGACCATCGCCCTGCATTACGTGTTCGACACCCCGGACGACCGGCTGGTGTGGGACGTGGGCCACCAGGCGTACCCGCATAAAATCCTCACCGGGCGCCGCGAGCAGATGGGCTCCCTGCGCCAGAAGGACGGCATTGCCGCCTTCCCGCGCCGCACCGAGAGCGAGTACGACACCTTTGGCGTCGGCCACTCCAGCACCTCCATCAGCGCCGCGCTGGGCATGGCGATTGCCGCCCGCCTGCAAGGCAGCGAGCGCAAGGCGATTGCCGTGATTGGCGACGGTGCGCTGACCGCCGGCATGGCCTTCGAAGCGCTGAACCATGCGCCGGAAGTGGACGCCAACATGTTGGTGATCCTCAACGACAATGACATGTCGATTTCGCGCAACGTCGGTGGCCTGTCGAATTATTTGGCAAAGATTCTTTCCAGCCGTACCTATGCCAGCATGCGCGAAGGCAGCAAGAAGGTGCTCTCGCGCCTGCCCGGCGCGTGGGAAATTGCCCGTCGTACCGAAGAATACGCCAAGGGCATGCTGGTTCCCGGCACCCTGTTCGAAGAGCTGGGCTGGAATTACATCGGCCCGATCGACGGTCACGACCTGCCCACCCTGATCGCCACGCTGCGCAACATGCGTGACCTCAAGGGCCCGCAATTCCTGCATATCGTCACCAAGAAAGGCAAGGGCTTCGCCCCGGCGGAGGTCGACCCGATCGGCTACCACGCGATCACCAAGCTCGACCCCCTGGACGCCCCGGCCGCCGCGCCGAAACAAGCCAGCGGGCCGAAGTATTCCGGCGTGTTCGGTGAATGGCTGTGCGACATGGCCGCCGCCGATTCGCGCCTGGTAGGCATTACCCCGGCGATGAAGGAAGGCTCCGACCTGGTGGCGTTCAGCGAACGTTTCCCGCTGCGCTACTTTGACGTGGCGATTGCCGAGCAGCACGCCGTCACGTTTGCGGCCGGCATGGCCTGTGAAGGCGCCAAGCCGGTGGTGGCGATCTATTCGACGTTCCTGCAACGCGGTTACGACCAACTGGTGCATGACGTGGCGGTGCAGAACCTCGACGTGCTGTTCGCCATCGACCGCGCAGGCCTGGTAGGCGAAGACGGCCCGACCCACGCCGGCAGCTTTGATCTCTCTTACCTGCGCTGCATCCCCGGCATGTTGGTGATGACGCCGAGCGATGAAAACGAACTGCGCAAGATGCTCAGCACCGGCCACCTGTACAAAGGCCCCGCGGCCGTGCGTTATCCACGCGGCAATGGCCCGAATGCGCTGATCGAGAAGGACCTGGAGCCTATCGAGATCGGCAAGGGTGTTGTGCGTCGCCAAGGCAGCAAGACCGCGTTTCTGGTGTTTGGCGTGCAATTGGCCGAAGCCTTGAAAGTCGCCGAGAAAATCGACGCGACCGTGGTCGACATGCGTTTCGTCAAACCCATGGATGAAGCCTTGGTTCGCGAAATCGCCGGCAGCCATGAGTTGCTGGTGACCGTCGAAGAAAACGCCATCATGGGTGGTGCCGGTGCGGCCGTCAGCGAGTTCCTGGCGCGGGAGAATATCCTCAAGTCAGTGCTGCACCTGGGTTTGCCGGATGTGTATGTCGAGCACGCCAAGCCGGCGCAGATGCTGGCCGAATGCGGGTTGGATGAGGCAGGAATCGAAGCGGCTGTACGTCAGCGCATGGCACTGCTCGCCCTGTAGAACCTCGATCAAAATGTGGGAGCGGGCTTGCTCGCGAATGCGGTGGTTCAGTTAACTATGCATTGACTGATACACCGCATTCGCGAGCAAGCCCGCTCCCACATTGGTTTTGTGTCAACCTTGAAAGCTATGGACAGCCCATGAATCGCCTTCGCCTCGCCCTGCCCTTGCTGCTGCTGACTTCCCCGGACCTGCTCGCAGATAACCGCGACGACGCCCTCAAACTCCCCAACGTAGTCATCAGCGCCAACCGCCAGGTCCAGGCACGCAACGACAGCAGCGCCGCCAACAGCGTGTTCACCCGCGACGACATTGACCGCCTGCAACCCACCAGCCTCACCGATCTGCTCAGCCGCGCTCCCGGCGTGCAAGTGGCACCAACCGGTGGCAGGGGCAGTCTGCCAGGGATTTATATCCGCGGCACCAAATCCGCCCAGAGCCTGGTGCTGGTGGACGGCCAGCGCATCGCCAACACCACCTCCGGCGACAGCGGCCTGCAATACCTGAACGTCGACCAGATTGAACGCGTGGAAGTACTGCGCGGCTCACGCTCGGTGATCTACGGCAGCGATGCGATTGGCGGGGTGATCCAGGTCTTCACCCGCCGCAATGCCGAGCCAGGCCTGCAACCGCGCCTGAAACTGGGCTTTGGCAGCCACCAGGCCTGGGAGCGCAGCCTCGGCCTCTCCGGTGGCGATGAACACACGCGCTTCAACCTTGGCGTCAGCCTGGATGAAACCGCAGGCATTAACTCGACGCACACCTCATTCCCCAGCGATGGCGACCATGACGCCTATCGCAACCAGTCCCTGAGCGTGAACCTCAGCCACGCTTTCACCGATGGGCTGGAGGTGGGCTTCAACCTGTTGGATAGCCGTGGCAAGTCAGAGTACGACAACAGCTTCGGCCGTTATGACGTCGCCAGCGGGCAAACCGTCGGGCAAAAGCCTTACACCGACTACACCGTCAGCAGCGCCAGCGGTTATGTCGATGCCAGGTTCAACGAGCGCTGGCAATCGCGTCTTGAGTTGGGCCACAGCGAGAACCGCGATACCAAGCGCGACACCCTCAGCGATGACTTCAGCGTGTTCAACACCTACCGCGACTCGGTCAACTGGCAGAACGACCTGACGCTGAACGAGCAGAACAGCCTGATCCTCGGCGGCGACTGGTACGAAGACCGCTTCCACGGCTCCACGACCTTTACCGAAAACAGTCGCTGGAACCGCGCGGCGTTTGTGCAGCATCGCTTCCACGGCGACGGGTTTTCCACGGAGCTTGGGCTGCGCCGCGACCAGAACCAGCAGTTCGGCGGCCAGAACAGCTGGAGCGGCACTGTCACCTTGCCGCTCAACCCGGACAATGACCTGCTGCTGAGTTACAGCGAAGGCTTCCGCGCGCCGACCTTCAACGACCTGTATTACCCCGACACCCAGTACAGCAACCCCAACCTGCAGCCTGAAACCTCGAAGAGCTACGAGCTGCAATGGCGTAGCCAGTTGAGCGACAGCACACGCCTGGAAGCCTCGCTGTACCGCACCGATTTGAGCGACGCGATCATCCTCGACCGCGCCGGCAAGCCGCAGAACGTGGCGACCGCGCGCATCAACGGCTTCGAAGCCGCGCTCAAGCAGGAGCTGTTTGGCTGGCAAGGCAACCTGGGACTGTCGCTCATCGACCCACGCGACCGCGACAGCGGCCACACCCTGGCCCGTCGGGCACGGCGTACGCTGAGCCTGGATCTGGACCGGCAGTTCGACAAGCTCGGGGTGGGCGCAAGCTGGCAGGCGATCAGCAGCAGCTATGACGATGAAGACAATACCCACCGACTGGGCGGGTATGCGTTGCTGGGGTTGCGCAGCAGCTGGGCGCTCAGTCGGGAAGTGGCGTTGTCGTTGAAGGTCGATAACTTGCTGGGCAAGACTTATGCGCGGGCGCGTTACAGCTATGACGATCCGGCGTTCCTGAATAATCAGGATTACAGGGAAGAAAGTCGAGTGTGGATGATGGGAGTGACCTGGACACCGGAAATTTAAGGGTCGCCTGTGCTGGCCTCTTCGCGGGCAAGCCCGCTCCCACACTTGATTTGCGACCACATTCAAAAGGTGGGAGCTGGCTTGCCTGCGATAGCGGTATCACAGGTTTGGTGCAATCACCTGACACAACCGCGCCACCGCCTCCAACATCTGCCCACTGGGCCGCTCAAGCCCTTTATCCGGAACCAGCCGCACACGCTCAGCCATCGCCGGCCAGACCTTCCAGGCCTCCTTCTGCGCTTGATCACCGACCAGAATCAACTCGGGATCACGCTGCAACACCGACTCGATACTCACCTGCGGCGCCGGCAGCTTGAGGTCATCAAACACATTGCGCGCACCGCACACACGCAACGCATCGCTGATGATCTGCCCACCGCCGACGGTATACAGCGGCGTGTTCCACACCTGATAGAACACCCGTAACGGCTCGGCACGCTGATAGCGCTGGCGCAGTTCGGCCAGGCGTTGGCGCAGCTGCGTGGCGAGCTGACGACCGGCTTCAGCGCGGCCCAATTGCTCTGAGATGGCCTGGACCTGGGTAGCGAGTTGTTCAAGGCTATGGGGTTCGGCGACATACACCGGGATATTCAGGCGCTGCAATTGCTCACGCTGCGCCGGGCCCACACTGCCTGGCCACAGCAGGATCAGGTCGGGTTGGAGGCTGAGCAGGCGCTCCATGTCCAATTGGCCGTAACGCCCCACCGACGGCACTTGCGCCAGGGCGGGCGGGCGATCGCCGCCGTCGAGCAGGCCCACCAGCAAGTCGGCAGCGCCCAGTTCAACCACGATTTCAGAGAGGGACGGCGCCAGGCTGACGACCCGCTCGGCCGCCAATGCCTGGGCGCTCAATGCCAGTAGCACGAGCGCCAGCCAGCGACGCATCATCCCAGCTGACGCGGGATGCGATAGAGGTAAAACAGCACCGTGGTCGACAGCGCCAGGAGAAACAGCGGCACCGCTTCCAGGCCGACAAACACCGCCAGCGCACCGATCCAGGCGGGGATGCCGGCCACCAGCAAGGCCGTGCGCCGACGCGCCGCCAGGGTGATCCAGGCGGCCGGTTCTTCGGGTGTATCGAGGGCTTTGGAGGTGGCGATCAACGCGTGTTTATAGCCGTTGAAGTAGCGCAGGCTGAGAAACATCGAGGCCACGCCGGCAATGAAGAACGGCATGGCCAGCACCGGCAGCAGCGACTCGCCGCGACCAAATACCAGGTTGATCACGAACAACGGCAGCAGCGCCAGCGCCAGGTATTGCCACCAACTGAAGGACAGTCGCCGTTTCACCTGGCCTCGGGTCACGCGCGGTCGACCTCGCCCTGGTGCTCGTTGCCCATCATGTGGTCGAGCTTGCTGGCCTTGGTGGCCAGGTAGAGTTTGTTGTGCGGGTTGTGCCCGGTGTGCAGCGGCACGCGCTCGGCCACGGTGATGCCCATCTCGGTCAAGGCTTTGACCTTGCGCGGGTTGTTGGTCATCAGGCGCAAGGACTTGACGCCCAAGTGTTGCAGCATCGGCAGGCAGATCGCGTAGTCACGCTGGTCGGCGGCAAAACCCAGGCGCTCGTTGGCTTCGACGGTATCGGCGCCGCCATCTTGCAGCTCGTAGGCGCGGATTTTGTTCATCAGGCCAATGCCACGGCCTTCCTGGCGCAAGTACAGCAGCACGCCACGGCCTTCGCGGGCGATGGCACGCATGGCGGCTTCCAGTTGCGAACCGCAGTCGCAACGCTGGCTGAACAGCGCGTCGCCGGTCAGGCACTCGGAGTGCACCCGCCCCAGCACCGGCGCGCCGTCAGCGATATCGCCGAGGCTGAGCACAACATGTTCACGCCCGGTGCCTTCTTCGAGAAAGCCGTTCATGGTGAACGTGGCAAAAGGGGTAGGCAGCTTGGAAGCGGCGACGAAAACGACGGGCACCGTGTGCTCCTGATTTCAGTTTTTACAAAGGCGGCCATTGTAACAGCAGGTTCCTACAGACGCTTAAGCTGAATGATCGCTGATAAAGATCAATCGGTTCGATTGGTGTTCGCTTCGGTTCTATGCAACCTGCGTCGGGGCGCATCGCTAAAAGTGCTGGTAACCCCGTACCGCCGGGGTGATGTCCTGGCCGTGGGCATCCAGTAACGTCACGCCCTGCCCCGCCTGCACGCGGCCGATCACGTGGATCGGCCAGCCCTCGGCCAGCAACGCCGGCAATTGTGCAGTTGGCAAGGTGAAGGCCAGCACGTAATCGTCGCCACCGCTCAATGCAGCCACGCGCGCGGCGTCATCGCCGACAAAGGCCAGCAAGGCGTTTGACAACGGCAGCTTGCGGTGCTCGATCAGCAGGCTGACCTGCGACGCCTTGGCGATATGCCCGCAATCGGCCAGCAGCCCGTCGGAGATATCCATGGCCGCTGTGGCCCTGCCGCGCAGCGCCAGGCCCAGGGCCAATTGCGGTTGCGGCGACCAGTAATGGGCCAGCAGCGAGTCGGCGATGGCGGCTTCGGCGCAGCGCTGGCCCAATACCAGCGGCAAGGCGCCGGCCGCATTGCCCAACTCGCCACCGACACAGAGCAGATCGCCCGGTTGTGCGCCGCTGCGCTTGAGCGCCTGCCCGGCCGGTACACGGCCGAACACTGTGAGGGTCAGGCTCAACGGCCCGCGCGTAGTATCGCCGCCCACCAGGCCAACACCGCAGCTCTGCGCCATCAGGTTTAAACCCACGGCATAGCGCTGCAGCCACTCGGCATCGACCGTCGGCGTGGTAAGGGCAAGGGTAAACGCGAGCGGGTGGGCGCCCATGGCGGCCAAGTCGCTCACCGCCACGGCCAACGAGCGCTGGCCGAGCAGGAACGGGTCGCAGGGGTCGACAAAATGCACCCCGGCCACCAGCGTATCGGTAGAAATTGCCAGCTGCTCCCCGGCAGGGAGCGCCAGCAAGGCGCAGTCGTCGCCGATCCCCAGGGCGATGCCTTCGCCGCCTTGCGCACAGGGCGCGGCGGCAAAATACTTGCGGATCAGCTCGAACTCGCCCATTCGGGAGTCAAGCGCGGATTAGCGCTTGTACGCCTTCACTTCGGCTTCCCGCAGGCGCGGGGCCAGCTTGTCGAGCACGCCGTTGACGAACTTGTGGCCGTCGGTCGAACCGTAGACTTTCGCCAGTTCGATGCCTTCGTTGATCACCACGCGATACGGCACGTCGACGCGCTTGAGCAGCTCCCAGGTGGACAGGCGCAGTACGGCCAGTTCAACCGGGTCCAGCTCTTCGATAGTCAGGTCCAGGCATGGCGACAGCGCCGCGTCGATTTCCGACAGGTTGGCCGGAACACCGTGCAGGATGTCGTGGAAGTAGTCCTGGTCAGCGAAAGTGAAGTCGTTATCGACGCGAAATTGCGCTTCGATCTCGTTCAGCGAAGTGCCAGCCATGTGGCGCTGATACAACGCCTGGGTCGCCAACTGACGAGCCGCGCGGCGCTTCTCGTTCTTGGATGGCTTGCCGGCGTCCGCCGGGCGTGGTTCGCGCGGGTTGAAGTTGTCGCTCTCGTCGGAAATCACTTGGCCTCCAGCTGCGACAGCAGGCTGACCATTTCCAGGGCGGACAGGGCAGCTTCAGCGCCCTTGTTACCAGCCTTGGTGCCGGAACGTTCGATGGCTTGTTCGATGGAATCCACGGTCAGCACGCCGAACGCGACCGGCACGCCGAACTCCATGGACACCTGGGCCAGGCCCTTGGTGCATTCGCCAGCCACGTATTCGAAGTGCGGCGTACCGCCACGAATGACCGCGCCCAGGGCGATGATTGCCGCGTATTCGCCCTGTTGAGCAACTTTTTGCGCAACCAGTGGAATTTCGAAGGCGCCAGGGGCACGGATAAGGGTGATATCGCTTTCGCTCACACCGTGGCGAACCAGGGCATCCACGGCACCGCTTACCAGGCTTTCAACGACGAAGCTGTTGAAGCGGCCAACTACGAGGGCGTAGCGGCCTTTGGGGGCGATGAAGGTACCTTCGATGGTCTTCAGGGTCATTCGACAAATCTCTTAAAGAGCCGGGACGCGCGTAAGACGCGCCCCTTAGTGATATTTGAACCGCGAACAAGGGCGACAATCGCCGGCCTTTATTCGGAGGGCACGTATTCTACTACTTCCAGGTCGAAACCGGATATCGCATTAAATTTCATTGGCGCGCTCATCAGGCGCATTTTGCGCACGCCCAAGTCACGCAGGATCTGCGAGCCGGCACCGACGATGCTGTAGGTGGTCGGTGTCTTCACCTGGGTCTGCTCGGCGGTTTCACGGATATGCGCCAGCAGCACATCGCCATCGACCGGATTGCCCAACAGCAGCACCACGCCACTGCCGGCCTCGGACACTGCCGCCATCGCGGCGCGCAGGCTCCAACGGCCCGGCTGCTTGACCATCAGCAGGTCGCGCAGCGGGTCCATGTTGTGCACGCGTACCAGGGTCGGTACATCGGCACTGATGGTGCCCAGGGTCAGCGCCATGTGCACGTCGCCTTCCACCGAATCACGGTAGGTCACCAGGTTGAATTGGCCCAGTTCACTGTCCAGCGGCTGCTCGGCAATCCGCTGAACGGTACGTTCGTGGATCATCCGGTAGTGGATCAGGTCGGCGATGGTGCCGATCTTGATGCCGTGTTCGGCGGCAAAGGCTTCGAGTTCGGCGCGACGGGCCATGGTGCCGTCGTCGTTCATCACTTCGCAGATCACCCCGCTCGGCTCGAACCCGGCCATGCGCGCCAGGTCGCAGGCGGCTTCGGTGTGGCCGGCGCGGGCCAGGGTGCCGCCCGGTTGGGCCATCAGCGGGAAGATGTGGCCGGGGCTGACGATGTCTTCGGCCTTGGCGTCTTTCGCGGCGGCGGCCTGCACGGTGCGCGCGCGGTCAGCGGCGGAGATCCCGGTGGTGACACCCGTCGTGGCTTCGATGGACACGGTGAACTTGGTGCCGAAGCCTGAACCATTGCGCGGCGCCATCAACGGCAGCTTGAGCAGCTCGCAGCGCTCGCGGCTCATGGGCATGCAGATCAGCCCACGGGCGTGCTTGGCCATGAAGTTGATGTGCTCGGCCTGGCAGGCCTCGGCGGCCATGATGATGTCGCCTTCGTTCTCGCGGTCTTCGTCATCCATCAGGATGACCATCTTGCCTTGGCGGATGTCTTCAACCAGTTCTTCGATGCTATTGAGCGCCACGCGGCACCCCCTTGGTCAGGATTTGAGGTAGCCGTTGGCGGCTAGAAAACTTTCAGTGATGTTCCCTGATGCAGGCTCTGCGGCCTTATCGCCCAACAGCAGGCGCTCCAGGTAACGGGCAAGCAAGTCGACTTCCAGGTTCACCCGGCGACCTGGCTGGTACGAGGCCATGATGGTTTCGCTGAGGGTGTGGGGAATGATGGTCAGTTCGAATTCGGCGCCATTCACGGCGTTCACGGTCAGGCTGGTGCCGTCGACGGTGATCGAACCTTTGTGGGCGATGTACTTGGCCAGTTCCTTGGGTGCGCGGATGCGAAATTCCACGGCGCGTGCGTTTTCGCTGCGGGCAACCACTTCGCCGACGCCGTCGACGTGGCCGCTGACCAGGTGACCGCCCAGCCGTGTGCTCGGGGTCAGGGCTTTTTCCAGGTTCACCGGGCTGCCGGCCGCAAGATCGTTCATCGCGGTGCAATCCAGGGTTTCGCGGCTGACATCGGCGGCGAAGCCGTTGCCCGGCAACTCGATGACGGTCAGGCACACGCCACTGACGGCGATGCTGTCGCCCAGCTTGACGTCGCCCAGGTCGAGCTTGCCGGTTTCAACCAGCAGGCGCACGTCGCCGCCTTTTGGGGTCATGGCGCGGATGCTGCCGATGGATTCGATAATGCCGGTGAACATTTCGTTCTCCTGAAAACGGGGCTGACGCGCAAAGCGCAGGCCGGGAATTATACGCTCGCTGCGGGTAGCGGGATGGCAGTGACTCGCCAGTCGTCGCCCACGGCGCGCATTTCAGTGATCTTGAGTTGGGGGGCGTCGGCCAGTTTCTCAAGCGGCCAGTCCAGCAGAGGGCGGGCGGCGGAGCCGAGGAACTTGCCGGCGATGAAAATCACATATTCATCCACCAGGCCTTGTTGGGCAAAGGCGCCCGCCAGGCTCGGGCCCGCTTCCACCAACACTTCGTTGACGCCGCGGGCGGCCAGCGCGACCAGTGCCGAGCGCAGGTCGACCTGGCCCTCGACGCCCGGCACCACCAGGCACTCGGGGCCCCGGGGAAACTGGTTTTCCGGGGTGACGCAGGTAATCACCAGCGCCGGCCCGGCCTTGAAGAAGGGTGCGTTGAGCGGCACACGCAGACGCCCGTCGATCAGCACGCGCAACGGCGGGCGCGACATGGCCAGGGCGGTGGTGGCTTCGTCCAGGCCCAGCTCGGCGGCGCGCACGGTCAGGCGCGCACCGTCGGCCAGCACCGTGTCGGCGCCGGTCAACACCACACTGGCTTCGGCGCGCAGGCGTTGCACGGCCGCGCGGGCGGCGGGGCCGGTGATCCATTGGCTTTCGCCGCTGGCCATCGCGGTGCGACCGTCCAGGCTCATCGCCAACTTGACCCGCACGAAAGGCAAGCCGTGTTCCATGCGTTTGAGGAAACCGGGGTTAAGCGCCCGCGCTTGGGCTTCCAGCACACCGCTGCGCACCTCGATCCCGGCTTGCGCCAGGCGCTGCATACCTCGCCCGGCCACCTCAGGGTTCGGGTCCTGCATGCCGGCCACGACGCGGGCGACGCCGGCCGTGACCAACGCATCGGCGCAGGGCGGCGTATGCCCATGGTGACTGCACGGTTCAAGGGTCACGTACACGGTGGCACCACGGGCCTTGGCACCTGCGGCGCGCAGGGCATTGGGCTCGGCATGGGGCTGGCCGGTGCGCTCGTGCCAGCCTTCGCCGACGATCTGCCCATCGCGCACAATCACACAACCTACCCGTGGGTTTGGATGGGTGGTGTACAGGCCTTTGCGCGCCAATTTGAGGGCGCGGGCCATGTAGTGGGCGTCGAGGACAGCCAGCTCTGTCATGGAAGGTGGATTCATTCTTTGATCGGCTCACGGGCCAGGCGGTCGATCTCTTCGCGGAACTCATTGAGGTCCTGGAAGCGTCGATACACCGAAGCGAAACGGATATAGGCGACTTCGTCGAGCTTTTGCAGCTCGCCCATCACAAGCTCTCCAACCACCAGGCTCTTGACCTCGCGCTCGCCGGTGGCACGCAGCTTGTGCTTGATATGCGCCAGCGCCGCCTCCAGCCGCTCGACACTCACCGGGCGTTTTTCCAGGGCGCGCTGCATACCGGCGCGCAGTTTGTCTTCGTCGAAAGGCTGGCGGCTGCCGTCGGACTTGATCAGACGTGGCAGCACCAGTTCGGCGGTTTCGAAGGTGGTGAAACGTTCACCGCAGCCAGAGGCCAGGCATTCGCGCCGGCGACGTACTTGATCGCCCTCGGCGACCAGACGTGAGTCAATGACCTTGGTGTCGTTGGCACCGCAGAAGGGACAGTGCATGGTTGGCAGGCAACAAATAAAGGGAGGGCCATGGTAGCGCATCCCCATGGCAAGACAAGCCATAGCCTTTACGGTATATAGGCAGGCTTATATGTTTCATATTATTCAAGCCACGGATTTTGTCCTTTCTGGAGCCGTATATGCAGTTACGACCACTTGTTTTACTCACCTTGTTCAGTGTTCTGGTCGCCTGCAGCAGCGAAGCCCCCAAGCCTTCCGCGCCACAACCCACGCCCGCGCAAGAGAAAAAAGTCCCGGGCATTGAAGACCTTGGCCCGTTGCCGGCCTACCAGCGCGAGATCAACGGCAGCCTGACCAACGTGCCGGCCGGCGCAGAAGTCGAGATGGCGTTGCTGGTGATCGACGACCGTTCGCGTCCGCAACAGCTGCTCGCCAGCAGCGTACTGACCGGCAACGGCAAGCCCTTGGCCTTCCGCCTGCGCTTCAACCCCGAGGCGTTCCCGGCCGGTGCGCGGGTTGAATTGCGCGGCCGCGCCAGCCAGTCCGGCCAGTTGATCCTGCACCTGCCCGCCGTGCGCATCACCCAGGCGATCACCCAGACCACCGGCCCCCTGGAACTCGTCAAGGCACCATGACGCCACCGTTGGACTTGCAGCACGCCCTGAGCGAGCTGATCGGCGACGCCCACCTGGTGCCCTGCCTACTGCCGGGCACGGCGCTGTCGCTGTGGCTGCTGGATGCGGACAACATGGACCGCGCCTTCAGCCCCGAAGAAACCCGGCGCATCCTGCACGAACCGCCCTACTGGAGTTTCTGCTGGGCCAGCGGCCTGGCACTGGCGCGGTACCTGGCGGCGAACCCTGAATGGGTGGCCGGCAAGCGCGTGCTGGATTTTGGCGCGGGCTCCGGGGTCGCCGCGATTGCGGCGCTCAAGGCAGGCGCATCGGAAGTGGTCGCTTGCGACCTTGACCCTCTGGCGCTGGCAGCCTGCCAAGCCAATGCCCAACTCAATGGAGTGGAACTGGGTTATTCGGCGGACTTTTTTGCCGAAGCCGACCGCTTTGACCTGATCCTGGTGGCTGACGTGCTCTATGACCGAGCGAACCTGCCGCTGCTGGACCAATTCCTGACACGGGGCCGTGAAGCGCTGGTGGCGGATTCTCGGGTGAGGGATTTTCAACACCCGAATTATCAGCGCCTGAAGGTACTTGAGGCACTGACCTTGCCGGACCTGGCCGAGCCTTGGGAGTTTCGCAAGGTGAGCCTGTACCATTCGCGGCGGTAAGCCCCGAGCGTTACAAATGTCTGGCAATACGTTGGCTGAGACAGAAAAGGTGAGGCTATGGAAAATGCGCTCCTTTCGCACGCAGCTAGGGCAATCAACCGGCATGCATTTCCAGACGTTTTCGCTCACCGCCCCCTGTAAAAAGGCCTTGCAAAAACCCGGACCGCTGCCTAACCTCTGCGGCAATACACCCGCCATGCCTCTGGCTGCGTCAGTAGCCAAGCACAAATTGTGCGGGTTTTTTATGCCTGGTGCTTTTAGGGCATGAGGTCATTCAGTAAGCCCGCCATCGATGTTCCTGCCCAGTTGGAACTGCTCAAGCGCCGCGGCTTGCTTATTCAAAATGAAGCTCGCGCCGAGGCTTTTTTGCGGTCCGTCAGTTTCTTTCGTTTAAGCCCCTACATGCGGCCTCTCCAACATCCGGACGATATCGACCATCGCTTTCGAAACGGTAGCCAATTTTGTCAGTTAACCCGCCTCTACGATTTTGACCGTCGACTTCGTCTACTGACGATGGATGCCATAGAAAGGGTCGAAATTGCATCGCGCGCAGTTATCAGTAACCACATGGGACCTGCCCATGGCAGTCACTGGCATATCAACGTCCGGATGTTTCATCCTACGTTTGATCATCAGCGCCTGCTGGCAAACCTGTCGGTCAAACAATCCAACGCAACACGTGACTACCAACGCGAATGCGAGCGCATCGACAGGCTGCACGCAGATGACAAAAGAAAAACCATCCTCAAACGCCAGAGAGCGAGAGAAAACTACGCTCGCCACTATCCTGCCACCTACGCTGATCCTCCTCTGATGCCTGGCTGGGCCATGCTGGAAGAACTGACGCTGGGTGACTTGTCTCACTTGTATAAAGGCCTGGCCAAAGACGCGGACAAGAAAGCCATTGCCAAGCGCCTGGGACTTGCGGCGCCCCTGATGCAGTCATGGCTGCACGCCTTGACCATCATTCGAAACATCTGCGCCCATCATTCGCGGATGTGGAACCGGGAGTTGGGTATTCGTCCCGAATTACCGAAGAAAGCCCATTTTCCATGGCCCGAGCATCTGTTCCAGCCTGGGCCGCATACCCGCATTTTTACGGTTCTTTGCATTCTGAATCACTTGATGCATCAGGTGAGTCCGCCAGCTCGCTGGGATCAACGCCTGTATCAGCTCGTCCATGAGTTTCCCGAGGTTAGCCTCAAAGCGATGGGGTTCCCTACCGACTGGTATCAAGACCCTTTTTGGCACGCGCTGCGTGGCTGAACACCCTGCCGCTTCCGGTAGGCTGCGCCAGCCCTTATAGTTGCCCCATTCCCGCTTTATTCGAGATTCCCCATGAGTGAGCCCACCCCGTACATCTTCGACGTCACCACCGCCAACTTCGAACAGGCGGTGATCCAGAATTCCTTCGAAAAACCCGTGCTGGTGGACTTCTGGGCCGAGTGGTGCGCACCGTGCAAGGCCTTGATGCCGATGCTGGCGCAGATCGCCGAGAGTTATCAGGGAGAGTTGCTGCTGGCCAAGGTCGATTGCGAGGCCGAGCAGGATATCGTCGCGCGCTTTGGCATTCAAAGCCTGCCGACGGTGGTGCTGTTCAAGGACGGCCAGCCGGTGGACGGGTTTGCCGGGGCGCAGCCGGAGTCGGCGGTGCGGGCGATGCTAGAACCCCATGTGCAGATGCCGCCGCCGGCTGCGGCAGATCCGTTGGAGCAGGCCCAGGCGTTGTTTACGGAAGGCCGCATCAGCGACGCCGAAGGGCTGCTGGTAGCGCTCCTGGGCGAAGACAATACCAATGCCGCCGCGTTGATCCTGTACGCGCGCTGCCTGGCCGAGCGCGGTGAATTGGGCGAAGCCCAGACCGTGCTGGACGCGGTAAAAAGCGACGACCACAAAGCTGCCCTCGCCGGGGCCAAGGCGCAAATCACCTTTCTGCGTCAGGCCGCCGAACTGCCGGACGCCGCCGACTTGAAAAGCCGCCTGGCGCGAAACCCGCAGGACGACGAAGCGGCCTACCAATTGGCGATTCAGCAACTGGCGCGTCAGCAGTACGATGCAGCGCTGGAAGGGTTGCTCAAACTGTTTATCCGCAACCGCGGCTACAGCGAAGGCCTGCCGCACAAAACCTTGCTGCAGGTATTCGAACTGCTGGGCAACGATCACCCGCTGGTGACCGTGTACCGTCGCAAGATGTTTGCCGCGCTGTACTAATCGCCGATCCAGCTGTACAGCGGCGTATCCCCGCCGCTGGCCACTTTAACCTGGGCGCTGTGGCGCAGGCGCACCAGCAGGCGTTTGCCCGCCGAGGCGTCACCGGTCAAGCCTTCCAGTTGGTCGAGCAGCTCAAGGCCGCTGAGTTGCCCGGCCTTGCGCAACAGGTCCTGGGCGTTCTGCCACAGGTCATCATTGTGCTTGACCGGCGCTACTGGCGCGGCGGCCGTGCTGGGCACGGGCGTTGCCTGCCATTGCGCGCCCAGTCGCGCCCAATCGCCGTCGTCCAACTCCAGGGTCAAGTCCACCGGCAGGTCGCCGACGGTTCCACGAATTCGCAACATCGTCCTACTCCTGCACTTTTTTCTGACGGGCATGCTCCCATGTGGCTTGCGCAACGCCAAGCGGGCAGTCAAACTCTCGACACCATTTGTTATAAGATCACATAACAAAACTTTCATGTCCTGGAGCTTTCCCATGCGCCGTCTGCTGCTTGCTTTGCCGTTTGCCCTGCTGCCACTGGCCATTGCCCATGCGGCCGATGAACACGATCACGACCATGAACACGGCAGCCTCGGCGCCCACGAGCACGGCGTCGGGCGACTCAACGCCGTACTCGACGGCCAAGTCCTGGAGCTTGAGCTGGACAGCCCGGCGATGAACCTGGTGGGTTTTGAACACGTGGCTACCAGCGCCGCCGACAAAGCCAAGGTCGCCGCCGCGCGCAAACAGCTGGAGAACCCGGCGGCCTTGTTCAACCTGCCCAAAGCCGCCGGTTGCGTGGTCAGCTCCCAGGAACTCAACAGCCCATTGTTCGGCGACAAACCCGAAGCCGACCATGACGATGATGATGATCACGACGCCAAAGACGCTGCCCACGAGCACCATCACGACCACAGCGAAATCCACGCTCACTACCAGTTCACCTGCGCCACGCCGACGGCCCTGAGCAATCTTGACCTGACCCAGGTGTTCAAGACCTTCCCCGCCACCCAGAAAATTCAGGTACAACTGATCGGCCCGAGCGGCCAACAAGGTGTTGATGCGACGGCCAAGGCTGCCACCCTGAAGTTCTAAGCTGAAAATACGGTCAATGTGGGAGCTGGCTTGCCTGCGATACAGGCACCTCGGTGTATCAGTGATACCGAGGTGATGCTATCGCAGGCAAGCCAGCTCCCACAGAGGATCGGCGTCAAGTCCTAAAACGGTGACATTGATTCCCCATGACTCATGCCTTAATCGAACTGTCTGACCTGGGCTTCAACTGGCCCGGTCACCCGCAGTTGCTGGACATTCCCGCGTTCCGCCTGGGAGCGGGCGAGACCCTGTTCCTCAAGGGCCCCAGCGGCAGCGGCAAAACCACGCTGCTGGGCCTTCTCGGCGGTGTGCAGAAACCCAGCCGGGGCAGCATTCGCCTGCTGGGCCAGGAGCTGACCGAACTCTCCGCCGGGGCCCGCGACCGTTTTCGCGTCGATCACACCGGCTACATCTTCCAGCAGTTCAACCTGTTGCCGTTCTTGTCGGTGCGGGAAAACGTCGAGTTGCCGTGCCATTTTTCCAAACTGCGCGCACAACGGGCAAAGCAGCGCCACGGCAGTGTCGACCGGGCCGCCGCGACCTTGCTGGCGCATCTGGGCTTGAACGACAACAACCTGCTGGAACGCCGCGCCGACTCGCTGTCCATCGGCCAGCAACAACGGGTGGCCGCCGCCCGCGCACTCATCGGCCAACCGGAACTGGTGATCGCCGACGAACCCACCTCGGCCCTGGACTACGACGCCCGCGAAGCCTTCCTTCAGCTGTTGTTCGCCGAGTGCCGCGACGCAGGCGCCAGCCTGTTGTTTGTCAGCCATGACCAAAGCCTGGCCGCCCTGTTCGACCGCAACCTGTCGCTGGCCGAACTCAATCGCGCCGCAACGCCCGCAGAGGTTTGAGATGTATCTGTTCCGTCTAGCCATGGCCAGCCTGGCTAACCGCCGCTTTACCGCGATCCTCACCGCCTTCGCCATCGCCCTGTCGGTGTGCCTGTTGCTGGCGGTGGAGCGCGTGCGCGTTGAGGCGCGCAACAGTTTCGCCAGCACCATCAGCGGCACCGACCTGATCGTCGGCGCCCGCTCGGGCTCGGTGAACCTGCTACTGTACTCGGTGTTTCGCATCGGCAACGCCACCAACAACATCCGCTGGGACAGCTACGAGCATTTCGCCGCCAGCCCTCAAGTGAAGTGGGCCATCCCGATTTCCCTCGGCGACTCCCATCGCGGCTACCGCGTCATGGGCACCAACGCGTCCTACTTCGAACACTACCAGTACGGACGCAAACAAAACCTCGAACTGGCCAGCGGCCGCGCCTTTGCCACCGACCCGTTCGAAGTGGTGCTCGGCGCCGAAGTGGCCGACGCGCTGCACTACAAGCTCGGCGACAAACTGGTGCTGGCCCATGGCGTGGCGGTGGTCAGCCTGGTCAAACACGATGACAAACCTTTCACCGTGGTCGGTATTCTCAAGCGCACCGGCACACCGGTGGACCGCACGCTGCATATCAGCCTGGGCGGGATGGAAGCGATCCATATCGACTGGCACAACGGCGTGCCGGCCCAGGGCAAAGGCCGGATCAGCGCCGACCAGGCGCGCAATATGGACCTCACGCCGCAGGCCATCACTGCGTTCATGCTGGGCCTGAACAACAAGATTTCCACCTTCGCCCTGCAACGGGAGATCAACGAATTCCGTGGCGAGCCGATGCTGGCGATTCTACCCGGCGTGGCGCTGCAAGAGTTGTGGAGCATGATGGGCACCGCTGAAAAGGCGCTGTTCGTGATCTCGCTGTTCGTCGTGCTCACCGGTTTGATCGGCATGCTCACGGCGATCCTCACCAGCCTCAACGAGCGCCGCCGCGAAATGGCGATCCTGCGTTCGGTGGGCGCCCGCCCGTGGCATATCGCGACGTTACTGATCTTCGAAGCGTTCGCCCTGGCCTTGTCCGGCGTGGTCGCGGGCGTGGGTATGCTCTACGTGTGCATCGCCGCCTCGCGCGGGTATTTGCAGGCCAACTACGGGCTGGACCTGCCGATGTCGTGGCCCAGCGAATATGAATGGACGCTGCTCGCCGGTATCCTGGCCGCCGCGCTGTTAATGGGCAGCGTGCCCGCGTGGCGCGCCTACCGGCAGTCTTTGGCCGATGGCCTGTCCATCCGTTTATGAGGAAGGTTTCGATGCGCCGTGCCCTGTTTGCCCTGTTGCTGCTGATCGCCCTGCCCGCCTGGGCCGCCGAGCCCAAAGAGCTGACCTGGTCGGAGCTGATCCCGCCGGACGCCGAGCCGGAAGTACCGAACATGCAGCCGCTGCACAATTTATCCGGCATGGCCGATGCGCTGGAATCGGCGCCGGCGGCCAAGCAGGAAATGCCCCACGCGCCTGTGGTGCCGGCCCTTGACGGCAAGCACATCCGCCTGCCGGGTTATATCGTGCCATTGGAAGTCGGCGAGAACGGCCGCACCACCGAGTTTTTACTGGTGCCGTATTTCGGCGCCTGCATCCATGTGCCGCCGCCACCTTCCAACCAGATCGTGCATGTCACCAGCGAAGTCGGCGTGAAGCTTGATGAGCTGTACCAGCCGTACTGGATCGAAGGCGCGATGCAGGTCAAGCCGTCGAGCAGCGAACTGGCCGACGCCGGTTACCAGATGGAGGCCGAGAAGATTTATATGTATGAGCTGCCGGAATAGAGCTGATGAAGCTTTCATTGAGCTGAGTCAAAAGACCGGGCGGAACGATCTTTACCATTGGACGTACAACTTTTAAACGTCCTTTGGAGCTCCCATGAACAAGTCTCTGCTCGGCGCGTCCCTTTTCGCGCTCGCCCTCGTCGCCCCTGTCGCACACGCTCACGAAGCGGGCGACATTCTGGTTCGCGCCGGTGCAATTACGGTGAACCCGAAGGCGGACAGCGGCCACGTCAAAGTCGACCAGGGCCCCTTGGCGGGCACCAACCTGGGCGGCAAGGCGACCATGAGCAGCGACACTCAACTGGGCCTGAACTTCGCCTACATGCTGACCAACCATGTTGGTATCGAACTGCTGGCCGCTACACCGTTCGAGCACGATGTGAAGATCAAGGGCACCGCGCTGAGCCCAGCCAACGGCAAGCTCGGCACCCTCAAACACCTGCCGCCGACCTTGAGCGTTGTCTACTACCCACTGGACAACAAGTCGGCCTTCCAACCCTATGTGGGCGCCGGTATCAATTACACCTGGATCTACGACGAACACGTCGGCAGCCGTGCCCAAGGCGCCGGCTTCAGCAACTTCAAGGCTGAAAACTCCTGGGGCTGGGCCGCGCAGATCGGCGCGGACTACATGATCAACGACAAGTGGATGATCAACGCCCAGGCGCGCTACATCGACATCAGCACCAAGGCCACCGTGGAAAACAACGGCGTGGCGCCGGGCACTCGCGCCAAGGTCAATGTGGACGTGGACCCGATGGTTTACATGGTGGGGATTGGCTATAAGTTCTGACCCGGTTTTAACTGCCACTACATAACTAATGTGGGAGCGGGCTTGCTCGCGAATGCGGTGGATCAGTCATGAATCTGTTGACTGACACTCCGCCTTCGCGAGCAAGCCCGCTCCCACATTTGGTTTTCAGGCGTGTCAGCTATGGCGATAGAAGCGGTCCAATAACGCCGGCAGCCCTGCCCGCCACGCCCGTGGCTTGATGCCGAAGGTATGGAGGATTTTCTTGCAGGCGAGCACCGCGTGTTGCGGTTCTTCACCGGCATCCGGCCGGGCCGCGTGGGCCTGGGCGGTGGGGGATTCGATCGCCAGCGGGTGAAAGGTGCGCGCTTCGGTGAGGATCGCCTGGCCCAGCGCCAACGGTGTGGTCGCCTCCTGGCCGGCATAGTGATAGGTGCCCCACAACGGCGCCGCGCAATCGAGTTGCTTGAGCACCGAGATGATCACCCGCGCGGCATCGTCCACCGGCGTCGGGTTGCCGCGACGGTCGTCCGCCATCAGCAATTCGTCCGGTTTCTCGGCCCGGGCCAGGAAGCGCCCGAGCGTTCCGTCGACGCTGTCATCCAGCAACCAGCCAAACCGTAGTAACACATGTTGCGGGCACGTGGCGCGCACGCTTTGCTCGATCCGCCACAACGCCTGGCCGCGCAGGCCCAGGGGCACCGGCTCGTCCTTTTCGCTGTAGGCGGTGGCGCGGGAGCCATCGAACACGCGGTAGCTGGAGGGTTGCAGCAAGGTGATGTTGTGGTGCTGGCACAGCTCGGCCAGGCGCTCGATGGCGAATTCCTGGGAGGCCAGGCGCGTTTCGCTGACCGCTTCGGCCTGGAACCAGTCGAAATAGTAGGCGAGGTTGATCAAGGCATCGGGACGGGTGTCGTCGAGCAATTGGGTGAGGCTCGCGGCATCCCAGCCGTCTTGGGGCGGTTTGGGTGCGAGGAAACCGATGTCTTCCTCTGCACCCAGGCGAATCAGCGCCTGCCCGAGGGCATTCCCGCCGCCCAGTAACATAAGGCGCATTCGCATAGATTGAGCAGGCCCGGTCAGTGTGGAACGAAGGTTGTTCAGGTATTTGTCAGAATCGTTGCATTTTGCGGGTTTGTAGCGCAACCGTCACGGATAAACTGCGCGATTGCAACTTGTTGGATCGGGCAGTATCAATCACTACATGAACCGACCCGAATCCACCGACAGCGCCTTGAACGGTTTCCACCCCGCCGTCAGCGCCTGGTTTGCCAGCACCTTCCCTTCGGTGACAAGCGCCCAGGCCCAGGCCTGGCCGTTGATCCGCCAGCGTCAATCAACACTGATCGCCGCGCCCACCGGCTCCGGCAAGACACTGACGGCCTTCCTGGCGGTGCTCGATGACCTGGTTCACCAGGGCCTGGCCAACAGTGGGCAACTGCCGGATGAAACCCTGGTGGTCTATGTGTCGCCGCTCAAGGCGCTGTCCAACGATATCCAGATCAACCTGCAAAACCCGCTCGCCGGGATCACCGAGCACTTGCAGCGCCTGGACCTGCCGCCGCTGGTGATCCGCACCGCCGTGCGCACCGGCGACACGCCGCAAAAAGACCGTGCACAGATGCGCAAGCGAGCGCCGCACATCCTGGTGACCACTCCAGAATCGCTCTACGTGCTGCTGGGCTCGGACTCCGGCCGGCAGATGCTCGCCAGCACACGCACGGTGATCGTCGACGAGATCCACGCCATCGCCGCCGGTAAACGTGGCAGCCATTTGGCCCTGAGCCTGGAGCGTCTGCAGGGGCTGTGCAGTGAACCGTTGACGCGCATCGGCCTGTCGGCCACGCAAAAGCCCATCGAGGCGGTGTCGCGGTTTCTGGTGGGCAGCGGCCGCGATTGCGCGATTGTCGACATCGGCCACGCCCGCCCCCGCGACCTGGATATCGAGGTGCCACCGGTTCCGCTCTCGGCGGTCATGGCCAACGATGTGTGGGCGCTGGTCTATGACCGCCTCGCCGACTTGGCCCGCGAACACCGCACCACATTGGTCTTCGTCAACACCCGCCGCCTGGCCGAACGCCTGGCCCGGCATTTGAGCGAGCGCCTGGGCAAAACGGCGGTTGCTGCGCACCATGGCAGCCTGGCCAAGGAGATGCGCCTGGATGCCGAACAACGCCTCAAGGCCGGCGAGCTGCAAGTGCTGATCGCCACCGCATCGCTGGAACTGGGGATTGATATCGGCGATGTGGATCTGGTCTGCCAGATCGGCTCGCCCGGCTCGATCAATGGTTTTTTGCAAAGAGTCGGACGTTCCGGGCACCAGGTCGGCGGCACGCCCAAGGGTAGGCTGTTCGCCACCACCCGCGACGACTTGATCGAATGCGCCGCGCTGCTCGACTGCGTGCGCCGGGGCGAATTGGACACCCTGCACATACCAGTCGCGCCGCTGGACGTACTGGCCCAGCAGATCATTGCCGAAGTCAGCGCCCAGGAATGGTCGGAACAGGCGTTGCTGGATCTGATCCACCGCGCCGCGCCCTATGCCGAGCTGGATGAGCATCACTACCAGGCATTGTTGCAAATGCTCGCCGACGGCTACAACGGGCGCCAGGGCATCCGCAGCGCCTACCTGCACCGCGACGCCCTAACGCGCACGTTGCGCGGCCGCCGAGGCGCCAAACTCACCGCCGTGACCAGCGGCGGCACCATTCCCGATAACGCCGACTACAGCGTGTTGCTCGAACCCCAGAGCCTGAACATCGGCAGCGTCAACGAAGACTTCGCGGTGGAAAGCATCGCCGGGGATATCTTCCAGCTGGGCAACACGTCGTACCGGATCCTGCGGGTCGAAGCCGGCAAAGTGCGGGTCGAAGACGCCCATGGCCAGCCCCCGACCATCCCGTTCTGGCTCGGTGAAGCGCCGGGGCGCAGCAACGAATTGTCGGCCTCGGTGGCGCGCCTGCAAGGCCTGTTGGACGTGCTGCTCAGCGCCACCCCTGGCGACTTGCAACCCGCCCTGGACTGGCTCACCGACACCCTGCGCCTGAACCACGCCAGTGCCGAACAAATCCTCGATTACCTGGCGCGCACTCGCCTGGCCCTGAGCGCGTTGCCGTCCCAGGACACGTTGATCATGGAGCGCTTCTTCGACGCTTCCGGCGGCACCCAACTGATCATCCACACGCCGTTCGGCAGCCGCGTCAACCGCGCCTGGGGCCTGGCGCTGCGCAAGCGGTTTTGCCGCACCTTCAATTTCGAATTGCAGGCGGCGGCCAGCGAAAATGCCATCGTGCTGTCGCTGTCCACCAGCCACAGTTTCGAGCTGGACGAGGTGTGGCGTTACCTCAACAGCAACAGCGCCGAGCACATCCTGATCCAGGCGGTGCTGGATGCGCCGCTGTTCGGCGTGCGCTGGCGCTGGAATGCCGGTGTGGCCCTGGCACTGCCGCGTTATACCGGCGGACGCAAGGTAGCGCCGCAGATCCAGCGCATGAAAAGCGAAGACCTGATCGCCAGTGTGTTTCCCGATCAGATCGCCTGCCTGGAAAACCTCGCCGGCGAACGCGAAGTCCCGGACCATCCGTTGATCGAACAGACCCTCGACGATTGCCTGCACGAAGCCATGGACAGCGACGCCTGGTTGGCGCTGCTGCGGCGCATGGAGCGCGGCGAGGTGCGCCTGATCAGCCGCGACCTGCCGGCGCCCTCGCCCATGGCTGCGGAAATTCTCAGCGCGCGGCCCTACACCTTTCTCGACGACGCGCCACTGGAAGAACGCCGCACCCAGGCGGTGTTCAACCGACGCTGGACTGACCCGCAGAGCACCGACGACCTCGGCGCCCTGGATGTCGACGCCATCGCAGGGGTGCGCGAAGAAGCGTGGCCGGCGCCCAACGGCGTGGATGAAATGCATGAGGCGTTGATGAGCCTGGCGTGCATCGCCGACGCCGAAGTCACCGTGCAGTGGCGCGAGTGGCTGCACGCCTTGGCCAAGGGTGGCCGCGCCTATCAATTGCACAACGGCGTGTGGGTCGCGGTCGAGCGCCTGAGCTGTTTGCAGGCGATCTACCCCAGCAACTTGCCACTGCTGCCGGGTTTCGATGAACCCTGGACCTTTGATGAGGCCGTGGTGGAAGTGCTGCGCGCGCGCCTCGGTGGGTTCGGCCCCCTGACGTTGACCGAAATCGCCACACCGCTCGCGTTACCGCTGGCGGATGTCACTCAAGCGCTGGCCCGCCTGGAACAGGAAGGCTACGTGCTGCGCGGCCATTTCAGCCCCGACGCCACCGAAGAGCAATGGTGCGAACGTCACCTGCTTGCGCGCATCCACCGCTACACGATCAAGCGCCTGCGCCGCGAAATCGAGCCGGTGGCGTTGCAGGACTTCATGCGTTTCCTGTTCGACTGGCAGCACCTGTCCGACGGCACCCGCGGCCAGGGCAGCGCGATGTTGGCGCAGATCGTCGGCCAGTTCGAAGGTTACGCCGCCGCCACCTCCGCGTGGGACAGTGACCTGCTCAGTGCGCGGCTCAAGGATTATTCGTCCACCTGGCTGGATGACCTGTGCCGCAGCGGCAAGCTGGTGTGGACGCGCTTGAGCAACAAGGCCGGCGCCATGGCCTTGCGCAGCACGCCGGTGGTGTTGCTGCCACGTAGCCAGGTGGGATTGTGGAGCGGATTGACCGAGCTCACCGACGCCGCAACGCTGTCGCCCAAGGCGCAGAAGGTGCATCAAGCCCTGCGCGATCAAGGCGCCTTGTTTTTCGATGAGCTGGTGCACGAAGCCCACTTGCTGCGCAGCGAACTGGAAACCGCCCTGCAGGAATTAGTGGGTGCCGGGCTGGTAAACGCCGACAGCTTCGCCGGGCTGCGCGCCCTCACCACCCCTGCGAGCAAACGCCAGGCGCGCAGCAGTCGGCGTGGGCGCGGTGCGTTTATCGGCGGCATGGATGACGCCGGGCGCTGGGCCCTGGTGCGGCGTTCATCAACCGCCGCCGGCCCGCATTCGGCCGAGACGCTGGAGCATGTGGCGATGACGCTGCTGCGCCGTTATGGCGTGGTGTTCTGGCGCTTGCTGGAGCGCGAGGCGGATTGGTTGCCAAGCTGGCGCGAGTTACTGCGCACCTTCCATCGCCTGGAAGCGCGCGGGGACATTCGCGGCGGGCGCTTTGTCAGCGGCCTGGCGGGGGAACAGTTTGCGTTGCCGGAGGCGATTGCATTGCTGCGTGAAGTGCGGCGTCGGCCCCATGATGGGAGTTTGATTGCGGTGTGCGGGGCCGATCCGTTGAATCTGGTGGGTACGCTATTACCGGGGGATAAGGTGCCCGCGGTGAGCGGTAATCGGATTGTGTACCGGGATGGGTTGCCGGCGGCGGTGAGGGTGGCCGGCAAGCAGCAGGTGTTGCTGGAGGAGGATCAGTTGGCGGTGCAGGAGAAGTTGATCAGGCATTGAAATGGGGTGACATTGAAGGCCTCTTCGCGAGCAAGCCCGCTCCCACAGTTTGACCGGGGTACATCCTTGGAATACGGTCAAACTGTGGGAGCGGGCTTGCTCGCGAAGGCGTCAGCCCAGGCACGGCTGATCATTGGGTGCGCGGCTGTTCAGTCAGCACCACGGCCTCATCCTGCGCCATGCGCTTGGGCAACAGCACCTGCTGTGGATAAGTCTGCGCAAAGTGCACCTCATCACAGTTATCCACAAGCTTCTTCAACCGCTGGTTAAACGCACGACTCACCGCATATTGCCCACCCGACACCGTGCGGAACTGTGCGGTCAGCACCACGCCGTTAAGGTCCATCTTGTCGACACCAAACACCTCCAAAGGGCCTTGCAGGTTGTACTTGAGGAACACGTCATCACGGATCGACTGCCCGGCCTCCTGGATCAGCTCCACCGCCTTGTCCACATCGGTGTCATAGGTGAACTGCACTGAGAAAAACGCATAGGCAAACTGCCGCGATTGGTTAGTGACGGCCTTGATCTGCCCGAACGGCACCGAGTGCACAAAGCCCTTGCCGTCGCGCAGGCGCAGGGTGCGGATGGTCAGGCCTTCGACGGTGCCGGCATGGCCGGAGTCGAGCACCACCCAGTCGCCGATCGACAGCGTGTCTTCGATGATGATGAACAGGCCGGTGATCACATCCTGCACCAGTTGCTGGGAACCGAAACCGATCGCCAGGCCCACCACGCCGGCGCCGGCCAGCAGCGGGGCGACGTTGATGCCGAGGTTGGCCATGGTGGTGATCGCGCAGATCACCACCAGGATAATCTTCACCGCATTGCGCAGCAGCGGCAGGATGGTCTTGATTCGCGTGCTGGGCTGGCGGCTGGAGCGTTTGTTCACCGGCGGCTTCAGCGCTTCCTGGATCGCGGTGTCGAGCACCACCCAGAACAACCAGGTCATCAGCAGGATCAGGCCGATGCTGCTGAGAGAGTCGCTGATCGCCCGGCCAATGGAGTTGCGCTCGGCGAACTCGAACAGCGACACGCCCCAGATCCGCCCAAGCACTTCAATGAACGCAACGGCCATGACAATGCGCAGGATCGCATGCAACAGGCTGAGGAAGCGTTCCTTGTAGGCACTGCTGCGCTGGATCGCGACCTGGCTGCGCGACTTGAACAGGTGCTGCAGCACGGTGCTCAGGAACACCGTGCCGATCAGCAGGATCGTGGTGAACAACGCGCAACGCAGCGCCTTCTGATTATCGTCGCCGGCGCCGATCAGGTTGATCGCCGAGACCAGCACCATCAACAGAATCGGCCAGTACCACAGCCCGGAAAACACCCGCAACGACTGCTGCAACGCCGGGTGTTTGAGGCGTTGGGCCAATGGCCGGTTACGGATCAGATGGGCCACCGGGCGGCGCAGGCGCACCACCAGCACGCCGAAGATCACCGCGGCGAACAGACCGGTGAACACGGCGATGCTACTGGTGATATTGCCGCCCAACTGGCGGGCGATCTGCGGGCTGGTCAGGGCATCGCTGAGGGCTGCGAGAAAGCCGATCAGGAACAGCGGCTTGGGGCAGTAGCTGCGAATGATCTGCACCGCCGGGCGCTTGTGGCCGACGTTGAACATGACAATCACGCAGAGCAGCATCGAGGTGGAAAAGATGCCGCTGCTGGTGGCGTAGGCAAAACACAGCGCCAGCGCGCGGCCCACGGAAGTCGCCAGAAAGTGGCTGACATACAGCGTCAGCGGCAGGCACACCAGCGCCGGCACCGTATAGGGCAGCACATAGCCAAGCACGGCCAGCAGCCGTTTACGTCGTTCGAAAAAGAGGCGCTGGCCAAGACGCCGTACGGCAAAGCGCCCCAGCAACGTCAGCAACGCAAATGCGCCGATCCAGACCCCGGACAGCAACAGAAAGTCGCCCGCCACGCTCCAGGGCGAACGCGCAGCGGTCTGGTCGACCAGGCGACCCACTTCATCTGCCGCCCGATCCGCGCGCAGACGCCATTGATCAACAAGGCCCTGATTGAGGTCCAACTTTTGCTGCACGTCATCAATGCTGGAACTGATGGCCCCCAGCAATCCGCCTTCCACCAGCAATTCCGGCTTGGCCGGCGCATCCGGTTCTGGCGCGGTCGCGGCCGCTTGCAGGGCGCCACTGCCGCAAAACATCAGCGCACCCAGCAGTAATGCAGTCTTTAGATTCAGCAACACACCGAGCTCCCGCAAAAGGTTCTGTAAGGAACTGACGGGTTTGATGCCTGATCGTTCCCGAGAAAGTGCCGCCTGTAGGAAGCGCGAAACTTTCAGGCGGATGCCGCAGTCATCCAAAAACGGAGGTCAACCGACCCTTTTTGACGGGAGCATTCATGGCGGCGATTCACATCGGCATTTCCGGCTGGCGCTACACGCCCTGGCGCGGGGATTTCTACCCCGAAGGGCTGACCCAGAAACGCGAGCTGCAGTTTGCGTCACGCGCCGTCAACAGCATTGAGATCAATGGCTCGTTCTATGCGCTGCAAACCCCCAAGCGCTACGCCGAGTGGTACGCCGACACGCCCGAAGGCTTCGTGTTCAGCGTCAAGGCGCCGCGCTTCATTACCCACATCCTGCGGTTAAGGGACGTGCATGCGCCGATGGCCAATTTTTTTGCCTCCGGGATACTGGAGCTGAAGGAAAAGCTCGGCCCGATCCTTTGGCAGTTCCCGCCCAGCTTCAAGTTCGACCCGCCGCTGTTCGAAGCCTTTCTGCAGGAACTGCCCACCGACACCCAACAGGCGGCCGCCCTCGCCCGTCAGCATGAACCGCGCCTGAACGGCAAGGCGAGCATGCAAGCCCATGGCAAGCGCGCGCTGCGCCACGCGGTGGAGATCCGCCATCAGAGTTTTGCCGTGCCGGAGTTTGTGCAGATGCTGGACAAGTATGGAGTGGCACTCGTGGTAGCGGACACCGCCAGCAAGTGGCCTTACCTGGAAGATGTCACCGCCAACTTCATGTACCTGCGCCTGCACGGCGACAAGGAGCTGTACGCCAGTGGCTATAGTGACGAGGCCCTCAAGCGCTGGGGCGATCGCATCGAGCGTTGGAGCCAGGGCAAGCAGCCTGCGGACGCCAAGCTGGCCGACCCGCACCACAAGCCCCGCGCCCGCAAACAGCGGGACGTGTTCTGCTTTTTCGACAATGACATCAAGGTGCGTGCGCCGTTTGATGCACGCCAATTGCTACAGCGTTTCGAGCTGGATAAACACCTCGCCACCGAGCCCGGAAAACTGCCTGCGTCGGGGGTGTTGCCATGACCCATCCGGAATTGATGCCCACCGCGCCCACCACCGCCATCAAGCGCTTTACGGTGCTGACGGTGAATATCCATAAAGGCTTCACCGCGCTGAACCGACGTTTCATCCTGCCTGAGTTACGCGAAGCGGTGCGCAGCGTGGGCGCCGATATCGTGTTCCTGCAGGAAATCCACGGTACCCACGAACGCCATCCGCAGCGCTACAGCGACTGGCCGAAAATGCCGCAGTACGAGTTCCTCGCTGACAGTATCTGGCCGCAATTCGCCTATGGGCGCAATGCCGTCTACCCCCACGGCGACCACGGCAATGCGTTGATGTCGAAATTCCAGATTGTGAGCTACGACAACCTCGACATTTCCCAAAGCGGCCACGAAAACCGTGGCCTGCTGCATTGCGTGCTGCGCCTGCCGAGCACCGGCCAGGAAGTGCACGCGATCTGCATGCACCTGGGCTTGCGCGAGGTGCATCGCCAGCAACAATTGCGCCTGCTGGAGCAACGTATCAGCGAGATTCCGGCCGATGCGCCACTGGTGGTGGCTGGCGATTTCAACGACTGGCGCCAGCGCGCCGACCTGAGCCAGAGCGGCCTGAGGGAAGTGTTTTTCGAAGCCGACGGCAAACTCGCGCGCACCTTTCCAGCGCGCTTGCCATTGCTGGCGCTGGATCGCATTTACGTACGCAATCTGACCGCGCATAACCCCAGGGTGCTGAACACGCGCCCCTGGTCCCATTTATCCGATCATGTGCCGCTGTCGGTGGAGGTCGAGTTATGAACGTCGCGGTAGAACACATTTCCACCGACCAGCCGCCGGATGAAACCAAGGCCCGTGACGTGGATTACGGCTGGCAGAGCGGCAACCAGATCGAGTTGCTGGAGAACGGCGAGGCGTACTTTCCCAGGGTGTTCGAGGCCATGCGCCGGGCTCAGCGCGAGATCCTGCTGGAGACCTTCATCCTTTTCGAAGACAAGGTTGGACACGAGCTGCAAGGCATCCTGATCGAGGCGGCGCAGCGTGGCGTGAAGGTGGTGGCAAGCCTGGACGGTTTTGGCTGCGGCGAGCTGAGCCCGTCGTTCCTGCGTGAGTTGGCCGAGGCCGGCGTGATGGTGCAGATGTTTGACCCCGCGTCCAAGACCCTGGGCATCCGCACCAACTGGTTTCGTCGCCTGCACCGCAAGATCGTGGTGGTGGACGCCAGCGTGGGGTTTATCGGCGGGATCAATTTTTCCGCCGATCACCTGGGCGATTTTGGCCCCGAAGCCAAGCAGGATTACGCCGTGCAAGTGACAGGGCCGGTGGTGGCCGACCTGCATCATTTCGCCTTGGCACAAAGCGGGCGCCAGGTGCGCACGCGACGCGGCTGGCGACGGCGCCAGCAACGGCCTTCGGCGTGGTCGAGCGAGCAAGGCGACGGCCTGGTGCGCCTGATCTATCGCGACAACCTGCAGCATCGCGACGACATCGAAGAGGCGTATATCCACGCATTGAGCAAGGCGCAAAAACGCGCGGTGATTGCCAACGCCTACTTCTTCCCCGGCTACCGCCTGTTGCGCGAGATCCGCAACGCCGCGCGCCGTGGCGTGCACGTGCAACTGATCATGCAGGGCCAGCCCGACGTGCTGCTGGCCAAACTGGCGGCACGCATGCTCTATGACTATTTGCTCAAGGATGGCGTGGTGATTCATGAATATTGCCAACGCCCGCTGCACGGCAAAGTGGCGCTGGTGGATGACGACTGGAGCACCGTGGGTTCGAGCAATCTGGACCCGCTGAGCCTGGCGCTGAACCTGGAAGCCAACGTGTTGATTCGTGATCGTGGCTTCAATCAACAGCTTTATGACAGCCTGGAAGCCCTGGCCAGGAATCATTGCCAGACCATCCCGGAGAAGCGCAAGCCACGCCTGTGGCTGTGGCGTCTGACCGTGGGTTTCCTGGTGTTCCATGTGATGCGCCACTTCCCTGTGCTGACCGGCTGGCTGCCTGCGCACAAGCCACGATTGAAACCCTTTGAGGCCCAGCCCCATGACGTCTGAAACCAAAGGCTCGCGGTTCCAGCGCTGGAAGAAACCGCTGACTGTCGTCTTCTTCCTGCTGCTGATCGTACTGTTCACGATGCTCGCGCGGCGCATCGATTGGAGCGAAGTGCTGCAGACCCTGGGCGAATTCAAGGTGCGCACCCTTCTGATCGCGGGCGCCCTGACGCTGTGCAGCTTTCTGGTGTACGCCAGCTTCGACTTGATCGGCCGCACCTACATTCGCCAGAACCTGAGGTGGAAGCAGATCCTGCCGGTGGGGATCATCAGCTATGCGTTCAACCTCAACCTGAGTGCGTGGGTCGGCGGTATCGCCATGCGCTATCGGCTGTATTCGCGGCTGGGGGTGAGCACCGGCAATATCGCCAAGATCCTCGGCCTGAGCCTGGCCACCAATTGGTTCGGCTACATGGCCATCTCGGGGGTGATTTTCAGCAGCGGCCTGGTCACCATGCCGCCGGGCTGGAAGGTCAGCACCACGGCCTTGCAAGGCATCGGCGCGTTGCTGGTGCTGGCCAGCCTGGGTTACCTGGCGGCGTGCCAGTTTTCGAGAAAGCGTGCGTGGACCATTCGCGGCATGGAAATCAACCTGCCGTCGCTGCGCATGGCATGTTTGCAGTTAATGTTGGGCGCGCTGAACTGGTCGCTGATGGCGGCGGTGATCTTCACCCTGCTGCCGTCCAAACTGGACTACCCACTGGTGCTGGGGGTGTTGCTGATCAGCGCGATCGCCGGGGTGCTTACGCATATCCCGGCCGGGCTCGGCGTGTTGGAAGCGGTGTTTATTGCGTTGTTGCAGCATGAAGCGTCGCGGGGCAGTTTGCTGGCCGGGTTGATTGCGTACCGGGCGATCTACTTTATTTTGCCGCTGCTGATTGCGCTGGTGATGTACCTGGGGGTGGAGGCGAAGGCCAAGGCGTTGCGGGTGAAGAAGACACCGGCTTGAGGCTGTAGTGGCTGGTCGATCGCCTTCGCGAGCAAGCCCGCTCCCACATTTAACCGTGTACATCCTTTGGAACGCGGTCGAATGTGGGAGCGGGCTTGCTCGCGAAGGCGGTCTAAAGACCACCAACTTATCGAGATTGGATGATGCTCAACCGCTCCCCCACCACCATCTCGGTAATCCAATCCACCAGGATCGAGGTGTAGGCCTGCTGGGACACCGGATCGCTGAGAGAATGGTCGGCACCGTCAATGATGCGATGGGTCAGCGAATGCGTCTGCTGGCAAGCCGCGCGGTAACTCATGATGGTGGCGTGGGGCACGTGATCGTCCGTCTCCGACTCCACGATCAGCACATCACCGGTAAACGCCGAACACGCGTGCAAGGCGCGATTGGTTTCGGCATGCACCAAGGTGCTGCGGTAATCCATCAGGTCCATCTTGTCCAGGTCGCGCTTGGGCTTGAGCCACTCTTCATCGCGGTACAGCGCAGGCACGCGCAGCGCCAGCCAGCGCACCGGGCGCAATGAGGTGAGAATCGCCGCCAGGTAGCCGCCGTAACTGGTGCCCACCACCGCCACCGCCGACGTGTCGATGGCCGGGTGCGCAAGCAAGCGGTCGTAGGCCGCCAGCAGGTCGCGCAGGTTGTCTTCACGGGTGACGCGGGATAACGGAATACCGGCGCCCGCGTGGCCGCGCAGATCGAAGGTCAGGCACACACAGCCCAACCCCGCGATGCCTTTGGCTCGCTCGAGGTCGCGCTCCTGGCTGCCGCCCCAGCCATGCACGAACAACACGCCCGGCACTTTCGATTTGGGGCTCAGGAATGTGCCGCTCATCTGTTCGTCGTCGATGTCGATCGCAATGCTTTCGCTTCTAGCCGTCATAAGATTCAACCGTCACGTACTTGAGAAGAAAGTCGCTGCTTTCCGCCGGGCCGCGGTACACCTCGATGGCATCGGCCGGCAACGCCTGGTCCTGGTAGGTTTCCACCGAAGACACCCGAATGGCTTTGAGGCCCGGGTCGTTGACAAAGCTCTGCAGCGCCGCGACTTCCGCGCTGCTGGCCCCGCCCATGCGCCAGGATTGTTCGAGCACGCCGCTGCGACGTTGGCCTTCGCTGTCCAGGCCCTGGGCGATGTCGTAGTTGCGTCGCGACGCATAGAAACCGGGGTAGGCTTCATCAGCGGCGCTGTCGAAGACCTGGGCTTGTCCGATGGCTTCGCGTACGTCGTCGGGCAGTTCGAGCTTCAACAGATCAGCGTAGCCGCCAGGCACCACCAACAGGCTGGAACCGCCGTAGACCTCAGCGCCCTGCCCGTCTTCAGTCAGGTATTGCTCGCCGCAGTAGCTGAACACATGAGCGCCGATAAAGCTCTGGCCGACACTGTGAGTGACCACATCCTTCAGGTCTTGTTCCAGCACCACGCCTTCGTTGAAGAGTGTGGCGGCATCGGGCCGAGCCAGCACGGCATCGAGCTCGTCGAGGCTGTGGATAACTTCCTGGCCGCGGCCCGCGCAGGCGTGCACCGGCTTCATGCGCACGGGCCCGCTGTAGAGCAAGCGTGTGGCGGCGGGTCGGGCGTCCTCCAGGGCGAAAACGCTCAAGCCATCCAGTACGACGTCTCGCACACGCTCGCAGAACAATGCCGACCAGCCCTCGGGCGCTTTGGCCTGCGGGCCGATCACGCCATGAGTGATGGCTTTGGTGCAGATGAAGTCGTGGTCGACGTAGCCGCCCCACAGATCCTCCGGCCCTCGGACACTGAGCGCCTGCGCCTGATCCGAGCCAATCAGGGTCTGCGTGGGCAACAGGTACAACGCTCGTCCCGCGTGCAGATCGGGGTCGTAGCTGCCGCCGAATTCGAGCCCCAGTATCTGCGCCAGCCAGCGCGCCAAGGCCCGGTTGGTTTCGATCTCATGCGTTGGCGCGCCGACTCGCGTGGAGTGAGCGACTACCAGCTTCTTGCGCTGAGTCGGGGTCATGCATCCTCCTTGGCCATCCCGCTGTGGTGAGGCAAGAAGGTTGCAGGGATCAGGCCAAGACTTCTTCAGCACGGAGGGTTTTACAAATCCGCCGGTTAACGAAGAAGAGATGGCAGTTGGCCTGTTTTATTCTGCACGACGCCGCGTTGACGTTGCGGCGTTCTGCACGATTCAAACCCCAAAGCGGCTGCGATAGTCACTTGGCGCCAAGCCGGTAATTCTCTTGAAGAGGGTGCGAAACGCGCTGGGGTCCTGGTAACCCACGGTCCAGGCAATATGGTCGATAGTGCCATTGGTAAACTCCAGCATCTGCCGCGCTTTGCCCACTCGCAGGTGTTGGCAATATTCGGTGGGTTTCAAGCCAGTGGCATTGCGAAACCGCCGCAGGAAGGTGCGCTCTTCCAGGCCTGCTTCCTGCGCCATCGCCGCCAGGGAAACATCCACCGCGCCGCTCGCCTGCAACCCGTGCTGGACCTTGAGGATGGCAGCGTCACCGTGGCCGAGAATCGGCGCGAAATTGCTGCCGCACTGGCTGGCGCTGTCACTGTGTTCGATTACCAGGAAGCGTGCAGTGTCGGCCGCGAGGCTTGGGCCCATCAGGCGGTCGACCAGGCGCAGGCCGAGTTCGGACCAGGCCATCAAGCCGGCGGTGGTGATCAGGTCGCCGTCATCGACGATGGGCTTGTCCGCCTCCAGGCGCACGGCCGGGTAACGGGCGGCGAAGGATTCGGCGGAAGACCAGTGCGTGGTGGCGCTACGCCCGTCAAGCAATCCACTGCGCGCCAGCATGATCGAACCGATGCACACGCCGCCGAGCACGGTGCCTGTCGCATGTTGCTGGCGAAGCCACTCCAGCAACGCAGGGGGTGCCTGCTCTTCGGTGAACTCACCCATTGACGGCGGCACCAGAACGGCCATCATCGGTTGAGCCGGGCCGGGATGGCTGCTGAATACGCGCACCGGCTGGCCGGTCGCATCCACCTGCCAATGGCTGACGCGCAGCAACGGCAGTTGCGCCGATTGATGCTCGGCGGCAATGCGGTTAGCCACGCCGAACAAATCAGTCAAACCATGCACGGCGGCCAATTGCGCGCCCTGGTAAATCAACACGCCCAACTCAACAACGACCATTGTCAGTTTTCCCCCTGTTATTGTCGGTGCAGCCAATCCCGGAGTCAGGCGCCAGCTAACATACTGAGCCCATCACCCCATCACGAGGCAACACACATGGCCAAGCAAGCGCTCATCCTAATCGATATCCAGAACGACTACTTCCCCCAGGGCAAGTGGCCACTCGACGGTGTGGAGGCCGCGGCAGACAAGGCCGCGCACGTGTTGCAAGCGTTTCGCCAGGCGGGCGATGCGGTGATTCACGTGCGTCACGAGTTTACTTCCGAGGACGCGCCGTTTTTCACGCCGGGCTCCGAGGGCGCGCACCTGCACACCAAAGTGCTGAACGAAGCCAATGAACCGGTGGTGCTCAAACATTTCGTGAATGCGTTTCGCGAGACCAATCTGCGTGCGGTACTGGAACAACGCAGCATCACGGAACTGGTCGTGGTCGGCAGCATGAGCCATATGTGCATTGATGCCGTGGTGCGAGCGGCGGCGGACCTGGGCTACACAGTGACTGTGATTCATGACGCGTGCGCGACGCGCGATCAGGAATTTAATGGGCAGGTGATTCCAGCGGCGCAGGTGCACGGGGCTTACATGGCGTCGCTGGCGTTTGGTTACGCAAGCGTGGTGTCGGCAGATGAATACCTGAAGGCGCAAGCGGCAGCCGCTTGACCGCCACTCGAGTATCAGCGTGCAGCGATGATGAACAAGCGCGGAAAGGGCAGCAACACGGTGCCATCGTCCAGGGCGGGATAAGCCTGGGTAATACGCGCTTGATATTCACGTAGGAAGGCGGTCTTTTCAGCCTCACTCAACGGAGCCAGAAAGGGCCGCAGCGCCGAAGCCTTGAACCATTCCACCACGGCGGCGTGATCCGCCAGCGGGTGCAGATAAGTGGTGCGCCACACATCGACGGTGCTGCAGTGTTCAGCCAGCAACGCGTAGTAATAGCTCGCCGTGTGGCGCTCATTGTGCTTGACCGCGCCGATTTTGGACGACCACGGCCCGTCAGCCGCGACTTCGCGGGCCAGGCGGTGGGCGGGCTCATCGAGGTTGTCAGGCGTCTGCACCGCCAGTGTGCCGCCGGGCGTCAACTGATGGACGAGGTGCGGGTAAAGCGTGGCGTGATCCGGCAGCCATTGCAGGGACGCGTTGGCCAGGATCACATCGAAGGTTTGCGCAGGTTTCCAGGCACCGATATCCGCCAGCTCGAAGCTGAGCGCCGGCAGGCGTTTGCGCGCGTCGGCCAGCATGTCGTCGGAGCTGTCCAGGCCGGTGACGTGGGCGTGCGGGAAGCGTTCGGCCAATACCTCAGTGGAATTGCCGGGGCCGCAACCCAGGTCAACGGCGTTACGCACCTCGGTGTTTGGAATGGCCGCGACCAGGTCACGGACAGGACGGGTGCGCTGCTGTTCGAACAGGGTGTATTGCTGGGCTGACCAGGTCATCGCGGCGTTCCGGTTTATTGAGGATTGGGTACAGCCTAAAACGTGTGGGCCGTGAGAACAATTGCCAGCGCTGGAGCACTCGCGGCTGCGACTCAATTTGACCGCAATAAAAAACCCCCGAGGCCTGAGCCTGCGGGGGTTCTGTTCGTTCTGTGTCCTGGACCTAGAACGGAATATCGTCATCAAAGCTGTCGAAATCCGGAGCCGGTTGTGGAGCAGCCTGTTGTGGAGGCGGCGCCTGGCGCGACTGTTGCGGTGCTGACTGCTGCGGACGTGGAGCCTGCTGGCGTGGGGCCGGTGCGGACTGCTGGTAGTTATTGCCTGCGCCTTGTTGGTCGCCCTGCTGTGGACGGCCGCCGAGCAGTTGCATGGTGCCTTGCATGTCGACCACGATTTCAGTGGTGTAACGCTTGATGCCGTCTTTTTCCCACTCACGGGTTTGCAGCTTGCCTTCGATGTACACCTGCGAACCTTTGCGCAGGTACTCACCGGCGATCTCCGCAACCTTGCCGAACATCGACACACGGTGCCATTCGGTCTTCTCGACCTTCTGGCCGGTCTGCTTGTCGGTCCATTGCTCGCTGGTCGCCAGACTCAGGTTGGTCACGGCGTTACCGTTAGGCAAGTAGCGAACTTCGGGATCCTGGCCGCACGTACCGACCAATATGACTTTGTTAACCCCACGGGCCATAACGTTCTCCTAAGCTGGGCGCGCTGTCGGCACTGGGTTGACCAGTTGCTCGAGCGTCGCGCGATCCAATAATTCGGTGTCTAGTTTGATGTAGATGGCGGCTTCTTCAGCGACAACCACGGCATCGGTAACCCCGGTAACGGTTTTCAGGCGCTCGGCCAGGCCAGCTTCGCGCATCGCGTCGGGCGATAACGGCAAGCGCAGACTCGTCACATAGGGAGGTTCGCGCATGGTAACAGCAAAGGCCAGCCAAAGTGCAGCCAGCCCGGCGCATCCCAGGAAAACAACCGACAAACCGCCATGCTGGAACATCCAGCCACCCATGATGCCGCCCAGTGCGGAACCCAGGAACTGGCTGGTGGAATACACCCCCATTGCCGTGCCCTTGCCACCGGCCGGTGAAACTTTACTGATCAGCGAAGGCAATGAAGCCTCCAGCAGGTTGAACGCGGTGAAAAACACCACCGTGCCGGTTACCAGTGCCCGCAGGCTGTCGCCGAACTGCCAGAAGAATAGCTCAGTGAGCATCAGCGTCGCGACGGCGCCGAGCAAAACTCGTTTCATTTTGCGTTTTTTCTCGCCATAGATGATGAACGGGATCATGGCGAAGAACGAAATCAGCAGCGCGGTCAGGTACACCCACCAGTGCTGTTCCTTGGGCAGCCCGGCTTTTTCCACCAGCGCCAGGGGCAAGGCGACGAAGCTGCACATCAGCATTGCATGTAATACGAAGATACCTAAATCCAGGCGCAGCAGGTCGGGGTGCTTGAGCGTCGGCAAGAGCGCCTGGCGCGCGACACCCGATTCGCGATGCTGCAGCGTGCCGGTGGAGCGCGGCACCATGAAGGCCACTATCACGATGCCGAACAACGCCATGCCGCCGGTTGCCAGGAACAACCCGTGCAGGCCGAACGCGCGGGTCAGCAAGGGGCCGACCACCATGGCTACGGCAAACGACAGACCGATGGTCATGCCAATCATGGCCATGGCCTTGGTGCGATGCTGTTCGCGGGTCAGGTCCGAGAGCAACGCCATGACCGCGGCGGAAATCGCACCGGCGCCTTGCAGGATGCGTCCGGCGATCACGCCCCAGATGGAATCGGATTGAGCCGCGAGCACGCTGCCCAGGGCGAAGACGATCAATCCGAGGTAAATCACCGGACGGCGGCCGATGCGGTCGGAAATGATCCCGAACGGAATCTGGAAAATCGCCTGGGTCAGCCCATAGGCGCCAATCGCCAGGCCGATCAATGCGGGGGTCGCGCCTGCGAGATCCATTCCATAGGTCGCCAGCACCGGCAACACCATGAACATGCCAAGCATACGGAAGGCAAACACCAGGGCCAGACCGCTTGCCGCTCGGGTCTCGCCGCTACTCATGCGTTCGCTGTGGGGATCGTGCATGGAAAAACCTCGTGTGAACCGGCGGCGATTCTACCAGTCCCATCGATTGAGAGGGTATATGCGGCGCTTTGCCGCGCAGCTTTCATCCAAGGCTGCAAGCGGCCTTTTGACAGTGTATATTCATCCAGTCTTTAGCCGTATACTCCGGCATTATTTAAGCCCGCCGTGCGAGGCCATCTTGGACAAGATCCTGATTCGTGGGGCTAGAACCCACAACCTGAAGAACATCGACCTGACCCTGCCCCGGGACAAACTGATCGTCATCACCGGCTTGTCCGGGTCCGGCAAATCGTCCCTGGCGTTCGACACGCTGTATGCCGAAGGCCAGCGTCGCTATGTGGAATCCCTGTCGGCCTACGCCCGCCAGTTCCTGTCGATGATGGAAAAGCCCGACGTCGACACCATTGAAGGCCTGTCGCCGGCAATCTCCATCGAGCAGAAGTCGACGTCCCATAACCCGCGCTCCACCGTGGGCACCATTACCGAAATCTACGACTACCTGCGCCTGCTGTATGCACGCGTGGGTATTCCGCGTTGCCCGGACCACGATATTCCCCTGGAAGCCCAGACCGTCAGCCAGATGGTCGACCTGGTGCTGGCCCAGCCGGAAGGCGCCAAGCTGATGCTGCTGGCCCCGGTGATTCGTGAGCGCAAGGGTGAACACCTTTCCGTCTTCGAAGAGCTGCGTGCCCAAGGTTTTGTGCGCGCGCGCATCAACGGCAAGCTCTATGAGCTGGACGAAGCCCCCAAGCTCGACAAGCAGAAGAAGCACTCGATTGATGTGGTGGTCGACCGCTTCAAGGTACGCGCCGACCTGCAGCAGCGCCTGGCCGAATCGTTCGAAACCGCGCTGAAACTGGCCGATGGCATCGCCCTGGTGGCGCCGATGGACGACGAGCCGGGCGAAGAGATCATCTTCTCCGCGCGCTTTGCCTGCCCGATCTGCGGCCACGCCATCAGCGAGCTGGAACCCAAGCTGTTTTCCTTCAACAACCCGGCCGGCGCCTGCCCGACCTGTGACGGCCTCGGGGTCAAGCAGTTCTTCGACATCAAGCGGCTGGTCAACGGCGACCTGACGCTGGCGGAGGGGGCGATTCGTGGCTGGGACAGGCGCAACGTCTACTACTTCCAGATGCTGGGGTCGTTGGCGTCGCACTATAAGTTCAGCCTCGAACTACCGTTCAACCAGTTGCCGGCGGACCAGCAGAAGGTCATCCTCAACGGCAGCGGTTCGCAGAACGTAGATTTCAAGTACCTGAACGACCGTGGCGATATCGTCAAGCGCTCCCACCCGTTCGAAGGCATCGTGCCGAACCTTGAGCGCCGCTATCGCGAGACCGAATCGGCCAGCGTGCGTGAAGAGCTGGCGAAATTCCTCAGCACCCAGCCTTGCCCGGATTGCCGCGGTACACGCCTGCGTCGCGAGGCGCGGCATGTATGGGTCGGCGAAAAGACGCTGCCTGCGGTCACCAACCTGCCGATCGGCGATGCCTGTGAGTACTTTGGTGTACTCAAGCTGACCGGCCGCCGCGGCGAAATCGCCGACAAAATTCTCAAGGAAATTCGCGAGCGACTGCAGTTCCTGGTCAACGTCGGCCTGGATTACCTGTCGCTGGATCGCAGTGCCGACACGTTGTCGGGCGGCGAGGCCCAGCGGATTCGCCTGGCTAGCCAGATCGGTGCCGGCCTTGTGGGTGTGTTGTATATCCTCGATGAACCGTCGATTGGCTTGCATCAACGGGACAACGATCGCTTGCTGGGTACGTTGAAACACCTGCGCGATATCGGCAACACGGTGATCGTGGTCGAGCACGATGAAGACGCAATTCGCCTGGCGGATTACGTAGTCGACATCGGCCCGGGCGCGGGCGTGCATGGCGGACATATTGTCGCCCAGGGCACGCCTGCCGAAGTCATGGCGCATCCGGATTCGCTGACCGGCAAGTACCTGTCGGGCCGCGTGAAAATTGCAGTGCCGGCCAAGCGCACGCCGCGTAACAAGAAGATGGCGCTGCACCTCAAGGGCGCGCGTGGCAACAACTTGCGCAATGTCGACCTGGAGATTCCGCTGGGCCTGCTGACCTGTGTGACCGGTGTTTCTGGCTCGGGCAAATCGACGCTGATCAACAACACGTTGTTCCCCTTGAGTGCCACCGCCTTGAACGGCGCGACCACCCTTGAAGCGGCGCCCCACGACAGCATCAAAGGCCTGGAACTGCTCGATAAAGTCGTTGATATCGACCAGAGCCCGATCGGCCGTACGCCGCGTTCCAACCCGGCGACCTACACCGGGTTGTTCACGCCCATTCGCGAGCTGTTTGCGGGTGTTCCGGAATCCCGTTCGCGGGGTTACGGGCCAGGCCGTTTCTCGTTCAACGTCAAGGGCGGGCGCTGCGAAGCGTGCCAGGGCGATGGCTTGATCAAGGTGGAGATGCACTTTCTGCCGGATATCTACGTGCCGTGCGATGTGTGCAAGAGCAAACGCTATAACCGCGAGACCTTGGAGATCAAATACAAGGGCAAGAATATTCACGAAACCTTGGAAATGACCATCGAGGAAGCGCGGGTGTTCTTCGACGCGGTTCCAGCATTGGCGCGCAAGCTGCAGACATTGATGGATGTGGGCTTGTCGTATATCAAACTGGGCCAGTCGGCGACCACGCTGTCCGGTGGTGAGGCGCAGCGGGTGAAGCTGTCCCGCGAGCTGTCCAAGCGCGATACCGGCAAGACCTTGTATATCCTCGATGAGCCGACCACCGGCCTGCACTTCGCGGATATCCAGCAACTGCTGGACGTGCTGCACCGCCTGCGTGACCACGGCAATACCGTGGTGGTCATCGAGCACAACCTGGATGTGATCAAGACCGCCGACTGGCTGGTGGACCTGGGGCCGGAAGGCGGTTCCAAGGGTGGCCAGATCATCGCGGTAGGCACACCGGAACAGGTTTCCGAAATGCCGCAGTCACACACCGGTTACTACTTGAAGCCGCTGCTGGAGCGCGACCGGGCCTGACTTTTCCGGGCCCAATGAAAAGCCCCTGTCACTTTGCTGTGACAGGGGCTTTTTCGTAGCCGGGAATCAGAACTGCGATTGCAGGTAATTCTCCAGGCCGATCAGCTTGATCAGGCCCAGCTGCTTTTCCAGCCAGTAGGTGTGATCTTCTTCGGTATCATTTAACTGCACTCGCAGGATTTCCCGCGTGACGTAGTCGTTGTGCTGCTCGCAGAGCTCGATGCCCTTGCAAAGCGCGGCACGGACCTTGTACTCGAGGCGCAGGTCGGCAGCGAGCATGTCAGGTACCGTGGTGCCCACATCCAAGTCATCCGGACGCATACGCGGCGTGCCTTCAAGCATGAGGATACGGCGCATCAGTGCGTCGGCGTGCTGCGCCTCTTCTTCCATTTCGTGGTTGATACGTTCGTAGAGCTCGGTAAAGCCCCAGTCTTCGTACATGCGCGAGTGGATGAAATATTGGTCACGAGCAGCCAGTTCGCCCGTCAGCAACGTGTTGAGGTAATCGATTACGTCGGGGTGACCTTGCATCGCCCTACATCTCCCTGCTTTAAAGGCTGTAGTTTGAACCATGCTGACTCGAAGGTCACGGGACCAACGGCAGAAAAGTGAAGGTTTTCGTAGAAAAGTAGCTGAAATAACGCAAAAACCGCCCAAATGAGGGCGGTTCTGCTTATCGTTTAGAGTTAGTTAAGCGATACGCCCAGTGCCTTTGCGATTGCTTCTCCATAAGCAGGATCTGCCTTGTAGAAGTGCTGCAACTGACGCTGAACCACATCACTGGAAACGCCCCCCATTGCGCCCGCGATGTTGCTGGTGAGCAAGGCTTTTTGCTCATCATTCATCAGGCGGAACAGCGCACCGGCGTGGCTGTAGTAATCGGTGTCTTCACGGTGATCATAACGGTCTGCGGCACCACTCAAGGCCAAAGCCGGCTCTGCATACTGAGGTGCCTGCTTCGGCGCATCGGCGTAGCTGTTCGGCTCATAGTTGGGCGCCGCACCACCGTTGCTGCCGAATGCCATCGAACCGTCACGCTGATAGCTGTTCACCTGATTACGCGGGGCATTCACCGGCAGTTGCTGGTGATTGGTGCCGACGCGGTAGCGGTGGGCATCGGCGTACGCGAATACACGACCTTGCAGCATGCGGTCCGGCGACAGGCCAACACCAGGAACCATGTTGCTCGGGCCAAAAGCAGCCTGCTCAACTTCAGCGAAGTAGTTCTGCGGATTGCGGTTGAGCTCCAGTTCACCAACCTCGATCAACGGGAATTCTTTCTGCGACCAGGTTTTGGTCACGTCGAAGGGGTTCTCATAATGAGCGTTCGCCTGGGCCTCGCTCATGATCTGGATGCAGACGCGCCATTTCGGGAAATCACCGCGCTCGATCGCGCCGAACAGATCGCGCTGGGCGTAATCAGGGTCGGTGCCGGCCAGGCGTGCAGCTTCAGCCGGCGCCAGGTTCTTGATGCCTTGCTGGGTCTTGTAGTGCCACTTGACCCAATGACGCTCGCCGCTGGCGTTGATCAGGCTGTAGGTGTGGCTACCAAAGCCGTGCATGTGACGATAGCCGTCGGGAATGCCACGGTCCGAGAACAGAATGGTGACCTGGTGCAGCGCCTCAGGGGAATGTGACCAGAAGTCCCACATCATCTGCGCGCTTTTCAGGTTGCTTTGCGGCAGGCGTTTCTGGGTGTGGATGAAATCCGGGAATTTCAATGGGTCGCGGATGAAGAACACTGGGGTGTTGTTACCCACGATGTCCCAATTGCCTTCTTCGGTGTAGAACTTCAACGCAAAGCCACGTGGATCACGCTCGGTGTCGGCCGAACCGCGTTCGCCACCGACGGTTGAAAACCGCAGGAAGGTCGGGGTTTGCTTGCCAACAGCTTCAAACAGCTTGGCGCTGGTGTATCGAGTGATGTCTTGGGTGACGGTGAAGGTGCCGTAAGCGCCCGACCCCTTGGCGTGCACACGACGCTCGGGGATGTTCTCGCGGTTGAAGTGCGCCAGCTTCTCGATCAGGTGGAAGTCATCGAGCAGCAATGGGCCGCGCGGGCCCGCAGAACGGGAATTCTGGTTATCCGCAACGGGTGCACCGCTGGCGGTGGTAAGGACTTTATTCTGGCTCATGCGCAATTTCCTTAGGTCGGGCTTGGAACTGCCGGCTAATCGGCTTGGGAGGAGTATTGATCATCAGCATGACGGCTACAAATTTATTAAATTGTCGGCATCAATAGAAAATAACTACCAACAGGCCCCTCATAGTGCCGAGCGCTACCCAGGGAAGCTTGTACAAATCGCGCTTTATTACGCGCACAAAAAACCGGGCGCTAGGCCCGGTTTTTCGATACAGCTTGTTCGTCTTACTCGGCGCTTACAGCTTCGCCGGCAGTAGCACGATCAACCAACTCGACGTACGCCATAGGCGCGTTGTCGCCAGTGCGGAAACCGCACTTGAGGATGCGCAGGTAGCCACCCTCACGGGTAGCGTAACGCTTGCCCAGGTCGTTGAAGAGCTTACCAACGATAGCTTTCGAACGAGTACGGTCGAAAGCCAGACGGCGGTTAGCCAGGCTGTCTGTCTTGGCCAAAGTGATCAGCGGCTCAGCAACGCGACGCAGTTCTTTAGCTTTCGGCAGTGTAGTTTTGATCAGCTCGTGCTCGAACAGCGACACCGCCATGTTTTGAAACATGGCCTTGCGGTGCGAGCTGGTACGGCTCAGGTGACGACCACTTTTACGATGACGCATGGTTCATTCCTTACCAAACTCACGTTCGGTGATTACGACGATCAGGCAGTCGCCTTGTCGTCCTTCTTAAGACTTGCAGGCGGCCAGTTGTCGAGGCGCATGCCGAGGGACAGACCGCGGGAGGCCAGAACGTCCTTGATTTCAGTCAAGGATTTCTTGCCCAGGTTCGGAGTCTTCAACAGCTCTACTTCGGTACGCTGAATCAGGTCACCGATGTAGTAGATGTTTTCCGCCTTAAGGCAGTTAGCCGAACGTACAGTCAGTTCCAGATCGTCAACCGGGCGAAGCAGGATCGGATCGATCTCGTCTTCCTGCTCGATTACCACTGGTTCGCTGTCACCTTTGAGGTCGACGAACGCAGCCAACTGCTGTTGCAGAATGGTTGCAGCGCGGCGGATAGCCTCTTCAGGATCCAGAGTACCGTTGGTTTCCAGATCAATAACCAGCTTGTCCAGGTTAGTACGCTGCTCGACACGGGCGTTTTCCACCACGTATGCGATACGGCGAACCGGGCTGAACGAAGAGTCAAGCTGCAAGCGACCAATGCTGCGGCTTTCGTCTTCATCGCTCTGACGCGAGTCGGCCGGTTCATAACCACGACCACGAGCTACGGTGAGCTTCATGTTCAGGGCGCCGTTAGACGCCAGGTTAGCGATTACGTGATCGGGGTTAACGATCTCGACATCATGATCCAGCTGAATATCGGCAGCGGTAACCACCCCCGAACCCTTCTTCGACAAGGTCAGCGTAACTTCGTCACGGCCGTGCAGCTTGATAGCCAGACCTTTAAGGTTCAACAGGATTTCAATTACGTCTTCCTGTACACCTTCGATGGCGCTGTACTCGTGGAGCACACCGTCAATCTCGGCCTCGACTACTGCACAGCCGGGCATTGAGGACAACAGGATGCGGCGCAGCGCGTTGCCCAGGGTGTGGCCAAAACCACGCTCGAGAGGCTCGAGAGTGATCTTGGCGCGGGTTGGACTGACAACCTGCACATCAATGTGGCGGGGTGTCAGGAACTCATTTACCGAAATCTGCATGGATGCACCTATTTTCTAGCCCTTACTTGGAGTAGAGCTCGACAATCAGGCTTTCGTTGATGTCGGCGGACAGATCACTGCGAGCAGGAACGTTCTTGAAAACGCCCGACTTCTTCTCAGTGTCTACTTCTACCCATTCTACGCGGCCACGTTGGGCACACAGATCGAGAGCTTGGACAATGCGAAGTTGGTTTTTAGCTTTCTCGCGAACTGCGACCACGTCACCAGCACGAACCTGGTAGGACGGAACGTTTACGGTCTGACCGTTAACGCTGATCGACTTGTGCGATACCAACTGACGGGATTCGGCACGAGTCGAACCAAAGCCCATACGGTATACAACGTTGTCCAGACGGCATTCGAGCAGTTGCAGCAGGTTTTCACCGGTTGCACCTTTCTTGCCAGCAGCTTCTTTGTAGTAGCCGCTGAATTGACGCTCGAGAACGCCGTAGATACGACGGACCTTCTGCTTTTCACGCAGTTGGGTGCCGTAATCGGACTGGCGACCGCGGCGTTGGCCGTGGATACCAGGTGCTGCTTCGATGTTGCACTTCGATTCGATCGCGCGCACGCCGCTCTTCAAGAAGAGATCGGTGCCTTCGCGACGAGCGAGTTTGCATTTTGGACCAATGTAACGAGCCATTCTTTACAATCTCCTGGATTACACGCGGCGCTTCTTCGGCGGACGGCACCCGTTGTGCGGGATTGGCGTCACGTCGGTGATGCTGGCGATCTTATAGCCACAGCCGTTCAAAGCACGGACAGCAGACTCACGACCTGGACCTGGACCTTTGACGTTAACGTCGAGGTTTTTCAGGCCGTATTCCAGCGCAGCTTGGCCAGCACGTTCAGCAGCTACTTGAGCAGCAAACGGGGTGGACTTGCGGGAACCGCGGAAACCCGAACCACCGGAGGTAGCCCAAGAAAGCGCGTTACCTTGACGGTCGGTGATGGTCACGATGGTGTTGTTAAAAGATGCATGGATGTGGGCGATGCCATCAACCACTGTCTTTTTAACTTTTTTACGAGGACGAGCAGCAGGTTTTGCCATGATAATTTTCCTGTCGATTCGCGTGGGCGATTACTTGCGGATCGGCTTACGCGGACCTTTACGGGTACGCGCGTTAGTCTTGGTACGCTGACCGCGTACTGGAAGACCACGACGATGACGCAGACCGCGGTAGCAACCGAGGTCCATCAAACGCTTGATTTTCATGTTGATTTCGCGACGCAGGTCACCTTCAGTGGTGAACTTCGCCACTTCGCCACGCAACAGCTCGATCTGCTCGTCGCTCAGATCCTTGATCTTTGCGGCTGGGTTTACCCCAGTGTCTGCGCAAATTTTCTGCGCAGTAGTGCGACCAACACCATAGATGTAGGTCAGCGAGATAACAGTGTGCTTGTTATCTGGAATGTTAACGCCTGCAATACGGGCCATTCAGTGGGACTCCAATTGACAGCTACCTACGCCCCGGAAGCCAAGAAATAGGGCGCGAGATAATATCGCTGTAATAACAAATAATCAACCCGGCAGCGCACTAGCTGCCGGGCTTCAAGCGGATCACATTCAGCCTTGGCGCTGTTTGTGACGCGGTTCCGCGCTGCAAATTACTCGAACAACACCTTCGCGGCGAATAATCTTGCAGTTACGGCACAGCTTTTTCACCGATGCACGAACTTTCATCACCAACTCCTCGAACCTTATGGGGTACTCAGCGCAACATGCCGCTGCCGTAGCCCTTCAGGTTGGCTTTCTTCATCAGGGATTCGTACTGGTGCGAAACGAGGTGCGATTGTACTTGGGACATGAAGTCCATCACAACCACGACCACGATCAGCAACGAGGTCCCGCCAAGGTAGAACGGAACGTTTGCTGCAACCACCAGGAACTGGGGAAGCAGACACACGGCCGTCATATATAGAGCACCGAACAGGGTCAAACGAGTCAGAACGCCATCAATGTAGCGCGCAGACTGCTCACCTGGACGAATACCCGGAATAAAGGCACCGGACTTCTTCAGGTTTTCCGCTACGTCTTTCGGATTGAACATCAACGCCGTATAGAAGAAGCAGAAGAAAATAATCCCTGCACTAAACAGCAGAATATTCAACGGCTGACCAGGAGCGATCGACTGAGAGAGGTCCTGCAGCCAGCCCATATTTTCGGACTGACCAAACCAGGTACCCAACGAAGCCGGAAACAGCAAAATGCTGCTCGCGAAAATTGCCGGAATAACGCCGGCCATATTCACTTTCAGCGGCAAGTGGCTGGTCTGCGCAGCAAAGACCTTACGGCCCTGCTGACGCTTGGCGTAGTGAACAGCAATACGACGCTGACCACGCTCAATGAACACCACAAAACCGATAATCGCTACTGCCAGCAAACCGATGGCAACCAGGGCGAAGATATTGATATCACCCTGTCGTGCAGACTCGAAAGACTGCCCGATTGCTCTCGGAAGACCGGCGACGATACCTGCGAAAATCAACATCGAGATACCGTTGCCAACACCACGCTCAGTAATCTGCTCACCCAGCCACATCATGAACATCGCACCAGCCACAAAAGTGGATACCGCGACGAAATGGAAGCCAAAGTCACCAGTGAACGCAACGCCCTGCCCGGCCAGGCCAACGGACATGCCGATAGCTTGAACCAGGGCGAGGACGACAGTGCCGTAGCGGGTGTACTGGCTAATCTTGCGACGACCAGCTTCACCTTCCTTCTTCAACTGCTCCAACTGCGGACTGACGGCGGTCATCAGCTGCATGATGATCGATGCCGAAATGTACGGCATGATCCCCAGTGCAAAGATGCTCATCCGTTCCAGCGCGCCGCCGGAAAACATGTTGAACAAGCTAAGAATGGTCCCCTCATTCTGTCGAAACAGGTCTGCGAGTCGGTCCGGGTTGATACCTGGAACCGGGATGTGTGCGCCTATTCGGTAGACGATAATCGCCAGGAACAGAAAACGCAGACGAGCCCAAAGTTCAGACATACCGCCTTTGCCGAGCGCTGAGAGAGCACCTTGCTTAGCCATTTATTCCTCGAACTTGCCGCCAGCTGCTTCGATAGCCGAACGCGCACCTTTGGTGGCGCCGATTCCCTTGCCGATAGTGACAGCGCGAGTCACTTCACCGGACAGCATGATTTTCACACGCTGTACGTTGACGTTGATCACGTTGGCATCTTTCAGGGTCTGCACAGTAACGATGTCGCCTTCCACTTTAGCCAGCTCGGACAGACGCACTTCTGCGCGGTCCATGGCCTTCAGGGATACGAAACCGAACTTAGGCAGGCGACGATGCAGCGGCTGTTGACCGCCTTCAAAGCCTGGAGCGATGGTGCCACCGGAGCGGGAGGTTTGACCTTTGTGGCCACGGCCACCAGTCTTACCCAAACCGCTACCGATACCACGGCCCGGACGATGCTTTTCGCGACGGGAACCCGGCGCTGGACTCAGATCATTGAGTTTCATCGATTAACCCTCTACACGCAGCATGTAGTAAGCCTTGTTGATCATCCCGCGATTCTCGGGAGTATCCTGGACTTCTACAGTGTGACCGATGCGACGCAGACCCAGACCTTTAACGCACAATTTGTGGTTAGGGATGCGGCCGGTCATGCTTTTGATCAGCGTTACTTTAACGGTAGCCATGATCAGAAGATCTCCTTGACAGTCAAGCCGCGCTTGGCAGCAATGGACTCAGGAGATTGCATAGCTTTCAGACCCTTGAAAGTGGCGTGAACCACGTTTACAGGGTTAGTCGAGCCGTAGCACTTGGCCAGAACGTTCTGGACGCCAGCAACTTCGAGGACAGCACGCATAGCGCCGCCAGCGATGATACCGGTACCTTCAGAAGCAGGCTGCATGTACACCTTCGAAGCGCCATGGGCGGACTTCATTGCGTACTGCAGCGTGGTGCCGTTCAGATCAACTTGGATCATGTTGCGGCGAGCAGCTTCCATTGCCTTCTGGATCGCGGCAGGCACTTCACGTGACTTGCCACGGCCGAAGCCAACACGCCCCTTACCATCACCCACCACGGTCAACGCGGTGAAAGTGAAGATACGGCCGCCTTTAACGGTTTTGGCTACACGGTTAACTTGAACCAGCTTCTCAATGTAGCCTTCGTCGCGCTTTTGGTCGTTATTTGACATAACTTAGAACTCCAGCCCAGCTTCACGAGCAGCATCAGCCAGCGCTTTAACGCGGCCGTGGTACTTGAAGCCAGAGCGGTCGAAAGCCACTTGCGAGACGCCAGCGGCCTTAGCACGCGTAGCGACCAGCTGGCCAACCTTAGTGGCCGCGTCGATGTTGCCGGTGGCACCATCACGCAGTTCTTTATCCAAAGTCGAGGCGCTTGCCAGGACCTGGTTGCCGTCGGCCGAGATGACCTGGGCGTAGATGTGCTGCGACGAGCGGTACACGCAGAGACGCACGACTTCGAGTTCGTGCATTTTCAGGCGTGCTTTGCGAGCGCGACGCAGTCGAGTAACTTTTTTGTCGGTCATTTGCTATGCCCTACTTCTTCTTGGCTTCTTTACGACGGACGACTTCGTCCGCGTAGCGCACACCTTTGCCTTTGTACGGCTCTGGTGGACGGAAGTCGCGGATCTCAGCGGCCACCTGACCTACCAGCTGCTTGTCGATGCCCTTGATCAGGATATCGGTTTGGCTAGGGGTCTCAGCGGTGATGCCTTCCGGCAGTTCGTAATCCACTGGGTGCGAGAAGCCAAGGGCAAGGTTCAGAACCGTGCCTTTTGCTTGCGCTTTGTAACCAACACCGACCAGCTGGAGCTTGCGCTCGAAGCCTTGGCTTACGCCTTGGACCATGTTGTTTACCAACGCACGCGTGGTACCGGCCATTGCGCGAGTTTGTTGATCGCCATTGCGAGCAGCGAAACGCAGCTCACCAGCTTCTTCAACGATCTCAACGGACGAATGGATGTTCAGTTCAAGAGTGCCCTTGGCACCCTTCACCGAAAGCTGTTGGCCTGCGAATTTGACTTCGACACCGGCTGGCAGCTTAACGGGGTTCTTAGCGACGCGTGACATGCTTATCCCCCCTTAGAACACAGTGCAAAGAACTTCGCCGCCGACACCGGCAGCGCGCGCAGCACGATCCGTCATCACACCTTTGTTGGTGGAGACGATAGACACGCCCAGACCGCCACGAACTTTCGGCAGATCTTCAGCGGACTTGTACTGACGCAGGCCTGGACGGCTAACGCGCTTCACTTCTTCGATGACCGAACGGCCTTCGAAGTACTTCAGCTCGATGGACAGCAGAGGTTTGATTTCGCTGCTGATCTGATAACCCGCAATGTAGCCTTCGTCTTTGAGGACTTTGGCAACAGCTACCTTCAATTTGGAAGATGGCATGCTTACGACGGACTTTTCAGCCATCTGGGCATTACGGATACGAGTTAGCATGTCCGCTAACGGGTCCTGCATACTCATGGCTAGACGCTCCTAATACAAAAAAATTAGCCTTGCGGCTACATATGTCGCCGAGAATCTCCGAGCATAAAACACACGGGCTCAGGCGAGCCGCGTATTTTAGACACACTGCGGAAATGAAACAAGCCCCAAAAGGGGCTTGTTCCAGATTCAAGGTCACCGGCGGTCAGTATCTTGCGATACCAACCGCCTTGACGCTGAAAGTACTTACCAGCTGGCTTTAACCAGACCTGGTACGTCACCACGCATTGCCGCTTCACGCAGTTTGTTACGGCCGAGGCCGAACTTGCGGTAAACGCCGTGTGGACGACCGGTAAGGCGGCAGCGGTTACGCATGCGCGAGGCGCTTGCATCACGTGGCTGCTTCTGCAGGGCAACTGTAGCTTCCCAACGCGCTTCTGGACTTGCGTTCAGATCAACGATGATCGCTTTCAGTGCTGCACGCTTCTTGGCGTACTTGGCAACCGTGAGCTGACGCTTCAGCTCGCGGTTTTTCATGCTCATCTTGGCCATGGTCCTACTCCAATCAGTTGCGGAACGGGAATTTGAAAGCACGCAACAGGGCGCGACCTTCATCATCGTTCTTGGCAGTGGTGGTCAGGGTGATGTCCAGACCGCGGAGAGCATCGATCTTGTCGTAGTCGATTTCCGGGAAGATGATCTGCTCTTTCACGCCCATGCTGTAGTTACCACGACCATCGAAGGACTTGGCATTCAGGCCGCGGAAGTCGCGAACCCGAGGCAGGGAGATCGACAGCAGACGATCCAGGAATTCGTACATACGCTCACGGCGCAGAGTCACTTTGACGCCGATCGGCCAGCCTTCGCGGACTTTAAAGCCAGCGATGGATTTCCGAGCGTAAGTCACAACGACTTTTTGACCGGTGATCTTTTCCAGGTCAGCAACAGCGTGCTCGATGACTTTTTTGTCACCGACCGCTTCGCCCAAACCCATGTTCAGGGTGATTTTGGTAACGCGTGGAACTTCCATCACGTTCGAAAGCTTAAGTTCTTCCTTAAGCTTCGGTGCGATTTCTTTCCAGTAAATCTCTTTTAGTCGTGCCATGGTCTTCTACCTAGCAGTGTTCAAGCATCAACCGCTTTTTGGGTCGACTTGAAGACACGAATTTTCTTGCCATCTTCTACTTTGAAACCAACGCGGTCAGCCTTGTTGGTTTCGCCGTTGAAAATGGCGACGTTAGAAGCGTCCAGTGGAGCTTCTTTTTCGACGATACCGCCTTGCACGCCCGACATCGGGTTAGGCTTGGTATGACGCTTGACCAGGTTCAGACCACCGATAACCAGACGGTTATTAGCGAGAACCTTAAGCACCTTACCGCGCTTACCTTTGTCTTTGCCGGCGATCACGATGATCTCGTCGTCACGACGAATCTTTTGCATGTCGGATCTCCTTACAGCACTTCTGGGGCGAGCGAGACGATCTTCATGAACTTCTCAGTACGAAGTTCACGGGTCACTGGCCCAAAGATACGGGTGCCGATAGGCTCTTGCTTGTTGTTCAGAAGAACAGCAGCGTTGCCATCAAAGCGGATAATGGAGCCATCAGCACGACGTACGCCGTGACGAGTGCGGACTACAACAGCAGTCATCACTTGGCCTTTTTTCACTTTACCGCGAGGAATCGCTTCCTTGACAGTAACCTTGATGATGTCACCGATACCAGCGTAACGACGATGGGAGCCACCCAGCACCTTGATGCACATAACGCGGCGAGCGCCGCTGTTATCGGCCACATCGAGCATGGATTGAGTCTGAATCATATAATTTCTCCGACCCCTAGTCCTTAGACTTCCACAGCGCGTTCGAGAACATCAACCAGTGCCCAAGACTTGGTCTTGGCCAGCGGACGAGTTTCACGAATAGTGACTTTGTCGCCGATGTGGCACTGATTGGTTTCGTCGTGCGCGTGCAGCTTAGTCGAACGCTTAACATATTTACCGTAGATCGGGTGCTTAACGCGACGCTCGATCAAAACGGTGATGGTTTTGTCCATCTTGTCGCTGACAACACGGCCAGTCAGCGTACGGACAGTCTTTTCGGCTTCAGCCATGATCACTTACCTGCCTGCTGGTTGAGCACAGTCTTCACGCGAGCAATGTCACGCTTAACTTGCGAGAGCAGATGAGACTGCCCCAACTGGCCAGTTGCTTTCTGCATACGCAGATTGAACTGGTCGCGCAGCAGGCCGAGCAGTTGCTCGTTCAGCTGCTGTGCGGATTTTTCACGAAGTTCATTCGCTTTCATCACATCACCGTCCGTTTAACAAAGGCGGTGGCGAGCGGCAGCTTTGCAGCAGCCAGGGCAAAAGCCTCACGCGCCAGCTCTTCAGTTACGCCCTCGATTTCATACAGGACTTTGCCTGGCTGAATCTGGGCTACCCAGTATTCCACGTTACCCTTACCTTTACCCATACGAACCTCGAGAGGTTTTTTGGAGATCGGCTTGTCCGGGAATACACGGATCCAGATCTTGCCACCACGTTTTACGTGACGGGTCAGTGCACGACGCGCTGACTCGATCTGACGAGCGGTGAGACGACCACGAGCTACAGACTTCAGCGCGAACTCGCCGAAGCTGACTTTGCTACCGCGCTGAGCCAGACCACGGTTGTGGCCTGTCATCTGCTTGCGGAACTTCGTACGCTTTGGTTGCAACATTTGGCGTACCCCTTACTTAGCAGCTTTTTTACGAGGCGCTGGTGCTTGTGGTTTCAGTTCTTCTTGGCGACCACCAATTACTTCGCCTTTGAAGATCCAAACCTTTACACCGATCACACCGTAAGTGGTGTGAGCTTCGTAGTTGGCATAGTCGATGTCGGCACGCAGGGTGTGCAGTGGCACACGACCTTCGCGATACCATTCAGTACGTGCGATTTCAGCACCGCCGAGACGACCGCTCACTTGGATTTTGATGCCTTTGGCACCAATGCGCATGGCGTTCTGTACGGCGCGCTTCATAGCGCGACGGAACATGACACGACGCTCCAGCTGCTGAGCTACGCTCTGCGCAACCAGCATACCGTCGAGCTCCGGCTTGCGGATCTCTTCGATATTGATGTGCACAGGCACACCCATTTGCTTGGTCAGGTCCTGACGCAGTTTCTCAACATCTTCACCTTTCTTCCCGATAACAATACCTGGACGAGCAGTGTGGATGGTGATACGTGCGGTTTGCGCCGGGCGATGGATATCGATACGGCTTACGGACGCGCTTTTTAGTTTGTCTTGGAGATACTCACGCACCTTCAGATCAGCGAACAAATAGTCCGCATAAGTCCGGCCGTCTGCATACCAGACGGAGGTGTGTTCCTTGACGATTCCCAGGCGAATGCCAATGGGATGTACTTTCTGACCCATCTCTTCGACTCCGTTACTTGTCAGCAACCTTGACAGTGATATGGCAAGACCGCTTGACGATGCGATCAGCACGGCCTTTGGCACGTGGCATGATTCGCTTCAGCGAACGCCCTTCGTTGACGAAAACGGTGCTGACCTTAAGGTCATCAACGTCTGCGCCTTCGTTATGCTCGGCGTTGGCTACGGCCGACTCCAGCACTTTCTTCATGATCTCGGCGGCTTTCTTACTGCTGAAAGCCAACAGGTTGAGCGCTTCGCCCACCTTCTTCCCGCGGATCTGGTCGGCGACCAAGCGGGCTTTCTGGGCGGAGATTCGAGCGCCCGACAACTTAGCGGCTACTTCCATTTCCTAACCCCTTAACGCTTGGCTTTCTTGTCTGCCACGTGCCCACGATAAGTGCGGGTACCGGCAAACTCGCCTAGTTTGTGGCCGACCATGTCTTCGTTCACGAGAACTGGGACGTGCAAGCGACCGTTGTGTACAGCGATGGTCAAACCGACCATTTGTGGCAGGATCATCGAACGACGCGACCAGGTCTTAACTGGTTTGCGATCGTTCTTTTCCGCCGCCACTTCGATCTTCTTCAGTAGGTGAAGATCAATAAAAGGACCTTTTTTCAGAGAACGTGGCACTGTCGTATCCCTCTATTTACTTGCGACGACGGACGATCATTTTGTCGGTACGCTTATTACCACGAGTCTTCGCGCCCTTAGTCGGGAAGCCCCATGGCGATACCGGATGACGACCACCAGAGGTACGACCTTCACCACCACCGTGTGGGTGGTCAACCGGGTTCATGGCAACACCACGAACGGTTGGGCGAACGCCACGCCAGCGTTTGGCACCAGCTTTACCCAGCGAACGCAGGCTGTGCTCGGAGTTCGAGACTTCGCCCAGGGTCGCGCGGCATTCAGCCAGCACTTTACGCATCTCACCAGAACGCAGACGCAGGGTCACGTAGACACCTTCACGAGCGATCAGCTGAGCCGAAGCACCAGCGGAACGAGCGATTTGCGCGCCTTTACCTGGCTTCAATTCGATGCCGTGTACGGTGCTACCAACTGGAATGTTGCGCAGTTGCAGAGCGTTGCCCGGCTTGATCGGCGCCAAGGCACCTGCGATCAGCTGGTCGCCAGCACTCACGCCTTTAGGGGCGATGATGTAGCGACGCTCGCCATCTGCGTACAGCAGCAGAGCGATGTGAGCAGTACGGTTTGGATCGTATTCAATACGCTCGACAGTGGCAGAGATGCCATCTTTGTCGTTGCGACGGAAATCGACCAGACGATAATGCTGCTTATGGCCACCACCGATGTGACGAGTGGTAATACGACCATTGTTGTTACGACCACCAGTCTTCGATTTTTTCTCGAGCAGCGGTGCGTGAGGAGCGCCTTTATGCAGCTCCTGGTTGACCACCTTGACCACAAAACGGCGGCCAGGGGAAGTCGGTTTGCATTTAACGATTGCCATGATGCACCCCTTCCTTACTCAGCACTGCTGCTGAAATCGAGATCTTGGCCTGGCTGAAGGGAGATAACTGCCTTCTTCCAGTCATTACGCTTGCCCAGACCGCGAGCAGTACGCTTGCTCTTACCCAGAACATTCAGGGTAGTAACACGCTCTACTTTCACGCTGAACAGGCTTTCGACGGCCTTCTTGATTTCCAGCTTGGTTGCGTCAGTTGCAACCTTGAAAACGAACTGGCCTTTCTTGTCAGCCAGAACCGTAGCCTTTTCGGAAACGTGCGGGCCAAGCAGAACTTTAAATACGCGTTCCTGGTTCATCCCAGCAGCTCCTCGAATTTCTTCACGGCCGACACGGTGATCAACACCTTGTCGTATGCGATCAGACTAACTGGATCGGAACCTTGCACGTCACGTACATCAACGTGTGGCAGGTTGCGAGCAGCCAGGTACAGGTTCTGATCAACAGCTTCGGACACGATCAAAACGTCGGTCAGGCTCATGTTGGTCAGTTTGCCCAGCAGTTCTTTGGTTTTTGGACTTTCAACAGCGAAGTCCTGAACCACGACCAGACGATCAGTACGCACGAGTTCAGCAAGGATGGAGCGCAGAGCTGCGCGGTACATCTTCTTGTTGAGTTTCTGCGAGTGATCCTGTGGACGAGCTGCGAAAGTGGTACCGCCGCCACGCCAGATTGGGCTACGGATAGTACCGGCACGAGCACGGCCAGTGCCTTTCTGACGCCAAGGGCGCTTACCGCCACCACGTACGTCGGAACGGGTCTTTTGCTGCTTGCTACCTTGACGGCCGCCGGCCATGTAGGCCACGACTGCTTGGTGAACCAGCGTCTCGTTGAATTCGCCGCCAAATGTCAGTTCGGAAACTTCGATCGCTTGAGCGTCATTTACATTTAATTGCATGTCAGCTTCCCCTTAACCGCGAGCCTTGGCCGCTGGACGTACAACCAGGTTGCCGCCAGTAGCGCCAGGAACAGCACCCTTGACCAACAACAGATTGCGTTCAGCGTCGACGCGCACTACTTCGAGGGACTGCACGGTCACGCGCTCAGCGCCCATATGACCGGACATTTTTTTGCCCTTGAATACACGACCAGGAGTCTGGCACTGGCCAATAGAGCCCGGGACGCGGTGGGAAACGGAGTTACCGTGAGTGTTGTCTTGGCCACGGAAATTCCAACGCTTGATCGTACCCTGGAAGCCTTTACCCTTGGACTGACCGGTTACATCAACCAGTTGACCAGCGGCGAAGATTTCAGCGTTGATCAGATCGCCAGCCTGGTAGTCGCCGTCTTCAAGACGGAACTCCATGACGGTGCGACCAGCTGCAACGTTTGCTTTAGCGAAGTGACCTGCTTGAGCAGCAGTCACGCGCGAAGCACGACGCTCGCCGACAGTGACTTGCACTGCACGATAGCCATCGGTTTCTTCAGTTTTGAACTGGGTGACGCGATTCGGCTCGATCTCAATGACCGTGACCGGAATGGAGACACCTTCTTCGGTGAAAATACGGGTCATACCGCATTTACGACCGACTACACCAATAGTCATGTTGTAAACCTCATGAGTGTACGGGGCTTTCACCCGCTATGGCCGCCCATTTCAGAGCGTTACACGACTAAGACCCAAGTCTTAGCCGAGGCTGATCTGTACTTCCACACCGGCCGCCAGATCGAGCTTCATAAGTGCATCAACGGTTTTATCCGTTGGCTGGACGATGTCCAGTACGCGCTTATGAGTACGGATCTCGTACTGGTCACGCGCGTCTTTGTTGACGTGCGGGGAGACCAGAACGGTGAACCGCTCTTTACGGGTAGGCAGTGGAATTGGACCACGCACTTGAGCACCAGTACGTTTCGCGGTTTCCACGATTTCCTGGGTGGATTGGTCGATCAGGCGATGGTCAAAAGCCTTCAACCTGATACGGATTTGCTGATTTTGCATTGGATTTCAGACTCCGGCTGCTATTCCCAGCGAGCGCAATACGCCCGTTAAAAGGAGGCGCAATTCTATAGACGGCCCTGATAGGTGTCAACCCAATAAAAAAGGCCCCCGCTGAGCGGGGGCCTTTTCAAAACATCAGAACTATCTCAGAAGAGATAATTACTCGATGATTTTAGCTACAACGCCAGCACCAACGGTACGGCCGCCTTCGCGAATTGCGAAACGCAGACCGTCTTCCATTGCGATGGTTTTGATCAGGGTAACAACCATTTTGATGTTGTCGCCCGGCATTACCATCTCAACGCCTTCCGGCAGTTCGCAGTTACCAGTCACGTCAGTAGTACGGAAGTAGAACTGTGGACGGTAGCCTTTGAAGAACGGAGTGTGACGACCGCCTTCTTCTTTGCTCAGCACGTACACTTCAGCTTCGAACTTGGTGTGCGGCTTAACCGAACCTGGCTTGACCAGAACCTGGCCACGCTCAACGTCGTCACGCTTGGTACCACGCAGCAGAACGCCGCAGTTCTCGCCAGCACGCCCCTCGTCGAGCAGTTTACGGAACATTTCAACACCGGTGCAGGTGGTGACGGTAGTGTCACGCAGACCAACGATTTCCAGTGGATCTTGAACCTTGACGATACCGCGCTCGATACGACCAGTCACAACAGTACCGCGACCGGAGATCGAGAATACGTCTTCGATTGGCATCAGGAATGGCTTGTCGATAACACGGACTGGATCTGGGATGTAGCTGTCCAGAGTCTCAACCAGTTTACGAACGGACGTGGTGCCCATTTCGTTATCGTCTTTGCCTTCCAGAGCCATACGAGCAGAACCGATGATGATCGGAGTGTCGTCGCCTGGGAAGTCGTAAGTGCTCAGCAGATCGCGCACTTCCATCTCAACCAGTTCCAGCAGCTCAGCGTCGTCTACCAGGTCGGCCTTGTTCAGGTAAACCACGATGTACGGAACGCCAACCTGACGGGACAGCAGGATGTGCTCACGGGTTTGTGGCATCGGACCATCAGCGGCCGAGCAAACCAGGATTGCGCCGTCCATCTGGGCAGCACCGGTGATCATGTTCTTCACATAGTCAGCGTGACCTGGGCAGTCAACGTGAGCGTAGTGACGGATCAGCGAGTTGTATTCAACGTGCGCGGTGTTGATGGTGATACCACGAGCTTTTTCTTCTGGTGCGCTGTCGATTTTATCGAAATCAACGATTGCGGAACCGAAAACTTCGGAGCAAACGCGAGTCAGAGCAGCAGTCAGAGTGGTTTTACCGTGGTCAACGTGACCGATGGTGCCAACGTTGACGTGCGGTAGGGAACGATCAAATTTTTCTTTAGCCACGACAATTAACTCCTTGCCTAAAGGACTGAATCAGCCTTGTTTTTTGGATACAGTTTCAGCGATGTGCGCCGGAGCTGTGTTGTATTTTTTGAATTCCATAGAGTAGCTTGCGCGACCCTGAGACATGGAACGAACGTCGGTCGCATAACCGAACATCTCACCCAACGGAACCTCGGCGCGAATCACTTTGCCGGAAACCGTGTCTTCCATACCCAGAATCATGCCGCGACGACGGTTAAGGTCGCCCATGACATCACCCATATAGTCTTCAGGTGTAACAACTTCTACCGCCATGATTGGCTCAAGCAACTCACCACCGCCCTTCTGGGCCAGTTGCTTGGTTGCCATGGAGGCAGCCACCTTAAACGCCATCTCGTTGGAGTCGACGTCGTGGTAAGAACCGTCAAAAACGGTTGCTTTCAGGCCGATCAGCGGATAGCCGGCAACAACACCGTTCTTCATCTGCTCTTCGATACCCTTCTGGATAGCAGGGATGTATTCCTTAGGAACCACACCACCTACTACTTCGTTCACGAATTGCAGACCTTCCTGACCTTCGTCAGCAGGAGCAAAACGGATCCAGCAGTGACCGAACTGACCACGACCGCCGGACTGACGAACGAACTTGCCTTCGATTTCACAGTTCTTCGTGATGCGCTCACGATAGGAAACCTGAGGCTTACCGATGTTGGCTTCGACGTTGAACTCACGGCGCATCCGGTCAACCAGGATGTCCAGGTGAAGCTCGCCCATGCCGGAGATGATCGTTTGACCAGTCTCTTCATCAGTCTTGACGCGGAAAGATGGATCTTCCTGAGCAAGCTTGCCCAGAGCGATACCCATTTTTTCCTGGTCATCCTTGGTCTTAGGCTCTACGGCAACCGAAATAACCGGCTCCGGGAAGTCCATGCGAACCAGGATGATTGGCTTGTCAGCGTTGCACAAGGTTTCACCGGTGGTGACGTCCTTCATGCCGATCAAGGCCGCGATGTCACCAGCGCGTACTTCCTTGATCTCTTCGCGGGCGTTTGCGTGCATTTGCACCATACGGCCCACGCGCTCTTTCTTGCCTTTAACCGAGTTGATCACGCCGTCGCCGGAGTTCAACACGCCCGAGTAAACGCGGACGAAGGTCAAGGTACCCACGAATGGGTCAGTGGCAATTTTAAATGCCAGAGCGGAGAACGGTTCTGCGTCGTCTGCATGACGCTCCAGCTCGATAGTCTCGTCATCCGGGTCGGTACCCTTGATGGCTGGAATATCAACCGGTGCCGGCAGGTAGTCGATCACAGCATCGAGAACCAGGGGAACGCCCTTGTTCTTGAACGAGGAACCACAAACAGCCAGGACGATTTCACCAGCGATAGTACGCTGACGCAGAGCGGCCTTGATTTCCACGTTGGTGAGTTCTTCACCTTCGAGGTACTTGTTCATCAGTTCTTCGTTGGCTTCGGCCGCGGCTTCAACCATGTTGTTGCGCCATTCGTCAGCCAGTTCCTGCAGTTCAGCAGGGATAGGCTTGCGAACAGGAACCATACCCTTGTCGGCATCGTTCCAGTAGACAGCTTCCATGGTCAGCAGATCGATCTGACCCTGGAAATTATCTTCGGAACCGATAGCCAACTGGATTGGCACCGGAGTGTGACCCAAGCGCTGCTTGATCTGAGCGATCACGCGCAGGAAGTTCGCACCGGCACGGTCCATCTTGTTGACGTAAACAAGACGTGGAACGCCGTATTTGTTGGCTTGACGCCATACGGTTTCCGACTGAGGCTCAACACCCGAGGTACCACAGAACACAACGACAGCGCCGTCGAGTACGCGCAGGGAACGCTCAACTTCAATGGTGAAGTCTACGTGACCCGGGGTATCGATTACGTTGAAGCGATGCTCATCTTTGTACTGCTTCTCGGAACCTTTCCAGAAGGCGGTAATAGCAGCAGAAGTAATGGTAATACCACGCTCCTGCTCTTGAACCATCCAGTCTGTGGTCGCGGCGCCGTCATGCACCTCGCCCATCTTGTGACTTTTGCCAGTGTAAAACAGTACGCGCTCGGTGGTGGTGGTTTTACCAGCATCCACGTGAGCAACGATACCGATGTTACGGTAGCGGCTAATCGGAGTAGTACGAGCCATAAAGCCCTCGCAAAATTAGTGAAGCTAAGATTAGAAGCGGTAGTGCGAGAAAGCTTTGTTAGCTTCAGCCATACGGTGCACGTCTTCACGCTTCTTAACAGCAGCACCTTTACCTTCAGCAGCGTCCAACAGTTCGCCAGCCAAACGCAGGGCCATAGACTTCTCGCCGCGCTTACGGGCGAAGTCTACCAACCAGCGCATTGCCAGAGCGTTACGACGGGACGGACGAACTTCGACCGGAACCTGGTAAGTAGCACCGCCTACACGGCGCGACTTCACTTCGACCAGCGGAGCGATGGCGTCGAGAGCTTTCTCGAAGATTTCCAGGGGGTCGCTGTTCTTGCGTTCTTTAACCTTTTCCAGCGCGCCATAAACGATACGCTCGGCAACGGCTTTCTTGCCGCTTTCCATCACGTGGTTCATGAACTTGGCCAGGATTTGGCTTCCGTATTTTGGATCGTCAAGCACTTCGCGCTTGGCTGCTACGCGTCTTCTTGGCATGGATAAGCCCTCAAACGGTCTTCAGGTTCGTTCGGAATTAGCGCCCTTGCGGGACGGCTCCGACCTTACTCTTATCGACTCAGAAAATAAGATGATTCAGTTTTTACAAAAAGCCGCTACTACTTAGGCTTCTTGGTACCGTACTTCGAACGACCCTGGTTACGACCTTTAACGCCGGAAGTATCCAAGGAGCCGCGTACGGTGTGGTAACGAACACCTGGCAAGTCTTTTACACGACCGCCTCGGATCAGTACCACGCTGTGCTCTTGCAGGTTGTGACCTTCACCACCGATGTACGAGGAAACCTCGAAACCGTTGGTCAGGCGCACACGGCATACTTTACGCAGTGCCGAGTTAGGTTTTTTCGGCGTGGTGGTATACACACGGGTGCATACGCCACGACGTTGCGGGCAGTTCTGCAGCGCAGGCACGTCGGATTTCTCGACGATACGCTTACGCGGCTGACGTACCAGCTGGTTGATAGTTGCCATCTACTAGCTCCACTGTTGTCTTGCGACGCTATTGTCTTACAAGAAAAGCAAAATGGCAGGAACGAATTCCCGCCAAATTTAGGGGTACAAGAGTCTAAAGAGGATCTTGCCCCCAGTCAAGGCAAGGCCCCGACATCCCCGCTCATCGAATCGGGGCAAATTTGCCTCGATCCGACGAATGGGGCTGCCAGGGCCCGGACTCATCTACTGCAGAACTCAGTTACCGCTTGAGTTCAGTGCTTCGGTCAGTGCAGCTTCCACTTCACTGGCGCTTACGCGCAGCGGCTTGTCAGCATCACGGCGGCGCTTGCGCTCGCTGTGGTAAGCCAAACCGGTACCCGCCGGGATCAGACGACCCACGACTACGTTTTCTTTCAGACCGCGCAGGTAATCGCGCTTGCCGGTTACCGCTGCTTCGGTCAGTACGCGGGTGGTCTCCTGGAAGGAGGCCGCCGAGATGAACGACTCAGTGGACAACGACGCCTTGGTGATACCCAGCAGCACGCGAGTGAACTTGGAGACAAACTTGTCTTCCGCGCCCAGGCGCTCGTTCTCTACCAGTACGTGAGTCAGTTCCATCTGGTCGCCCTTGATGAAACTGGAATCGCCGGATTCAGCGATTTCAACTTTACGCAGCATCTGACGCAGGATGGTCTCGATGTGCTTATCGTTGATTTTCACGCCTTGCAGGCGGTAAACGTCCTGGATCTCGTTAACGATGTACTTGGCCAGCGCACTCACACCCAGCAGACGCAGGATGTCGTGTGGATCGCTCGGACCGTCGGAGATAACTTCGCCGCGGTTTACCTGTTCGCCTTCGAAGACGTTCAGGTGACGCCACTTCGGAATCAGCTCTTCGTACGGATCGGTACCGTCGTTCGGGGTGATCACCAGGCGGCGCTTGCCTTTGGTTTCTTTACCGAATGCGATGGTGCCGCTGACTTCAGCCAGAATCGACGCTTCTTTCGGACGACGCGCTTCGAACAAGTCGGCAACACGCGGCAGACCACCGGTGATGTCACGTGTCTTCGAAGTTTCTTGCGGGATACGCGCGATAACATCACCGATCGCGATCTTCGCACCATCCGCTACACCGACCAGGGCGTTGGCTGGCAGGAAGTACTGAGCGATTACGTCAGTGCCTGGCAGCAACAAGTCCTTGCCGTTGTCGTCGACCATCTTCACGGCAGGACGGATGTCTTTACCGGCAGCTGGACGATCTTTCGCGTCGAGTACTTCAATGTTGGTCATACCGGTCAATTCGTCAGTCTGACGCTTGATCGTGATGCCTTCTTCCATGCCCACGTAGGTCACGGTACCTTTCATTTCGGTAACGATTGGGTGAGTGTGCGGATCCCACTTGGCCACGATTGCGCCAGCGTCGACCTTGTCACCCTCTTTCACCGAAATTACAGCACCGTATGGCAGCTTGTAACGCTCACGCTCACGACCGTAGTCATCAGCGATTGCCAGCTCACCGGAACGGGACACGGCAACCAGGTGGCCATCCACTCGCTCAACATGTTTCAGGTTGTGCAGGCGGACGGTACCACCATTCTTCACCTGAACACTGTCGGCTGCGGAGGTCCGGCTTGCCGCACCACCGATGTGGAACGTACGCATGGTCAGCTGGGTACCTGGCTCACCGATGGACTGGGCAGCGATAACGCCGACCGCTTCACCGATGTTCACCTGGTGGCCGCGAGCCAAGTCACGGCCGTAGCACTTGGCGCAGATGCCGTAGCGGGTTTCGCAGCTGATCGGCGAGCGAACGATCACTTCGTCGATGCTGTTGAGTTCGATGAACTCGACCCACTTCTCATCTACCAGAGTGCCGGCAGGAACGATGATTTCCTCGGTACCTGGCTTGAATACGTCACGGGCGATCACTCGACCCAGTACGCGCTCACCCAACGGCTCTACAACGTCGCCGCCTTCGATGTGCGGAGTCATCAGCAGACCGTGTTCGGTACCGCAGTCGACTTCAGTCACAACCAAGTCTTGCGCAACGTCTACCAGACGACGCGTCAGGTAACCGGAGTTGGCGGTCTTCAACGCGGTATCCGCCAGACCTTTACGAGCACCGTGAGTGGAGATGAAGTACTGGAGTACGCTCAAACCTTCACGGAAGTTCGCGGTAATCGGCGTTTCGATGATGGAACCGTCCGGCTTGGCCATCAGGCCACGCATACCGGCGAGCTGACGGATCTGCGCCGCAGAACCCCGTGCGCCCGAGTCGGCCATCATGTACATCGAGTTGAACGACTCTTGATCGACTTCCACGCCATGACGGTCGATAACCTTCTCTTTCGAGAGGTTAGCCATCATCGCCTTCGACACTTCGTCGTTGGCCTTGGACCAAAGGTCGATCACCTTGTTGTACTTCTCGCCCTGGGTTACCAGGCCGGAGGCATACTGGCTTTCGATCTCTTTCACTTCATCGGTAGCAGCGGCGATGATCTGGGCTTTTTCATCCGGGATAACAAAGTCGTTAACACCGATGGAAACGCCGGAAATGGTCGAATAGGCAAAACCTGTGTACATCAACTGGTCAGCGAAGATCACGGTCTCTTTCAGACCAACCACGCGGTAGCATTGGTTGATCAGCTTGGAGATAGCCTTTTTCTTCATCGGCAGGTTGACGACGTCGTACGACAGACCTTTCGGCACAACTTGATACAACAGCGCACGGCCAACAGTGGTGTCGACGATACGAACGTTGCTCACGCTGCCGCCATCACGGTCGTTCACGGTTTCGTGGATCCGCACTTTGACCTTGGCGTGCAAGGCGGCTTCACCGGCACGGAACACACGATCAACTTCCTGCAGGTCAGCGAACACACGACCTTCGCCCTTAGCGTTGATCGCTTCACGGGTCATGTAGTACAGACCCAATACAACGTCCTGCGACGGAACGATGATTGGCTCACCGTTGGCTGGCGACAGAATATTGTTGGTCGACATCATCAACGCACGCGCTTCCAACTGGGCTTCCAGTGTCAGCGGTACGTGCACGGCCATTTGGTCGCCGTCGAAGTCGGCGTTGTACGCAGCACAGACCAGAGGGTGCAGCTGGATAGCCTTGCCTTCGATCAGTACCGGTTCAAACGCCTGGATACCCAGACGGTGAAGGGTCGGTGCACGGTTGAGGAGAACCGGGTGTTCACGGATCACTTCAGCGAGAACGTCCCAAACCTCTGGCAGTTCGCGCTCAACCATTTTCTTGGCCGCTTTGATGGTGGTCGCGAGACCGCGCATTTCCAGCTTGCCGAAGATGAAGGGCTTGAACAGCTCAAGTGCCATCTTCTTGGGCAGACCGCACTGGTGCAAACGCAGGGTCGGGCCTACGGTAATTACCGAACGACCGGAGTAGTCAACACGCTTACCGAGCAAGTTCTGACGGAAACGACCCTGCTTACCCTTGATCATGTCAGCCAGGGATTTCAGAGGGCGCTTGTTGGAACCGGTGATAGCACGGCCACGACGGCCGTTGTCGAGCAAGGCATCGACCGCTTCCTGCAACATACGCTTTTCGTTGCGCACGATGATGTCCGGAGCGGACAGATCGAGCAGGCGCTTCAAGCGGTTGTTACGGTTGATCACGCGGCGGTACAGGTCGTTGAGGTCGGACGTCGCGAAACGACCACCATCCAATGGTACCAGCGGACGCAGGTCTGGCGGCAAAACCGGCAGAACGGTCAGCACCATCCACTCTGGCAAGTTGCCGGAACCCTGGAAGGCTTCCATCAACTTCAGACGCTTGGACAGCTTCTTGATTTTGGTTTCGGAGTTGGTTTGCGGAATTTCTTCACGCAGACGGCCAATCTCGTGCTCCAGGTCGATAGCGTGCAGCAGCTCGCGGACAGCCTCGGCACCCATGCGGGCATCGAAATCGTCGCCGAACTCTTCCAGCGCTTCGAAGTACTGCTCGTCATTGAGCAGCTGACCTTTTTCAAGGGTGGTCATGCCTGGATCGATAACAACATAGCTCTCGAAATAGAGAACGCGTTCGATATCACGCAGGGTCATGTCCATCAGCAAGCCGATACGGGACGGCAGCGATTTCAGGAACCAGATGTGGGCAACCGGCGAAGCCAGCTCGATGTGCGCCATGCGCTCACGACGAACCTTGGCCAGTGCAACTTCAACGCCGCACTTCTCGCAGATCACACCACGGTGCTTCAAGCGCTTGTACTTACCGCACAGGCACTCGTAATCCTTGACCGGGCCAAAGATCTTGGCGCAGAACAGGCCGTCACGCTCGGGTTTGAACGTACGGTAGTTGATGGTTTCCGGCTTTTTAACTTCACCGAACGACCACGAACGGATCATCTCAGGCGATGCCAATCCAATACGGATGGCGTCGAACTCTTCGACTTGACCCTGGTTTTTCAGCAAATTCAGTAGGTCTTTCAAGGCCTTTCCTCCTGGCGGAGCAGAGAGCGGGCCAAACGGCCCCGCTCTCGATTCGCGTCACGTGTTATTCGGTTTCCAGATCGATATCGATGCCGAGGGAACGAATTTCTTTGATCAACACGTTGAAAGACTCGGGCATGCCCGGCTCCATACGGTGATCGCCGTCCACGATGTTTTTGTACATCTTGGTCCGACCGTTCACATCGTCCGACTTCACTGTGAGCATTTCTTGCAGAGTGTAAGCAGCACCGTATGCTTCCAGTGCCCAGACCTCCATCTCCCCGAAACGCTGACCACCGAACTGAGCCTTACCACCCAGCGGCTGCTGGGTAACCAGGCTGTACGAACCGGTAGAACGAGCGTGCATCTTGTCGTCTACCAAGTGGTTCAGCTTCAGCATGTACATGTAGCCAACGGTAACCGGGCGCTCGAACTTGTTGCCGGTACGGCCGTCGAACAGCTGCATCTGGCCGCTTTCCGGCAGGTCTGCCAGTTTCAGCATGGCCTTGATTTCGCTTTCCTTGGCACCGTCGAACACCGGGGTAGCCATTGGAACGCCGCCGCGCAGGTTCTTCGCCAGGTCCAGGATTTCCTGGTCGGTGAAGGTTTCGAGCTCTTCGTTGCGACCGCCAATCTCGTTGTAGATCTCGTGCAGGAACTTACGCAGGTCTGCGACCTTGCGCTGCTCTTCGATCATACGGTTGATCTTCTCGCCCAGACCTTTGGCCGCGAGGCCCAGGTGGGTTTCGAGGATCTGGCCAACGTTCATACGCGAAGGTACGCCCAACGGGTTGAGGACAACGTCGACCGGGGTGCCATTGGCATCGTGCGGCATGTCTTCAACCGGCATGATCACGGAGACCACACCCTTGTTACCGTGACGACCGGCCATCTTGTCGCCCGGCTGGATGCGACGACGGATTGCCAGGTAAACCTTGACGATTTTCAGCACGCCTGGAGCCAGGTCATCGCCCTGCTGCAGTTTGCGCTTCTTGTCTTCGAACTTGTCGTCCAGCAGACGGCGACGATCAACGATATAGGCCTGGGCCTTCTCGAGCTGCTCGTTCAGAGCATCTTCAGCCATGCGCAGCTTGAACCACTGGCCGTGCTCAAGACCGTCGAGGACTTCGTCGGTGATGTCCTGACCTTTCTTCAGGCCTGCGCCGCCTTCAGCCTTGTGGCCTACCAGAGCGGAACGCAGACGTTCGAAGGTCGCGCCTTCAACGATGCGGAACTCTTCGTTCAGGTCCTTGCGGATCTCGTCGAGCTGGGTCTTCTCGATGGACAGTGCACGAGCATCACGCTCAACGCCGTCACGGGTGAAGACCTGTACGTCGATGACAGTACCCTTGGTACCGGTTGGTACACGCAGGGAGGTGTCTTTAACGTCGCTGGCTTTTTCACCGAAGATGGCACGCAGCAGTTTTTCTTCCGGAGTCAGTTGGGTCTCGCCTTTCGGAGTGACCTTACCGACCAGGATGTCGCCTGCGCCAACTTCAGCACCTACGTAAACGATACCGGCTTCGTCCAGCTTGTTCAGTGCAGCTTCACCCACGTTCGGGATGTCTGCAGTGATTTCCTCTGGCCCAAGCTTGGTGTCACGTGCCACACAGGTCAGTTCCTGGATGTGGATCGTGGTAAAGCGATCTTCTTGAACAACGCGTTCCGACAGGCAGATGGAGTCTTCGAAGTTGTAACCGTTCCAGGCCATGAACGCGATGCGCATGTTCTGACCCAGTGCCAGTTCACCCATGTCGGTGGACGGGCCGTCGGCCATGATGTCGCTACGCTGAACGCGATCACCCTTACGCACCAGCGGACGCTGGTTGATGCAGGTGTTCTGGTTCGAACGGGTGTATTTGGTCAGGTTGTAGATGTCGACGCCGGCTTCACCGGTTTCGACTTCATCATCGGCAACACGAACCACGATACGGCTGGCATCAACGGAGTCGATCACGCCGCCACGGCGAGCCACGACGCAAACGCCGGAGTCACGGGCTACGTTACGTTCCATGCCGGTACCTACCAGCGGCTTGTCAGCGCGCAGGGTTGGTACAGCTTGACGCTGCATGTTGGAACCCATCAACGCACGGTTGGCGTCATCGTGCTCCAGGAACGGGATCAGCGACGCTGCAACCGAAACTACCTGCTTGGGCGATACGTCCATCAGGGTGACGTCTTCCGGCGCCTTGACGGTGAACTCGTTCAAGTGACGAACCGCTACCAGTTCGTCGATCAGGACTTTCTTGTCGTTCATCGTGGCCGAAGCCTGGGCGATCACGTGATCAGCTTCTTCGATGGCGGACAGGAACACGATCTCGTCGGTAACCAGACCTTCCTTCACCACACGGTACGGGCTCTCAAGGAAGCCGTACTGGTTGGTGCGTGCATAAGCAGCCAGGGAGTTGATCAGGCCGATGTTCGGACCTTCCGGCGTTTCGATCGGGCAAACACGACCGTAGTGCGTCGGGTGTACGTCACGAACTTCAAAGCCTGCACGCTCACGGGTCAGACCGCCCGGGCCCAGTGCGGAAACACGGCGCTTGTGGGTGATCTCGGAGAGCGGGTTGTTCTGGTCCATGAACTGCGAGAGCTGGCTGGAACCAAAGAACTCTTTCACCGCGGCAGCCACTGGCTTGGCGTTGATCAGGTCTTGCGGCATCAGGCCTTCGCTTTCAGCCATCGACAGACGCTCTTTGACCGCACGCTCAACACGCACCAGGCCAACGCGGAACTGGTTCTCGGCCATTTCGCCTACGCAGCGAACACGACGGTTACCCAGGTGGTCGATGTCATCGACAATGCCCTTGCCGTTACGGATGTCGACCAGGGTCTTCAGGACCGCAACGATGTCTTCCTTGCACAGCACGCCCGAACCTTCGATCTCGGTACGACCGATACGACGGTTGAACTTCATCCGGCCGACCGCAGACAGGTCATAGCGCTCAGGGCTGAAGAACAGGTTGTTGAACAGGGTCTCGGCAGCGTCTTTGGTTGGTGGCTCACCAGGACGCATCATGCGATAGATCTCGACCAGCGCTTCCAATTGGTTGCTGGTGGAGTCGATCTTCAATGTGTCGGAGATGAACGGACCGCAGTCGATGTCGTTGGTGTACAGGGTCTCGATGCGAACGACCTGAGCCTTGGCGATCTTGGCCAGGATCTCGGTGTTCAGCTCGGTGTTGCACTCGGCCAGGATTTCGCCTGTCGCCGGGTGAACGATGACCTTGGCGGTAGTGCGACCCAGGACGTAGTCCAGCGGCACTTCCAGCTCTTTGAGACCGGCTTTTTCGATCTGGTTGATGTGGCGCGCGGTGATACGGCGGCCGGCTTCAACAATGACCTTGCCCTTCTCATCCTGGATGTCCAGGACGGCAATTTCACCACGCAGACGCGAAGCGATCAGCTCCAGCTTGAGGGTTTCATCCTTCAGGCTGAATACGTTGGTGGTGTAGAAGGCATCCAGCACTTGCTCGGTGGTATAGCCGAGCGCGCGCAGCAGTACCGAGGCCGGCAGCTTGCGACGACGGTCGATACGCACGAACACGCAGTCTTTCGGGTCGAACTCGAAGTCCAGCCACGAACCGCGGTACGGAATGATCCGCGCGGAGTACAGGAGCTTACCGGAGCTGTGCGTCTTGCCGCGGTCGTGGTCGAAGAACACGCCCGGGGAACGGTGCAGCTGGGAAACGATTACACGCTCGGTACCGTTGATAACGAAGGTACCGTTTTCAGTCATCAGCGGGATTTCGCCCATGTAGACTTCTTGCTCTTTGATGTCCTTGATCGCTTTGTTCGACGATTCTTTGTCGAAAATGATCAGGCGGACTTTTACCCGCAAAGGTACGGCGTACGTAACACCGCGCAACACGCATTCTTTGACATCAAATGCCGGTTCGCCCAGGCGATAACCGACGTACTCCAGCGCAGCATTGCCGGAGTAGCTGATGATCGGGAAAACGGATTTGAAGGCCGCATGCAGGCCCACGTCGCGGAACTGATCTTTGGTCGCTCCCGCCTGCAAGAATTCACGATACGAATCCAGCTGGATAGCCAGAAGGTACGGGACATCCATGACGTCCGGCAACTTGCTAAAGTCCTTGCGGATACGTTTTTTCTCAGTATATGAGTAAGCCATCAGCGTTCCCCAGCTTGGTCACCTGCTTGTTTGGCCCTCCCGACGGGAGCAGCCAGAAAATCTTGCAAACCCCATGGTTTGCACCACCGCATCGGGTGGCTACAGCGCGTTAATGGCGGCGACCGAGTCGACAGCCAAGAACGGAAAAAGGCCGGTGGCAAGAGCCACCAGCCATCAGCCTTCAGCTTAAAGCTTGGGCTGGAGACGCAAGGTCGATGCTTACTTCAGCTCGACTTTAGCGCCTGCTTCTTCCAGAGTAGCTTTGGCTTTGTCAGCGGCGTCTTTCGACACAGCTTCCAGAACCTGGGCAGGAGCGCCGTCAACTACAGCCTTGGCTTCTTTCAGGCCCAGACCGGTCAGCTCACGTACTGCCTTGATCACGTTTACTTTCTTCTCGCCAGCTTCCAGCAGCATGACGTTGAATTCGGTTTGCTCTTCAGCAACAGCAGCAACAGCGGCTGGGCCAGCGGAAGCAGCGGCAGCGGAAACGCCGAATTTTTCTTCGAAAGCTTTGATCAGCTCAACAACCTGCAGAACCGACATTTCAGCTACGGCGTTGAGGATATCGTCTTGGGAGATAGACATTGCTGTATTTCCTGAATTGGGGGACGGCCTACGCGGCCATCGAAATAAACAAAAATACGCGAGAGAATTTGCTCAGCGTTAGGCTGCGGCAGCTTCTTTTTGCTCGCGAACTGCAGCCAGAGTACGAGCCAGCTTGCTGGTAGCGCCTTGAATCACGCTCATCAGCTGCGAAATAGCTTCGTTACGGGTCGGCAGTGTTGCCAGTACGTCGATTTGGTTAGCTGCGAGGAACTTGCCCTCGAACGCAGCTGCCTTGATCTCGAACTTGTCCTGACCCTTTGCGAACTCTTTGAACAAACGGGCAGCAGCGCCTGGATGGTCGGTGGAGAAGGCAATCAGGGTCGGGCCGGTGAACACGTCATTGAGGACACTGTATTCAGTGTCAGCAACAGCGCGCTTGAGCAGGGTGTTACGTACAACACGTACGTATACGCCAGCTTCACGAGCCTCTTTACGGAGTCCGGTCATAGCGCTTACTGTCACACCACGGGCATCAGCCACGACAGCGGACAGAGCAGCTTTGGCAGCCTCGTTGACTTCAGCGACGATGGCCTTCTTGTCTTCGAGATTAATTGCCACGGGTTTAACTCCTGCTTGTTACCGTTTCATCTGGCCTAGGCCTGATGTCGTTTTGGTGTCTGATTCGGTAAGGAACCGGGAGCACCATCTGCGTAGGCTTGTGGTTTAAGACTTGCGTCGCCTACGGTCTTGGATAGCCCCCGCCAGGCAGGGACCCCAATTTTTTGATTGGCGCAATCTCTTGCGCCAATCTGTGTCTTATACGTCCAGCGAGCCTTGGTCGATGACCAGACCTGGGCCCATAGTGGTGCTCAGGGTAACGCGCTTGACGTAGATACCTTTCGAGGAAGCAGGCTTGATACGCTTGAGATCAGCGATCAGGGCTTCAACGTTTTCCTTCAGCTTGACGGCATCAAAACCGACTTTGCCAACGGAGGTGTGAATGATGCCGTTTTTGTCGGTGCGATAACGAACCTGACCAGCCTTGGCGTTTTTAACCGCGGTGGCTACGTCTGGCGTTACGGTGCCGACTTTAGGGTTAGGCATCAGGCCACGAGGACCGAGGATCTGACCCAATTGACCTACAACGCGCATTGCATCCGGGGAAGCAATAACGACGTCATAGTTCAGGTCGCCGCCTTTCATTTCGGCAGCCAGGTCATCCATGCCAACGCGATCGGCGCCAGCGGCCAGAGCAGCTTCAGCTGCAGGGCCTTGGGTGAAGACAGCTACACGTACAGTCTTGCCAGTACCGTGTGGCAGCACAGTTGCGCTACGAACGACCTGGTCGGATTTACGTGGGTCTACACCCAGGTTTACAGCAACGTCAACGGACTCGCTGAACTTGACAGTCGACAGCTCGGTCAGCAGGGCAGCAGCGTCTACAAAGTTGTAGGCCTTGCCTGCTTCGATTTTGCCGGCGATAGCCTTTTGGCGCTTGGTCAGCTTAGCCATTACACACCCTCCACGTTAAGGCCCATGCTACGAGCAGAACCGGCGATGGTACGCACGGCTGCATCCATATCAGCTGCAGTCAGATCCGCGTTTTTGGTTTTCGCGATTTCTTCCAGCTGAGCACGGGTTACGGTGCCAACCTTAACGGTGTTCGGACGAGCGGAACCGCTGGTCAGACCGGCAGCTTTCTTCAGCAAAACCGAAGCCGGAGTCGACTTGGTTTCGAAAGTGAAGCTACGGTCGCTGTATACAGTAATGATCACTGGAGTCGGCAGACCTGGCTCAATACCCTGGGTACGGGCGTTGAAGGCCTTGCAGAATTCCATGATGTTCACGCCGTGCTGACCCAGAGCTGGGCCGACGGGTGGGCTAGGGTTGGCCTGTGCGGCCTTCACTTGCAGTTTGATGTAAGCGGTAATCTTCTTGGCCATGAGGCACTCCAATTACGGGTTCGAACGCCTCGAAAGGCTCCCCGGTTACTTGCGCGTTTATCCCAGTGACGACAAAACCCCACAGCCTAGGGCTGCGGGGTTGGGATGCTTTCTCAGCTAGACCTTCTCGACCTGGCTGAACTCCAACTCTACCGGAGTAGAGCGACCGAAAATGAGCACCGCCACTTGGATCCGGCTCTTTTCGTAGTTAACTTCTTCGACAGTGCCGTTGAAATCAGCAAACGGACCATCTGTGACACGAACAACCTCACCCGGCTCGAAAAGCGTCTTCGGCTTGGGCTTGTCGCTACCATCAGCAACACGACGCAGAATCGCTTCCGCCTCTTTGTCGGTGATAGGAGCAGGCTTATCAGCGGTACCGCCAATGAAACCCATGACACGAGGAGTGTCCTTGACCAAGTGCCAAGTACCTTCGTTCATGTCCATCTGTACCAGCACGTAGCCAGGAAAGAACTTGCGTTCGCTTTTGCGCTTCTGGCCATTGCGCATTTCAACCACTTCTTCAGTGGGAACCAGAATTTCGCCGAAGCCATCTTCCATGCCTGCGAGCTTTACGCGCTCCAGCAAAGAGCGCATAACATGCTTCTCGTAACCCGAGTAAGCATGCACAACGTACCAACGCTTAGCCACGGGACACCCTTAGCCAACAATCAAGGAAACAAGCCAGCCGAGCAGGGAATCAAGCCCCCACAACAGCAACGCCATAACCAGAACAACAGCCACAACGATCAACGTGGTCTGCGTGGTTTCTTGGCGAGTCGGCCAAACGACTTTACGTATTTCGGTGCGAGCTTCCTTCACCAGGACCGCAAAAGACTTGCCTTTGGCAGTCTGCAGGCCAACAAAGGCAGCTACAGCAGCGAGGGCGAGCAAAGCGAGGACACGGTACAGGATCGGCGAAGCAGAATAGTACTGATTGCCGACAACGCCTACGACCACCAAGGCGACTACTGCGAGCCACTTGACCAGATCGAAACGAGAGCTTTGAGCTTCAGCCTTAGGAGTCATCTATGAAGATCCTGTGAAAAGAAAGCCAGACACACCACGTGAATCTGGCAGGTCAGGAGGGAATCGAACCCCCAACCTACGGTTTTGGAGACCGTCGCTCTGCCAATTGAGCTACTGACCTAAAACAAAATCAGGCCGACCATTATGCAGGCCTGAAAAAGACTTTACAACAGCCAACCCCAAGAGACTTGATCGCCCAGCAATATCAGGCACAACACAATCAAGCCAAGGCGACCGTTAAAACAAAGGCAGATATTTTCATATCTGCCTTGTTATATGGAGCTCTTGAGCGGATTTGAACCGCTGACCTCACCCTTACCAAGGGTGTGCTCTACCAACTGAGCTACAAGAGCAAAACACACTGCACAACCTGCAAACTTGGAGCGGGTAGCGGGAATCGAACCCGCATCATCAGCTTGGAAGGCTGAGGTTCTACCACTAAACTATACCCGCGGAGCTTGCAGCTCACGCTAAAATGGTGGAGGGGGAAGGATTCGAACCTTCGAAGTCGTAGACGTCAGATTTACAGTCTGATCCCTTTGGCCGCTCGGGAACCCCTCCTAAGCGAGCCGGCATTCTACATCACGCCGGCCTTCTGTCAAGCATTTTCTCATAAAAAATATGAGGTTAGCTGCGTTGACCTACGCTTTGCACCTTAGACCTTAAAGGTCTTCGCTGCGAAGCGGGCGCCATTCTATGCAAACTATCCGAGAGTTGCAACGCCTTCGCACAACATTATTTTGTGTTTTAACTCGTTGAATTCCTTAGCAAGGTTTTCAAAGGACAGATCGTCAGCCAGGCGCCTGCTTTCAGGGGCTATGCGAAGCCAATAGCCGGAAGCGTCAGCAGTATTCAGCAACTGAACCTTGACCTTTATATCCAGGCTGGTGAGCCGTTGCTCAAGGACCTGCGCTTGACGCTCATCTGCAAAGCCGCCGATGTACAGGCAGGTATTTTGCGCATCAGCCGCGCGCGCGCGATCTCGACGCACCACAGCATCAGATGACTCGCTCAGCAGGCGAATATCTTGCTGGGAACCCTTGTAAAGGCTCAAAGGCGTGACATCCTTGGCGCGCAGTGGTGCTTCTTGCTGATGCCAAATGTAATAGAAGGCGTTAAGGACCAGTAAAAGCAGAAACAGCCAACGCATAATCACCTCAGGATAAAGGGCACGCCATCGCCAAACCGACAAACACCAGGTCAGGAACGAGTCGTGCCTGGGGCACTGCATCCGACACCAATTCAGCATCTCCGCCGGTAAGGAATACGGTGAAGTCATCACCCCAGTAACCTCGGGCCAACTCCAACTGCGTCAGCACAAACCCCCTGAGCATCAGCGTACAGCCCCGCTCTACCGCCTCTACCGTCGTGCGACCCGGAGAGAGGCGCTCCAGGGCTCTTTCCGCAGACGCGTCGTCGTAGCGTATCTTACGCGTGTGCGTTCGCAGCTGGTTGCGCATGAGAGGCATACCCGGACAAATGAAGCCGCCCAAGTGCTCACCATCTGCCGCAATAAAGTCCGCAGTTGCCGCCGTACCAAAATCGAGCACCAGACAAGCACCTTGCGCCAGCTTGAATCCACCCAGCATCGCTAACCAGCGATCAAGACCCAAGCGCTCGAAGTCTTCGTAGCCGTTACGCACTCCAGCCACCTGTCGCGCCGGAGCCGCGCAGGAGACGGTCACGCCGAATGCCTCATGCAGCGCCGCCACCAGTTTGCTTGTTTCTTCCAGCGCACGAACACTTACCAACCGGCAGCGTGTCAGCAGCAATCCGGGAAGCGCGACCAGGCTTTCAATCAATGCCAGATCGGAACCTACGATGCCCTCTGCCGAGGCAGTAGCCTTTTCCGAATCCAGTACACGCCATTTGATAAAGCTATTCCCACAGTCGAGCTCAAGAATCATCACGCAACCTCAGGCTTAACTCACCACCACTGTATATTTTCTCAACACCATTCACGCTCAACCGCAGTGCACCCTGATGATCTACGCCCAGCACATCTCCATCAATCTGGTTGACACCCGCAATGAGGGATACCGATCGTCCCTGCCATGCGTGGTTTTGCTCCCACTCTTCCTGGAGCGAGACAAAACCATCCATCTTATGGCGTTCTAGATAGGCCTGTAGCTGCATGCTCAGTTGTGCCACTAAAGCATTCCGGTCAACGGGAGAGCCCGTTTCAAGCTGTACCGAGGTCCATTGCTGGTCCACCTCGTCAGCCCTGCGCATATTCACGTTAATACCTATTCCGAGGACAACGTGACAGATGTCAGCAGGGTCTCCTACCAATTCGAGCAAAATACCGGCAATTTTTTTCTGCCCCACCAACACATCATTTGGCCACTTCAGTGCTGCCCCCTGCACGCCCGATTCGCGCAATGCCCGCATGACGGCCAAGCCCACGACAAGGCTCAGGCCTTCCAACTGGCTAAGACCCGATTCGATACGCAAGACGAGGCTGTAGTAGACATTCTGTGCGTAAGGACTAACCCACTTCCGTCCTCTCCTGCCTCGCCCTGCTGTTTGCTGCTCCGCAAGTACTAGAAATGGCGCTGGACATCCTGAATCCGCCAGGCGCAAGCCTTCGGTATTCGTGGAGTCAATCGAGTCAGAGATATGTATAGGCCATTCCAAGGAGGGCGCATTCAGCGCTATGTTCTCGGCATTCAAAAACACCAGCGGCGATGCCAATTGATACCCCTTGCCACGAACTTTATGGATGGGCAAATTCAACTCAGCCTCGAGATGCTGGAGCTGCTTCCAGACAGCACTGCGACTGACGCCCAAGGCGGCGCCAAGTGCTTCTCCGGAATGGAATCGGCCATCTTTCAAAAGCTTTAACAACGTCAGCATGCAAGTATCGCCTCACAATGAGGCACGCATGATAGCCATGCGCAAGGGCATTGCATAGAAAGGCCGAAGGTTAACCTCAAGACGACTGCGATGAATTCACTCATGTTTTTCCGAGCGCCCAAAACAAAACCCCATCTGCTTTCGCAAATGGGGTTTCGGAATTTAATCTTGACGATGACCTACTCTCACATGGGGAAACCCCACAC
>NZ_JACCQQ010000028.1:0-63764 GCF_014268345.1 Pseudomonas sp. SWRI18
CTTTAAGCACTCCGGGCATTCAGCTTGCCACTCACCGCTCTCACCCACAGTCTAATCCTTGCCCAAGACACAAGCGGGCTTGCTCGCGAAGGCGTCCGCACAGCCACCACCTATCTGCGCCTTGGTGCGTTACCATACCGGGCCGGACGCGGCGACCTGCTGCGCGCAGGAGTTCGCATGGCCCATCCGTTTGAAACGCTCACCCCCGACCTGGTGCTCGACGCTGTCGAAAGTATCGGCTTCCTCAGCGATGCTCGCATCCTGGCGCTCAACAGCTACGAAAACCGCGTCTACCAAGTGGGCATCGAAGACGCCGAGCCGCTGATCGCCAAGTTCTATCGCCCGCAACGTTGGACCAACGAAGCGATCCTCGAAGAACACCGCTTCACCTTCGAACTGGCTGAATGCGAAGTGCCGGTGGTGGCGCCGCTCATCCACAACGGCGCGAGCCTGTTCGAACACGCCGGTTTCCGCTTCACCTTGTTTCCCCGCCGTGGTGGCCGTGCGCCGGAGCCGGGCAACCTCGATCAGCTTTACCGTCTTGGGCAATTGCTGGGCCGTTTGCATGCGGTGGGTTCGACCCGCCCGTTCGAACACCGCGAAGCCTTGGGGGTGAAGAACTTCGGTCATGACTCCCTCACCACCCTGCTGGAAGGCAACTTCATTCCCAAGAGCCTGCTGCCGGCCTACGAGTCCGTGGCCCGCGACCTGCTCAAGCGTGTGGAAGAGGTGTACAAGGCCACGCCGCACAAGAACATCCGCATGCACGGCGACTGCCACCCCGGCAACATGATGTGCCGCGACGAAATGTTTCATATCGTCGACCTGGATGACTGCCGCATGGGCCCGGCGGTGCAGGACTTGTGGATGATGCTCGCCGGAGACCGTCAGGAATGCCTGGGCCAGTTGTCGGAATTGATGGATGGCTACCAGGAATTCCACGACTTCGATCCACGTGAATTGGCGCTGATCGAACCGCTGCGCGCCCTGCGCCTGATGCACTACAGCGCCTGGCTGGCCCGACGCTGGGATGACCCGGCGTTCCCTCACAGCTTCCCGTGGTTTGGCAGCGAACGTTATTGGGGCGATCAGGTGCTGGCGTTGCGCGAGCAACTGTCGGCGCTGAATGAAGAGCCGCTGAAACTCTTCTGACTGCTTTTCTGTGGGAGCCGGCTTGCCCGCGATAGCATCACCTCGGTATGCCTGCACAACCGAGGCGCCTGCATCGCGGGCAAGCCCGGCTCCCACAGAAAGCAGATCCCATTGGTCGCCAAATATCCTTACAATCGCGCTTTGTTAGCTGCCTAAGCAAGGATTCCGCATGCAAGCCGCCAACCCCCGCAAGGGTTACATCCTGGGCCTGAGCGCCTATGTCATCTGGGGCCTGTTCCCGCTTTACTTCAAAGCCATCGCCAGCGTACCCGCCGCCGAAATCATCGTGCATCGGGTGCTCTGGTCGGCGCTGTTCGGCGGTTTGCTGCTGATGGTCTGGAAACACCCCGGCTGGTTCCGCGAGTTGCGCGACAACCCCAAGCGCCTGGCGATCCTGGCCCTCAGCGGTTCGTTGATCGCGGCTAACTGGTTGACCTATGTCTGGTCGGTAAACACCGGACGCATGCTGGAAGCGAGCCTGGGTTACTACATCAATCCACTGGTCAACGTCCTGCTGGGCATGCTGCTGCTCGGCGAGCGCCTGCGCCGCCTGCAATGGGTAGCCGTCGGGTTGGCCGCGGTGGGTGTGGCGCAACAAGTGTGGCAAGTGGGCAGCTTGCCATGGGTGTCGCTGGTGCTGGCGCTGACCTTTGGCTTCTATGGGCTGATCCGTAAACAGGCGCCGGTGAAAGCCCTGCCGGGGCTGGTGGTGGAAACCTGGATGCTGGTGCCGATTGCCGTGGCCTGGTTGCTGTTCAACCCGACGGCGCATAGCGCACAGCTGGAATTCTGGAGTACCTCCGAGGCTTGGTGGTTGGTAGCCGCAGGCCCGGTGACGCTGATCCCTCTGGTGTGTTTCAACGCTGCCGCGCGGCATTTGCCCTACACCGCACTGGGCTTCTTGCAGTACGTAGCGCCCACCCTGGTGCTGCTGGAAGCCGTGCTGCTGTTCGGCGAACACCTGGCGCCAAGCACGCTGACCGCCTTCGCCTTTATCTGGGCGGGCTTGGTGGTGTACAGCGTGGATATCTGGTTGAGCGTGCGCAAACGCTGATCAAAAAATGCTCAGAGCTCTGCAAGCCTCTGTCTAAATGGCTTGCAGACATCCACCCCAAGGTTATCCACAGGCCCATGCAAGATTTGCATGCATAACCGGGTAGGTGGGTTATTCCTCGTTGCGCAGTTCCACCATCAAGTCGTCCGCCAGGGTTTCCAGGGATTGCTGCAAGTCATCCAGGGATAATGTCGACGGCACCTGCAGCAAAGCTTCGGCGCTGAACAGCGGATCGCCGCTCATCGGCGCCGGACGTACATCGGTACTCAAACGCTCCAGGTTGACGCCCTGCTTGCTTAACAGCGCAGTGATCTCGCGCACGATGCCGGCGCGGTCGTTGCCTACCAGTGTCATCACGATCGACTTGGACGCGGAGGCCTGGCCGCTGCTGCCCTCACCCACCAGCACGCGAATGCCGTGTGTGGATAAATCCTCCAGCGCACCCACCAACGCCTGACGGTTCTCGGCAGGCACACTGACACGCAGGATCCCGGCAAACTGCCCGGCCATATGCGCCATTCGGCTTTCCAGCCAGTTGCCACCGTGGGCGGCAATGTTCTGCGCGATGCGTTCAACCAGGCCGGGTTTGTCGGCGGCGATAATTGTGAGTACAAGATGGTCCATGGCGTTGCCCTCTGGAATTCAATCTACAAGGTGGACGCAGGCGCCCTCGAAAACAAATCGTGTACCATTTTTATATTTATCTGGAACAATCCAATAGTTTTTTGAGAACATCCGGTTCTCCGCTGTGACCGTACGACCAAAGTGGGTCGCTAAACGACGTATTTAGTCTAATTTTCACAACCGCAAGTCATGATGTAGTATGCCAACCCGTGCACTACATAATGAAAATCCGAAACAGCGCATAAGCTCCGCAGAGTGAGGCAAGAGATGACTGAACACGTTCAAGTCGGTGGCCTGCAGGTCGCCAAAGTCCTGTTCGACTTCGTGAACAACGAAGCCATTCCCGGCACCGGCATCACCGCCGAGCAGTTCTGGGCCGGCGCCGACAAGGTCATCCACGACCTGGCCCCGAAGAACAAAGCCCTGCTCGCCAAACGCGACGCCTTCCAAGCGCGGATCGACACCTGGCACCAGACTCACGCAGGCAAGGCTCACGACCCGGTGGCCTACAAGGCCTTCCTGCAAGACATTGGCTACCTGCTGCCGCAAGCCCCGGACTTTGAGGCCACGACCCAAAACGTCGACGACGAAATCGCGCGCATGGCCGGCCCCCAGTTGGTGGTACCGGTCATGAACGCCCGTTTCGCCCTCAACGCCTCGAATGCGCGCTGGGGTTCGCTGTATGACGCGCTGTACGGCACCGACGCCATCAGCGAAGCCGACGGCGCCGAGAAGGGCCAGGGCTATAACAAGGTACGCGGCGACAAGGTCATCGCCTTCGCCCGTGCGTTTCTCGACGAAGCCGCGCCGCTCAGCGCCGGCAGCCACGTCGAGTCGACCGGCTACAAGGTCGTCGATGGCAAGCTGATCGTCAGCCTGAAGGGCGGCAGCAACAGCGGCCTGCGCGACGACGCCCAGTTCATCGGTTTCCAGGGCCCCGCGGCCGAGCCGATTGCGATCCTGCTCAAACACAACGGCTTGCACTTCGAAATCCAGATCGACGCCAGCACCCCGGTCGGCCAGACCGACGCCGCCGGCATCAAGGATGTGCTGATGGAAGCCGCGCTGACCACCATCATGGACTGCGAAGACTCCGTCGCCGCCGTCGATGCCGACGACAAAGTGGTGATCTACCGCAACTGGCTCGGCCTGATGAAGGGCGACCTGGCTGAAGAAGTGGCCAAGGGCGGCAAGACCTTCACCCGCACCATGAACGCCGACCGCGTTTACACCGGTGTGGACGGCAACGACGTGACGCTGCACGGCCGTTCGCTGCTGTTCGTGCGTAACGTGGGTCACCTGATGACCATCGACGCGATCCTCGACAAAGACGGCAACGAAGTACCGGAAGGCATCCTCGACGGCCTGCTCACCAGCCTGGCGGCGATCCACAGCCTCAACGGCAACAACACGCGCAAGAACAGCCGCACCGGTTCCGTGTACATCGTGAAACCGAAGATGCACGGCCCGGAAGAAGTGGCGTTCACCAACGAGCTGTTCGGCCGCATCGAAGACGTGCTGAACCTGCCGCGCAACACGCTGAAAGTCGGGATCATGGACGAGGAGCGCCGCACCACGGTCAACCTCAAGGCGTGCATCAAGGCCGCCAGCGAGCGCGTGGTGTTTATCAACACCGGCTTCCTCGACCGTACCGGCGACGAGATCCACACCTCCATGGAAGCCGGCGCGATGGTGCGCAAGGCGGCGATGAAATCGGAGAAGTGGATTGGCGCCTACGAAAACTGGAACGTCGATATCGGCCTGAGCACCGGCCTGCAAGGTCGCGCGCAGATCGGTAAAGGCATGTGGGCAATGCCCGACCTGATGGCGTTGATGCTCGAGCAGAAAATCGCCCACCCCTTGGCCGGCGCCAACACCGCCTGGGTCCCCTCGCCAACGGCAGCGGCCCTGCATGCGTTGCACTATCACAAGGTGGATGTCTTCGCCCGCCAGGCCGAACTGGCCAAGCGCGAACGCGCCTCGGTGGACGACATCCTGACGATCCCCCTGGCCAGCAACACCGATTGGTCCGACGAAGAAATCCGCAACGAGCTGGACAACAACGCCCAGGGCATCCTCGGTTATGTGGTGCGCTGGATCGACCAGGGCGTCGGCTGTTCGAAAGTGCCGGACATCAACGATGTGGGACTGATGGAAGACCGCGCCACCCTGCGCATCTCCAGCCAGCACATTGCCAACTGGCTGCGTCACGGTGTCGTCACTCAAGCCCAGGTGATGGAAAGCCTCAAGCGCATGGCGCCGGTGGTGGACCGTCAGAATGCCGGTGATGCGTTGTATCGCCCGCTGGCGCCGGATTTCGACAGCAATATCGCATTCCAGGCGGCGGTGGAGTTGGTGATTGAAGGGACTAAACAGCCCAATGGGTATACCGAGCCGGTGTTGCATCGTCGGCGTCGGGAGTTCAAGGCTAAAAACAGCCTGTAAATGAAAAAGCCCTGATCGCAAGATCGGGGCTTTTTTTCGGGTGTTGTGGTGAATGGACTGACGCTTGCCCGCGAAGAGGCCGGCACAGTCATTCAAAAATTCAGGAATCCATCCCCAACTCCCGCTTCACCAACTTCGCCAACTTCACGCTATCAATGGGCTTGAGCAAAAAATCCACCACGCTCAAATGCATCGCATCGATCACATCCGGCGCTTCCGCGTCCCCGGACATGATGATGATCGGCAGCGCCGCGCGGGTAGATTCACGCACTTGTCTTATCAGTTCCAGACCATTGCTGGGCGCCATGCGCAGGTCGGTGATCAGCAGACCGATGGAGCTGCTGGACTTCAACAAATCCCACGCCGCCTCGCCACTGTCGGCGGTCATGCAGCGAATACCGTCCAGCCCCAGGATCTCCGCCAGCAGTTCACGCGCATCCTTGTCGTCGTCAACAATCAACACGCGTTGGGGCGGTAGATCTGGCTCCAGCATCACGGCGCTCAGCGCCTCGCGCTCGGCATCGCTCAAAATATCGTGGTCGGACATACGCTTCTCAACAGTTCTATTCAATCTCGCAGCACACTCGTCAGACATCTGCGCAAGGGCGATCAATGTGCACTTCGTCGGAAAGTTTGCCTAGTGGGCGTTATACGGGGTTCGGACGATAGTCGTGTAAGGTTTTTCCTTAGGTGCGTGCCTTTTGTATCGACCTAGACTTACGTCCAATGGGCACCCGCCGCGCGGGGGTCGACCATGAGGGACGATAACGACAAAAAAATGCGGCCACTGTTATGAGTAAAGCTGATGCCTTCGCCCAGGCGGGGAAAACTGCTGTGTTGCAAAACATCCACGGTACCCTGCAGTTTCTGCAGCGCTTCCCGCCCTTCAACCAGATGGAAAACGCCCACCTGGCGTTTCTGGTGGAACAGTGCCAGCTACGCTTCTATGGTCCCGGTGACAGCATCCTCAAGCCGTCGGGCGGGCCGGTTGAACACTTTTATATCGTCAAGCAAGGCCGGGTCGTCGGTGAGCGGCCCGGGTTGGAAGCCGCCGAAACCACCTTTGAAATCACCACCGGCGAATGCTTTCCCCTCGCGGCCCTGCTGGGTGAACGGGCGACGCGCACCGAGCACAAGGCCGCCGAAGACACCTTCTGCCTGCAGTTGAACAAACCGGCCTTTATCAAGCTGTTCGCGCTTTCCAGCCCGTTCCGCGACTTCGCCCTGCGCGGTGTCAGCAGCCTGCTGGACCAGGTCAATCAGCAAGTTCAGCAAAAAGCCGTGGAAACCCTCGGGACCCAGTATTCCCTGAACACACGTCTGGGCGAATTGGCCATGCGCCACCCGGTGACGTGCAGCCCGGCCACGCCGCTGCGCGAAGCGGTGACGCTGATGCATGAACAGCAGGTCGGCAGCATTGTGATTGTCGATGAGCACAAGGCGCCGCTGGGGATTTTCACCCTGCGCGACTTACGGCAAGTGGTGGCCGATGGCACCGACAACTTCAGCCAAGGCATCGAAGGTCATATGACCCAGGCGCCGTTCTTCCTGACACCGGACCACAGCGCCTTCGACGCCGCCATCGCCATGACCGAACGGCATATCGCCCATGTGTGCCTGGTCAAGGACCAGCGCCTGTGTGGCGTGGTGTCTGAACGCGATCTGTTTTCCCTGCAGCGTGTCGACCTGGTGCACCTGGCGCGTACCATCCGTAACGCGCCGCGGGTGGACAACCTGGTGGCGATACGCGGCGAGATCGGCCAACTGGTGGAGCGCATGCTGGCCCACGGTGCATCCTCCACCCAGATCACCCACATCATTACCCTGCTCAACGATCACACCGTGTGCCGGGTGATCGAATTGACCCTCGCCGAAAAAGGCGACCCCGGCGTGCCGTTCAGTTGGCTGTGCTTTGGCAGCGAAGGCCGCCGCGAGCAGACGCTGTACACCGACCAGGACAACGGCATTCTGTTTGACGCCAAGGATGCGGGCGAAGCAGAGGCGATACGTGGCCTGCTGTTGCCGCTGGCGCAGCAGATCAACCAGAGCCTGGCGCTGTGCGGGTTCAGCCTGTGCAAGGGCGATATCATGGCCGGCAACCCGCAATTGTGTTTGTCGCGGGCTGAATGGGCGCGGCGGTTTGCGGCATTCATTCGTGAGGCGACGCCGGAGAATCTGCTGGGCTCCAGCATTTATTTCGACTTGCGCGTGGTGTGGGGCGATGAACGTGGCTGCGAACAACTGCGCCAGGGCATTCTCGACCAGATCGCGGATAACCGCTTGTTCCAGCGCATGCTGGCTGAGAACGCGTTGCGCCAGCGGCCGCCTGTAGGACGTTTCCGCGAGTTTGTGCTGACGCGTAAAGGCGGCGAAAAAGCCACTCTCGACCTGAAGGTGCAAGGCCTGACGCCTTTTGTCGACGGCGCGCGCCTGCTGGCCCTGGCCAACGGCGTCCACGCTAATAACACCCTGGAGCGCCTGCGCCAACTGGTGATCAAGGAAGTGATCGAGCCCTTGGACGGCGCCGCCTATGAAGAGGCCTACCACTTTATCCAGCAAACCCGCATGCAGCAGCACCAGCTGCAAACCCGCGAGAACCAGCCGTATTCCAATCGCGTTGACCCGGACAGCCTCAACCACTTGGACCGGCGCATCCTGCGTGAATCCCTGCGTCAGGCTCAACGCCTGCAAAGCAGCCTGACGTTGCGGTATCAGTTGTGAGCCTGTTCAGTTGGCTGCGTACGAAAAAGCCCGGGCTCGACAGCGCACAACTCAATCGCCTGGAGCAACTGCGCAAGCCCATCGCCCTGGGTGACGGCTGCTTGCGCGACCAGCGTTGGGTCGTGTTGGACCTGGAAACCAGCGGGCTGAACCTCAACCGTGACCAGGTGCTGTCCATTGGCGCGGTGGTGATCGAAGACGGCGCGGTGGATTTCTCCCAACTCTTCGAGCGCACCCTGCAACGCGCTGAAACCAAACTCAGCCCCAGCGTATTGATCCACGGCCTCGGCCCCAGTGCGATTGCGGCCGGCAGCGACCCGGTGGAGGCGCTGCTGGACTTCATGGAGTTCGTCGGCGACAGCCCGCTGCTCGCGTTTCACGCGCCATTCGATCAACACATGTTGTGCCGGGCGCTCAAGGACAGCCTGGGTTATCGCCTGACCCATACGTTTCTCGATGTTGCCGACATCGCCCCTCTGCTGTGTCCCGATGTGCCTTTGCGCGAGGCCGGGCTGGACGATTGGGTCAACCACTTCAACCTGCACGTGGGCGAGCGCCATCACGCCAGCGCCGATGCCCTGGCCACCGCGGAACTGATGCTGATCCTGTTGAGCCGCGCGCGCCAGCAGCACATCGACTCGCCACAGGCGCTGCAAGAGCGTTTGAGCCAATGGAAACGGCGCAGACAGGCGCCATCGTTTTAACGTCATCTCCCGACAGACGCCAATTGCGCCCACTGCACGCCTCTGACACAATCGCGAATAATTCTCGTTAGTTTAAACCTCTTGTTTATTCGGTGATGCCTTGTCGTCGGTCCAGAACCCACACAGTGAGCTCGTTGGCGCGTTGTATCGCGATCATCGTGGCTGGCTATTGGCCTGGCTTCGGCGAAACGTAGCCTGCCCGAGTCGCGCCGAAGACTTGAGCCAGGACACCTTCATGCGCCTGCTGGGCCGTGACGAGTTACGCGAACCCCGCGAACCCCGGGCGTTTCTGGTGGCCATCGCCAAGGGCCTGTTGTTCGACTATTTCCGTCGCGCCGCCCTGGAACAGGCCTACCTCACCGAACTGATGCTGATCCCGGAAAGTGAACACCCTTCTCCTGAACAGCAACAGCTGATACTCGAAGACCTCAAGGCCATCGACCGCCTGCTCGGCAAGTTGTCGAGCAAGGCCCGCGCCGCCTTCCTCTACAACCGCCTCGATGGCATGGGCCATGCGCAGATCGCCCAGCATCTGGGCGTGTCCGTGCCGCGCGTGCGTCAATACCTGGCCCAGGGCATTCGCCAGTGCTATATCGCCCTGTATGGCGAGCCACAGTGATGATCAGTTCCAAGCCGGTCTCGGCCCGCGTACTGGATGCCGCGATTGCCTGGCAACTGTCCCTTGATTCGGGCGACGGCAGCCTGGTTGAGCGCGAAGAATTCGCCAAATGGCTCGCCAGCCATGAGGAGCATGCGCGCGCCTGGCGCCAACTGGGCATGCTCGACCAGCGTTTCAGCGCCGCTTCAGGCCCGGCGCGGGCGGCGCTGCTGCAGTCGCGCCAGGGTATTCGCCAGCGGATGCGCAAGCTGGGCAGCGGCCTGGCGAGCATCGCACTGGTCATTGGCCTGGCGTTGTTTGCCGGCGAGCGTTATGTGCCGATCCATTACTGGCTGGCCGACCAGCGCACCGCCACCGGCGAGCAGCGCACGCTGAAACTGGCGGACGGCACCCTGGTCAACCTCAACACCCACAGTGCAATCGACGTGCGCTTTGATGAAAAACGTCGACTGATCGTGTTACAGGAAGGCGAAATCCTGGTCGAAACCGGCCACAACGATACGCGCCCGTTCTACGTGCAGACCCGCGACGGCAGCCTGCGCGCGTTGGGCACGCGGTTTATCGTCAAGCGCGAAGACGACGCCACGCGCTTGAGCGTGCTGCAATCGGCCGTCGCCGCCCAGCCCGAGGCGCTGCACCAGGAACAGATCTTCAAGGCCGGCCAGCAAGTGCTGATGCGCAGCGACGGCCTCGGCCCTGCGCTTGCCGTCACCCCCGCCACCGATGCCTGGACCCGCGGCATGCTGGTGGTGGACAACGCCCGCCTGGGCGATGTGGTCGCGGAGCTCAGCCGCTACCGCACCGGTTACCTGGGTGTGGACAAGGCCGTGGCAGACCTGCGCATCACCGGCAGCTTCCCGCTGCACGACACCACCCTGGCGTTGAATGCGCTGCTGCCGACCCTGGCGGTGCAGATCGAGCAGCGCACGCCGTGGTGGGTGGTGGTCAAGGGCACGCCTTAGGTTTTGCGCTGCCTGAGCTACCGCTTTCGCGAGCAAGCCCGCTCCCACATTTGACCGCGTTTTTTCAGGTAGAACGCGGTCGAATGTGGGAGCGGGCTTGCTCGCGAAGAGGCCCTGAGGAAGACCTCAAATACCCAAGGGAGAAAATATTTTCACCCAGCCCTATCACTTTTCGATTCTCGTTCGGCACCTAGGCAATTGAGAAATATTTCCATTCAGGAGCCGCCCTATGTCCCGCACGCTAGACACCTTGTTGCGCCCCAGCCTGTTAGCCGTGGCCATTGCCCTCAGCGCACCGCTCGCCAGCCCATTGCTGATCGCCGCCGAGCAGGCGTCCAGCGTGCGTGCGTACAACCTGCCTGCAGCGCCCCTGGCCACCACCCTGAACCAGATCGCCAGCCAGGGCGGCCTGGCGCTGACCCTCAGCCCGGCGCTTGCCGCAGGCAAGACCTCGGCGCCGGTCCAGGGCCAGTTCGACGCGCCGGGCGCGCTGCGTGAAGCACTGCGTGGCACCGGCCTGCAACTGGAGCAGACCAGTGCGGGGACATATACCTTGGTGGCGGTCCCGGAGGGCGTGATGGCGCTGCCGGTGACCAACATCACCGGCCAGGACGGCAGCCAGGAAACCGCCTGGGGCCCGGTCCAAGGCTACCTGGCCACGCGCACCGCCGCCGGCACCAAGACCGACACCGCCCTGGTCGAAGCGCCGCGTTCGATCTCTGTCGCCACCCGCGCGCAGATGCAGGACCGCAACGTGCAGAACCTGGACGACGCGGTGAAATACATGCCGGGCATCGTGTCCGCCAGCTATGGCAGCGACACCCGCTACGACTGGATGCGCGTGCGCGGCTTCGAACCGACCCAGTTCCTCGATGGCCTGCCATTGCCACGCGGCGTGTACGCCAACCCGAAAGCCGAAACCTGGAACCTGGACCGCCTCGCCCTGCTGCGTGGCCCGGCTTCGTCGGTGTATGGCCAGACCCCGCCCGGCGGTCTGCTGGACATGGTCAGCCGCCGTCCCAGCGAAGAGTCCAGCCATGCCATCCAGGTGCAATACGGCAGCGACAACTACCGCCAGATCAACTTCGCCAGCACCGGCAAGATCGATGATGAAGGCCAGTTCCTATATGGCCTCAGCGGTGTGGTGCGGGATGCCGGCACCCAGGTCGATCACATTGACAACAAGCGCTACAACATTGCGCCGAGCCTGACTTGGAATATTGATCCGGATACAAAGCTGACCTTCCTCTCGCAATTCACCCGCGACGATACGGGCACTACCAGCCAATTCCTGCCGATTCAGGGGACCAAGATCAAATCGCCCTTGGGTGAAGTTTCCCACCACAAGAACTTAGGCGACCCGGATTACGAATACTACGACCGTACTTACTACGCGCTGGGTTATGCGTTTGAACATCGCTTCAACGATACCTGGCAGTTCAAGCAGAATCTTCGCTACACAAAGTCGGATCTGTCATTCCAGCAACTGACCGTGGGTTCCTTTGCGTTCTCCCCGGCTGATGCGGCGGGCAATATCAGCCGCTCGACCACTAACGTCGACGAGGACATCAGTCAGTTTGCGGTGGACAACAATTTCCAGGCTGACTTCGCGACTGGCGATATCATTCACACATTACTGCTTGGCCTTGATCACCAACGCACCGATACCTCCTATCGGGCGATATTCGGTACAGCGTCAGGCATCAACATCTTCAACCCGATCAACACCGCTCCGACTCTTCGCCCGACCAACGTCCGACCTTTCTACGACTACAACCAGAAAACCGTGCAAACCGGCCTCTACGTACAAGACCAGATGGCCCTCGACAACTGGCGCCTGACCTTGGGCGGACGTGAAGATTGGGTGCATCAGGGCACCACCTACTTCAACGACAGCGATGCGACCAACACTGACCGCATTAAACACTTCAGCGGCAATGCGGCGTTGAGCTATGTGTTCGACTCGGGCTTCGTACCGTACTTGTCCTACGCCGAATCATTCCAGCCGGCGAGCAACGCCGATACCAATGCCCTCACGACGTTCAAGCCGACGGAAGGCAAGCAATGGGAAATGGGGGTCAAGTACCAGCCGCCCGGCTCGAATACGCTGCTGAGCGCGGCGGTCTACGACTTGACCCAGAAAAATGTGCAGGTGACGACCATCGGCCCAGGCGGCCAGCAAATCAACAGCCAGACCGGCGAAGTGAAAGTCAAAGGACTGGAATTGGAAGCCGTGTCTGACGTCACCGACAACCTCAAGGTCATCGCCGCCTACACCTTGGCCAAGTCCGAGGTACAAAAAGGTATTCATAAGGGCAACCGCCTGCAACTGATGCCCAATCAGCAAGCCTCCCTGTGGACCGACTACACCTGGCACACCGGCCCGCTCGATGGTTTCGGCATCGGCTTCGGCGCCCGCTACACCGGCAATACTTATGGTGACCAGGCCAACACCTGGCTGGGCAAGGCCAATGCCTACACCGTGTTCGACGGCGCAGTGCATTACGACCTCGGTCGCCTGGACAACAGCCTGAAGGGCGCATCGGTCAAGTTGAACGCAACCAATCTGTTCAACAAGGACTACCTTTCTACCTGTGATGGCAACTACTGCTACTTCGGCGACCAACGCAGCGTAGTCGCCAGCGCCACCTACCAGTGGTAAGCGCTGGACGATGAAAAGCAAAACCATCCGCCGCTGGTCCTTCATCCACACCTGGACCAGCCTGATCTGCACGGTGTTCCTGCTGCTGCTCGCCCTCACCGGCCTGCCGCTGGTGTTTCACCACGAGATCGATCACCTGCTGGGAAACGAGCCTGAGCTGGCGCAAATGCCCGCCGATACGCCGCGGCTCAACCTGGAGCAACTGGTGGCCAGGGCCCAGGCCCATCGCCCCGGCGAAGCCATGCAGTACCTGGCCTGGGACGAAGACGATGCGAACGGTGTGATCGCGATCATGGCCGCCACCGCCGGCACCGAACCCAATTTGTCGCACACCTTCATGCTTGACGCGCGCACTGGTGATGCCGTGGAAACCCCGGCGGCCAACGGTGGGTTCACCTTGTTCCTGCTGCGCTTGCATGTGGACATGTTCGCCGGCCTGCCGGGCAAGTGGCTGCTGGCATTCATGGGGGGTCTGTTTGTAGTGGCGATGATCTCGGGCACGGTGCTGTACCTGCCGTTCATGCGTCGCTTGAAGTTCGCCACCGTACGCCACGACAAATCCACCCGCCTGCGCTGGCTCGACCTGCATAACCTGATCGGCGTGGTCACGCTGACCTGGGCGCTGGTGGTCGGCGTCACCGGCGTGATCAGTGCGTGCGCCGACCTGATCATCGCCGCCTGGCGCCAGGACAGCCTCAGCGCCATGATCGAACCCTACAAAAACGCGCCGCCACTGACCCAACGGGCGCCGGCCAGCGATTTGCTGACGATTGCCGCCAAGGCCGCGCCCGGCATGCTACCGGACTTCATCGCCTTCCCCGGCACGCGCTTTTCCAGTGAGCACCATTACGCCGTATTCATGAAGGGCAGCACCCAGCTTACCTCGCACTTGCTCACGCCGGTGCTGATCGATGCCAGCACGCTGGCGGTCACCGCCATCGGCGAACGGCCGTGGTACATGGACGCCATGGGCATGTCCCAGCCGCTGCACTTTGGCGACTACGGCGGCATGCCGATGAAAATCCTCTGGGCAGTGCTGGATGTGCTGACGATCATCGTGCTGGTGAGCGGGATTTATTTGTGGATCGTGCGGCGCAAGGCGGGCAAGGCATGAAGCCGCGCCAGTCGAGTTTCTGGAAGGTATTCGGCGTGCCGCTGGGCATTGGCCTGCTCAGCGCTGCGGGGTTGTTTGCGGCGCTGCTCGGGGATGGGGTGTGGGATTCGCTCAGTTGGGTGGGGCTAGGGGTGCCAGCGGTTATTGGCGTCCGGGGGCTGTTGAAGCGGCGTGGCTGAGGACGCTTTCGCGAGCAAGCCCGCTCCCACATTCGACAGCGTTTTTTCAGGGGGAACGCGGTCAAGTGTGGGAGCGGGCTTGCTCGCGAAGAGGCCCGCAAAAACACTGAGAATTTCCAGCCAAGCCCCTCGCCAGCCCCCCTGCAACGCACTAGGCTTGCCACTGCCCATCTTGAGGAATGCCCATGTCCGCGCCCAGCATGACCCTGTTCCACAACCCCGCTTCACCCTTCGTTCGCAAGGTTCGCGTGCTGCTGGCTGAAACCGGCCAGCAGGACCGCGTGACGCTGCACGGCTGCATGCCGACCCCGGTCAACCCGGATACGCAGCTGGTACAGGGCAACCCCGTGGGCAAGATCCCGGCCCTGCGCCTGGCCGACGGTACAGTGCTGCATGACAGCCGGGTGATCCTCGATTACTTCGACCACCAGCACGTCGGCAACCCGCTGATCCCCCGTGACGGCTCGGCCCGCTGGCGCCGCCTGACCCTGGCCTCGATGGCCGACGGCATCATGGACGCCGCCGTGCTGGTGCGCTACGAGACCGCCCTGCGTCCGGAGGAAAAGCACTGGGACCAATGGCTCGACGAGCAGCGCAACAAGATCCGCCGCGCCCTCGCGGAACTGGAAGCGCACGCCATCGCCGAATTGGCCAGCCACTTCGACATCGCCGCCATCAGCGTGGCCTGCGCCTTGGGTTATCTGGATTTCCGCCATCCGGACATGCACTGGCGGTCGGAAAATCCCAAGCTTGCCCAGTGGTACGCAGAGGTCAGCCAACGGCCTTCGATGCAGCAGACGCAGCCGCCGGTCTAACGTCCACCGCATTCCCCTGTGGGAGCGGGCTTGCTCGCGAATGCGGTGGATCAGTTATGCACCTATCGACTGACACACCGCCTTCGCGAGCAAGCCCGCTCCCACCAAGCCAGCTCCCACAGGGAACTGCGGTGGCGTGGTTGAGGAAGTCGACCATCCTCGCCTTCATCTGCTGATCCTCGCGCAACCCGATCATTGCACCGCCTCCAGGTCAAACTGCAGCGGCTCGGCCGTCTTGCCCTTGCCCACGCCATACCAATCCAGTTTGCGCGTCAGTACCATCACCGTGCCCAACAGTCCGAACAACAACAGCGAGCCCATCAGCAGCGCGTAGTCTTCGGCACTCAACAGGCCGTACAACAAGCCATACAGCGCCGCCAACCCCGCCGAAAAGCCCAGGCCGTGGGCAACGCTGCGCAGCACATGGCACACGTAGAAACCAATCAACAACACGCAGGCACTGGCCGAGATGAGGTAGGCCATGGCGAAGCCGATGTGCTCGGATAGCGACAACAGCAGAAGGTAAAAGAACGCCAACGCAAAACCCACCAAGGCGTATTGGATCGGGTGCACCGCCAGGCTCTTGAGCACTTCGAAGAGGAAGAAGCCGGCAAAGGTCAGGGCGATGAACAGCAGCGCGTATTTGATCGCACGCTCGCTCTTGAGGTACTGGTCCACCGGGTCGATGAAGTTCACGCCGAAGCTGCGGTTGTTGAAGTCGTCACAGCCCTGGCCGTCCAGGCAGGTTTGCAGGGCTTGCTCCAGGTTGGTGGAAAAGAATGAGGTCTGCCAGTTGGCGCTAAAGCCTTTGTCGGTAACCTCGCGTTGCGTCGGCAGGAAGTTGCCAATGAAGCTGGGGTGCGGCCAGTTGGAGGCGAGCGACACCTGGCTGGTCTTGCCCACCGGCACCACTTGCAGCTGCTCGGTGCCTTGCAGGCGCAGGTCAAAGGCAAACGCCACGGCGTTGGGTTTTTTGCTGTCCTGTTCCGGCAGCATCACGTGCACGCCCTCACCCAGCCAGTCCACCTGGGAGCTCGGTTCGAATTCCAATTGCTGGCCGCCGAGCTCAAGCTTCAATGCGTTTTCGATGCCACGGATATCGCTGATGCCCACCGCCAGGAACGCCGGTTCGAAGCGGTAATCGGCAAAGTTTTCGGTAATGCCCAACTGCGCCGGCAGTTCGAAACGCCCGCTGATGCGGTTGTCGGCATGGAACAGCCGCGCCTGGTAGATGCCCCGCGCGCGCAGCTCCGTTTGCACCTGGCCGTCCAGCTCGAAACGTTCCGGCAGGAAATACAGACGACCCCGTTCCTCACGGGTGACTTCGTAGCGCTTGTTGAGTTTTTCGTTGAACTTCCACTCGCGCACGGTCTTGCGATACGGCACCACCATCACCGGGCCGGTGAGGCGTTGGCTGTGACTGGAACTGCGGGCGATGTCTTCCAGCACGTTGTCGCGCGTGAACTGACGGTCGGCGATGATGCCGTTGATCATCAGCAGCGGAATCAGCAACAGCAGAATCAGCAGCGCAATCGCGCCAAGTTTGAAAAGCAGGCTGCGGTTCATGGGTCTCTCCCTGTTTTGATGGGGAGAGTCTGGGCAGCCCGTGTGGGGGTTTTATGTGGGCAATGTGGAGACTGTGTGGAGATGCAGCACCGCTTGCACGCCACCGGGCACGTTGCCGATCTGCAACGCGCCACCGTGCAGTTTCATCACTTCCTCGACAAAGTTGAGACCCAGCCCGGTACTTTTGCGCCCGCTGGCCGGGCGCGGCAGCGAATAGAAACGTTCGCTCAGGCGCGGCAACGCGTAGTCGGGAATCGGTGCGGCCTGGTTGAACAGGCTCACCTGCACATCGTTGTGGCGCACCTGCGCGCTGAACTTCAACCGGCCGCCGGGCGGAGTGAAGTCCAGGGCGTTGTCCAGCAGGTTGCCCAAGGCCTGACGCAGCAGGAAGGGTTCGCCATACACCTTCACACCCGCCGCAATCGTCTGCTCGACCTGCAAGCCGGCGCCCTCGATGCGTGCGCATTGAGCCTTGAGCACTTCATCGACCATGGCCGCCAACGGGATACTGGCCTGCTCCTCCAGCCCCTGGCGTTGCTCGACCTGCGCCAGGTTCAGCAGGCGCTCGATCAACTGCTGCAGGCGCGCGCTCTCGCTGTCGATGTTGCCGACAAAGCGCTGCTGTTGTTCGCGGCTCATGTCGCCCTGCAGCAGCTCCGCCGCGCCGCGTATCGCGGCCAACGGGCTTTTCAGTTCGTGGGTCAGGGTGTGCACGTAACGCTCGACGTAGGCTTTGCCTTCCAACTGCGTGCGCATGTGTTCCACGGCGGTGGACAACTGCTTGAGCTCGCCGCCCCGGTAATACGGCAGCTCGGCGCGCCGACCTTCGCTGACCGCCTCGGCGTACGCCGTCAACCGGCGTAGCGCAACGCTCAGCCACCAGGACAGCAGCGCGCCGAGCAACAGGCCGAGAATCACCAGGCCGGCGCCGTACCACAGCAGGCGGCGCTCGGTGCGGTCGACATAGGGCTGCAACGAGCTGTTCGGCTTGGCCACGGTGACCACGCCGATGATCTGCCCGTTGTCGCGGATCGGCGCGCCCACGTGCATCACCGACGAGGAGGGATCATCCAGTTCGTTGCGCGAAGAACGCGCGCCGTACTCACCGCGCAGGGTCAGGTACACGTCGTTCCACTTGGAATAATCCTGCCCCACCGCCGTGCCCGTGGAGTCGAGCAATACGGTGCCCTTGGCGTCGGTGACATAGATACGGTGGTTGACCTGGTTCTTCGGCAGCCCCCAGATAGTCGCCCCCGGCTGACGATTGCCGTAAGCCTTGAGCAGCTCCGGCCAGTGGCTCTGGCCGAGCGTGCCGTTTTTGACGTCGTCGCGCAGGATCTCGGCCAGCAGGTTGGCGGTGTCCACCAGGGTTTCTTCGGTGGACTGGCGCACGCCGGGGCGGATTTCCTTCATCACGGTGCTGAGCACAAAGTAGCCGGTGAGGCCGATAAACAGCGCATACACCAGGAAAATCCGCAGCCCCAGGCGCATCAGCTGTGGCTCGGGCTGTAGCTGTAGCCGAGGCCGCGATGGGTCTGGATCGGCTCGGCGTCGGCGGCCACGTTGCGCAATTTGCCGCGCAGGCTTTTGATATGGCTGTCGATATTGCGCTCATAGCCGGCATCGGCCGGCACACCGACCGCATCCAGCAGTTGCTCGCGGCTGAACACGCGTTCGGGTTGCTCCAGCAGGCTTTGCAGCAGGCGGAACTCATGACGCGTGAGGCTCAACGGCTGGCCGCGATAAGTAATCTGCATGCGTTCCAGGTCGACCTGGAACACGATGGGCGCAGCACTTGGGCCAATTCGTTTGAGGATCGCCCTGACCCGCGCGGTGACTTCCCGGGGGCTGAAGGGCTTGACCACGTAATCGTCGGCGCCGATCTCCAGGCCCACCACACGGTCGATCTCGCCATCGCGCGCGCTGAGGAACATCACCGGCACTTCGCTGAACCGGCGCAGTTGCTTGCAGGTTTCAAAGCCCGTGATGTCCGGCAAGCCGATGTCGAGGATGATCAGGTCGGCCGGGGTCTGGCGCTGATGCTCCAGCGCCGCCTGGCCGAGTGTCAGCCAAGTGGTGGTAAAGCCCTCGCCTTGCAGGGCGAATATCAGCGTGTCGGCTATCGCCGCTTCGTCTTCGACAATCAGGATATGCGGCATGTGGGTCCGTCAGCAGTCCGGTTTGTCGGCAGTGTAGCGACGGGCCGGGTTTACCGCAGCGTCGAATTCACGCAGGGCCTTGGCGCCAATCAGTAACGGGTAGTTGAAGCTGCTGCGGTCGGTGAGGTTGACCTCGACGGTGCGCTTGACCTTGCCCAGGCACATTTCCAGGTCGATGACCGGGCGCTTGGCCACGCTGGCCTCGTCCTTGTCGTCGTCCTCGTCGGCGCGGCTCTTGATCTTGCTGATGCGCGAGACCTTGTGTTCGTAGACTTTGTCGGTAGCGCCCTTGCCGCCGAGGCGGAAACGCACCCAGTCGTCGCCGTCACGGGTGAAGGTTTCGATGTCGCGGGCCGACAGCGAAGCCGTCAATGCGCCGGTGTCCATCTTGGCCTTGAAGGTTTCGCCGATCTCCGGCAACTGGATGTATTCGTAGCGACCGTAAAGGGTCGGTTCGGCGGCCATGACGGGCAAGGCAACCAGGGCGAGCGAGGCAAATAGCAGTTTCACGACGTGATTTCCTCGAAAAGAAGTAGGCGGATTCTAGACCGCAAACACAGCGCTTAGTTAGCTCACACCAGCATAAACGGCACATTGTGAAACATTCGTCCGGCGAATCGGGATTTGGCCTCTGGACTCAAGCTGCTTATCATGACCCGCCCACAGGATTCCAAGAGTTACTTATGCGCCGCCTGCTCACCGGCTGTTTTGTCTCATTGCTGCTCTTGCTCAACACCTTGGTCCTCATCGGCCCGTTAACGGTGTTCGCCCTGCTCAAGCTGGTGGCTCCCGGTCGCTACCGCGACTACATGTCATGGGCAGTGATGTGGATCGCCGAAACCTGGGCCGAGATCGACAAGCTGATCTTTGCGCTGTGCATCCCCACCCAATGGGACATTCGCGGCGGTGACGATTTACGCAGTGACACCAGCTACCTGGTGATCAGTAACCACCAGTCGTGGGTGGATATCCCGGCGCTGATCCAGGCGTTCAACCGGCGCACGCCGTTCTTCAAATTCTTCCTGAAAAAAGAGCTGATCTGGGTGCCGTTCCTGGGCCTGGCCTGGTGGGCGCTGGATTACCCGTTCATGAAGCGTTACACCAAGGCATTCCTGGCCAAGCACCCGGAACTGGCCGGGCAGGATTTGAAGATCACCAAAGAGGCCTGCGAACTCTTCAAGCGCCAGCCGGTGACGGTGGTCAATTACCTGGAAGGCACGCGGTTCAGCGAAGCCAAACGGGCGCAGCAGGGTTCACCGTTCAGCCGCTTGCTCAAGCCCAAGGCGGGCGGCGTGGCGTTTGTGCTGGCGGCGCTGGGCGAGCAACTGGATGCGGTGCTTGACGTGACCGTGGTCTATCCGCAGCAGAAGATCCCGGGGTTCTGGGATTTGATCTGCGGGTCTGTGCCCAACGTCATTATTGATATCCGCACCCGCGAGCTGGATCCGGCGTTGTGGCAAGGGGATTACGAGAACGATCCGGTGTTTCGCCAAACGGTCCAGAACTGGGTGAACCAGCTCTGGACGGAGAAGAATGCGCGCATCGAGCAATTGCGCGCCGAGTCTTTTTAACTGCCGGTGCCCCAGGCCTGGGCCAGCTTGCCCAGCAACGAACTGTTGGCGCCCTGGCCGCCCAGGTATTGCAGGATCACCGGGGCAAACTGGCCGACCATGCCACTGTCCATGCCCAGTGCGCTGAACGCGGTATTCAGGTCGTTGGTGTTCTTCACGTTCCCCAGCAGGCCGTCCAGGCCGCTGGTCTTGCTGCCGCCGGTCTGGCCGAGCAAACCGCTCAAGGCCCCGAGGCTGCCCAAGGCGTTATTGCCCGACAACTGGTCAAGGCCCGGCACGCTGTTGCCCAGTTGCGAATAATCGTTACCGCTCAGCTTGTTCTTGGCCAGGCCCAGCATGGCGCCCGTACCGCCAACGGCTTGTTCGGGGGTGATATTGAGTTGGGAAGTCAGTGCGCTGAGCAAACCCGCCGTTTCGGACGACGGCGCGGCGGCGGCCGCCTTGTTGTTCCCCCCTTGCATGCCGGAAATGGCATTGGCCGCGTCGCCGAGGCTGAACCCTGCGGCGAACACTGGGCCGGCGGCCAGGGCCATCAGGCAGGAAAGGGCGAAACCGCGTGAAATCTTCATTGGAACAACCTCTGGACGTAGGGGTGAAAGCAGGCGTTTGACTGGGCATCCGGCACATTGTTCCGGGCTGGCCAAGGTCTGCCAGACACCCTGCATTCCCTGTGGGAGCGGGCTTGCTCGCGAAAGCGGTGTGTCAGTCACTGGATGTGGGTCTGATGCACCGCCTTCGCGAGCAAGCCCGCTCCCACATTAGTTGATCTTCGTTGGCTGGGAGACTTGCTCATGCCGGAGGATGGCGCTGCGTGACGGTTGCAGGCTTAAACGGCAGATGCAAAAAGGGCGACCCGAGGGTCGCCCTTTTTTACGCTGCGCCTTACGCCGCGCTGAACAACTTGTGCGGATCAATCACAAACTTCTTCGGCACGCCCGCATCGAACTCGCCGTAGCCACGTGGTGCGTCATCCAGGCTGATCACCTGCACGCCGACGATTTCGGCGATGTTGATGCGGTCCCACATGATCGCCTGCATCAACTGGCGGTTGTACTTCATCACCGGGGTTTGTCCGGTGTGGAAGCTGTGGGATTTGGCCCAGCCCAGGCCGAAGCGAATGCTCAGGCTGCCCATTTTCGCGGCGGCGTCGACGGCACCTGGATCTTCGGTAACGTAAAGGCCAGGGATACCGATCTTGCCTGCCACGCGCACCACGCCCATCAGCGAGTTGAGCACGGTGGCCGGGGCTTCGGCCTTGACGCCGTCGTGGCCGTGGCCGCGCGCTTCAAAGCCGACGGCATCGACGGCGCAGTCCACTTCCGGCTCGCCGAGCAGCGCGGCGATCTGTTCGTGCAATGGCGTGTCGGTGGACAGGTCGGCGATTTCAAAACCCTGGGCCTTGGCGTGGGCCAGGCGGATTGGGTTGACGTCACCGATGATCACCACTGCCGCGCCCAACAGGCGTGCGGAAGCCGCAGCCGCCAGGCCCACTGGGCCGGCACCTGCGATATAGACGGTGCTGCCTGGGCCAACGCCAGCCGTGACGGCGCCGTGGTAGCCGGTCGGCAGGATGTCGGACAGGCAGGTCAGGTCACGGATTTTCTCCATGGCCTTATCGCGGTCCGGCAATTTGAGCAGGTTGAAGTCGGCGTAAGGCACCAACACATATTCGGCCTGGCCGCCGGTCCAATCGCCCATGTCGACGTAGCCGTAAGCACCGCCCGGACGGGCCGGGTTGACGCTCAGGCACACACCGGTGTGTTGTTCTTTGCAGGAGCGGCAGAGTCCGCAGGCGACGTTGAACGGTACCGAGACCAGGTCGCCGATTTTCAGGTTTTCGACGCCGCTGCCCATTTCGATCACTTCACCGGTGATTTCGTGACCGAGCACCAGGCCGGTCTGGGCGGTGGTACGGCCGCGCACCATGTGTTGGTCGGAGCCGCAGATGTTGGTGGAGACCACGCGCAGGATGACGCCATGCTCGATCTTCCTGCCACGGGGGTCCTGCATTTTGGGATAGTCGATTTTCTGTACTTCGACCTTGCCGTTGCCGAGATACACGACACCACGATTACCAGACATGCTTTCACCTCGCTGTTGTTTTTATGGAACTGCGTTGCCGGTTGGATGGGCAGCGCGTTAAGTGCTTGGGTACAGATGCTGTTTTTGCGTTGTCAGGGAGGGCCTCTTCGCGAGCAAGCCCGCTCCCACATTTGATCGGGTTCCAACCTTGAAATGCGGTCGAATGTGGGAGCGGGCTTGCTCGCGAAGGCGCCAGTCAGAGCACCACCGTCCGATTGGCGTTCAAGAACACCCGCCGCTCAATGTGATACCCCACCGCACGAGCCAATGTCAGCCCTTCGATGTCCCGCCCCTTGGCGATCAGGTCCTCAGGATAGTGACTGTGATCCACCACCTCCACACCCTGGGCGATGATCGGCCCTTCATCCAGGTCGTTATTGATGTAATGCGCCGTGGCACCGACCAGTTTCACACCCTTGTTGTAGGCCTGGTGATAGGGCTTGGCGCCCTTGAAGCCCGGCAACAACGAGTGATGAATGTTGATGGCCTTGCCGTCCAGCTTGCGGCACAGCTCCGGCGACAGCACTTGCATGTAGCGTGCAAGGATCACCAGTTCCGCGCCGGTGTCTTCCACCACTTGCCACACCTGACGCTCCTGGGACGGCTTGTCGTTAGGGTCCAATGGAAAATGATAGTAGGGAATCTGGTGCCAGTCGGCCAACGGCTGCAAATCAGGGTGGTTGGACACCACCGCAACCACGTCCATCGACAGTTGCCCGATGCGCTGGCGGTACAGCAGGTCGTTGAGGCAGTGATCGGCCTTGGAGACCATGATCACCACTTTTGGCCGGTAGTTCGGCGCCGTCAGCTCGAAGATCATGCCGAAGGCTTCGCCGCGCGTGGCCAGGCCATCGCGGAATGCCTGCTCGTCGAAACCGTCCGGCTGGCGAAATTCCACGCGAATGAAAAACCGGCCCGAAAGCCGGTCATCGAACGAGTGGTGTTCGGTCACGTAGCAGCCCTGCTCGAACAGGTAGCGGGTAACCGCGTCCACCGTGCCGAGCACGCTGGGGCAGTCGGCGGTCAAAATCCATGTATCAGGGGCGCGGCTCATGGGTCACTCCTCAGGCTTGAACGCTCAGGCCGAACTCGGCGGAGGCATCCTGCAGCCACAACCACCAGTAATCCGAGAAACTGCGACGAATCAGCAGTTCCCAGGTGTCTTCAGCGGTATGGCGGATCACCAGTTGCGACTTGGCAAACACCGTGCCCACCGCCTTGCCTACCGGGAAGTTGTTGGGGTGTACGTCGTAGCTGGTGGACTTCATCAGCACATCGCGCACGTTCGGGCCGCTCAGTTCGAGGATCTGCTGGCCGCCGCTGACGTTGACGATCTGGATATGCAGATCGCCCAGGGCGGCGCGCAGGTTTTGCTCGGCGGCGAATTCTTCGCCGCTCGGCACGATCAACAACCACTCGTCCGGGCCTAGCCATTGCAGGCTGGTGTCGCCTTTGACGATAACCGTCAGGGCACCGGGAAGCTCGATACCCAGGGCCTTGTGCACGCCGGCGGCGAAGGCCGCGTCATGGCCGTCGCCACGAATGGTCAGGTGGCCGAGGAGTTTCTTTTCACGCACGGTCACGCCGGCGTTCTTGCGGCCCTTGCCGACCAGGCTGGCGAGGTCGGCATGGTGCAGCGACGACTCGGCCTTGGCGCCGGTGGTGGGGCGTTGTTGGTAAACATTGGCTGCTGTCATAAAGCACCTGTCTGAATTCTGTGGTGACTGTTCTGGCCTCATGGCGGGCAAGCCCGGCTCCCACATGTTTTGTGGGAGCTGGCTTGCTGCGATGCAGGCGCCTCGGTCTGTCAGATGTTCTGCCGCTCACCTTTCGGGTCGAAGAACACCGAAGACACAATCTCCGCCTCGATCACGCTGCCATCGGCCTGCGGTGAGAACACGCGCTCACCGATACGCTTCAAGCCGCCCTTCACCACGCCCATGGCAAACGAGTAACCCAGTGAGTTGTGTGCATAGCTGGAGGTGACATGGCCGACCATCTTCATCGGAATCGTCTGCTTCGGATCGAACACCAACTGCGCGCCTTCCGGCAACCACACGTTCGGATCAATCGGTTTGAGCCCCACCAGTTGCTTGCGCTCTTCACGTACGCAATCTTCACGGTTCATCCCGCGCCAGCCGATCCACGAGAACGGCTTGGTACGGCCCACGCACCAGCCCATGTTCAGGTCGTCCGGGGTCATCGAGCCGTCGGTGTCCTGGCCGACGATGATGAAGCCCTTCTCGGCCCGCAATACGTGCATGGTTTCGGTGCCGTACGGGGTCAGGTTGTACTTTTTGCCGGCCTCGACGATCTGTTCCAGCACGCCCATGGCGTAATCGGCCTGCACGTTGACTTCGTACGACAGCTCACCGGTAAACGAAATACGGAACACCCGCGCCGGCACGCCGCCGACCAGGCCTTCCTTCCAGGTCATGAACGGGAAGCCGTCCTTGTCCAGGTCAATGTCGGTGACTTCCGCCAGCAGCTTGCGGCTATTAGGGCCGGACAGGGTCATGGTCGCCCAGTGGTCGGTGACCGAGGTGAAATACACCTTGAGGTCCGGCCATTCGGTCTGCTGGTAGATTTCCAGCCACTGCAGCACGCGAGCGGCGCCGCCGGTGGTGGTGGTCATCAGGAAGTGGTTGTCGGCCAGGCATGCAGTCACGCCATCGTCGAAGACCATGCCGTCTTCCTTGCACATCAGGCCGTAGCGCGCCTTGCCCACGTCGAGCTTGGTCCAGGCGTTGGTGTAGATGCGGTTGAGGAACTCGCGGGCATCCGGGCCCTGGATATCGATCTTGCCGAGTGTGGACGCATCCAGCAGGCCGACGCTGTCGCGCACGGCCAGGCATTCGCGTTTTACCGCAGCGTGCAGGTCTTCACCGTTGCGTGGGAAATACCAAGGGCGTTTCCACTGGCCGACGTCTTCAAACTCGGCGCCGTTCTTTACGTGCCAGGCTTGCAGCGCGGTGTAGCGAACCGGTTCGAAGATGTGCCCGCAATGACGCCCGGCAATCGCGCCGAAGGTGACCGGCGTGTAGTTCGGGCGGAACATGGTGGTGCCCATCTGCGGGATGGTCACGTTCAGCGAACGGGCCGCGATGGCCAGGCCGTTGACGTTGCCCAGCTTGCCCTGGTCGGTGCCGAAGCCCAGTGCGGTGTAGCGTTTGACGTGCTCGACCGACTCGAACCCTTCGCGGGTCGCCAGCTCAATGGCGGCGGCGGTCACGTCGTTCTGCAGGTCGACGAATTGCTTTGGCGCGCGGGCGGTGGGCTTATCGTGCGGCACCTGGTAAATGCCCAGGGTCGGTTCTTCCAGGCGGCTCAGGGTTTTTGGCAGCGTGCCTTCCACCGGTGCAAAACCGGCTTCGCTGGCCGCGCGCACGCCGCCTTCAAAACCGTCCGCCAGGGAATCGCCAAGGCCGTAGACGCCGTTGATACCGCCGACGCATACGCGTTTCTGCGGCGCTTCGCCCGGCACAAAACCGAGGATGTCTTCACGCCAGGTCGGCTTGCCGCCCAGGTGCGAGGCCAAGTGAACGACCGGGCTGTAGCCGCCGGAGCTGGCCACCAGGTCGCAGTCCAGCCACTCGCCGGGGCTGGTGACTTTATGGGCTTTAACGTCAATCGCGGCGATACGCGCAGCGGTCACGCGCTTGGTGCCACGGGCTTCGATCACGGCGCTGCCGGTGAGGATACGGATGCCTTTGGCGCGGGCTTCTTCAACCAGCGCGCCGCGTGGGTTGTGACGTACATCGGCCACCGCGACGACTTGCAGGCCGGCGTCGAGCCAGTCCAGCGCAACGCGGTAGGCATGGTCGTTGTTGGTCGACAGCACCAGTTTCTTGCCCGGTGCCACACCGTAGCGACGCACGTAGGTGGAGACTGCACCGGCGAGCATGTTGCCCGGCACATCGTTATTGCCATACACCAGCGGACGCTCGCACGCACCGGTCGCCAGTACCACACGCTTGGCGCGTACACGGTGGATACGCTGACGCACCACGCCGATCGGCGCACGGTCACCGAGGTGATCGGTGAGGCGTTCGTGAATGGTCAGGAAGTTATGGTCGTGGTAACCGTTGACGGTCGCGCGGGGCAGCAGCACCACGTCGGGCAGGGCTTTCAATTCTGCAATGACGCTGGCGACCCATTCTGCGGCCGGCTTGCCGTCGAGGCTTTCGCGCGAATCGAGCAAGGAGCCGCCGAACTCTTCCTGTTCATCGGCGATGATCACGCGCGCACCGCTGCGCGCGGCAGCAAGTGCCGCGGCCAGGCCGGCAGGGCCTGCGCCGACCACCAGCACGTCGCAGTGACGGTTGAAGTTGTCGTAGGTGTCCGGGTCGTTCTCGGTCGGCGAGCGGCCCAAGCCTGCTGCCTTGCGGATGTACTTCTCGTACGTCATCCAGAACGATTGCGGGTACATGAAGGTTTTGTAGTAGAAACCCGGCGGCATCAGCTTGCCGCCGACCTTGCCGAGAATGCCCATCATGTCGTTGTTCACGCTCGGCCAGCCGTTGGTGCTGGTGGCGACCAAGCCCTGGTACAGCGCTTGCTGCGTGGCTCGCACGTTAGGGATTTGCGTCGCTTCAGTGGCGCCGATCTGCAGCACTGCGTTCGGCTCTTCGGCACCGGCGGCAAAGATGCCGCGAGGGCGCGAGTATTTGAAGCTGCGGCCGATGATGTCGACGCCGTTGGCCAGCAGCGCGGCGGCCAGGGTGTCACCCTCAAAGCCTTTGTAGCTCTGGCCGTTGAAGGTAAACGTCAGGACTTTATTGCGGTCGATGCGGCCACCGTTGGACAGGCGATTGGTCTGGCTCATACCTTCTCTCCAGAAGCCTTGGCGGTGAATTGCGGCTTCTCGCCGATCTTGTAGGTTTCAAGAATTTCGTAGGTCAGGGTGTCGCGGGTGGCGTTGAAGTACTGGCGGCAACCGGCGGCGTGAATCCACAGTTCGTGGTGCAGGCCACGGGGGTTGTCGCGAAAGAACATGTAGTCGCCCCACTCCGCGTCGCTGCAAGCATTCGGGTCCAGCGGGCGCGGGATGTGCGCTTGGCCGGACGCGTGGAATTCCTCTTCGGAGCGCAGTTCGCCACAGTGAGGACAGAAGATATGCAACATAGGAAATTTCTCCTGTTAGTGGGCGACGGCCGCGGCGCCGTGTTCGTCGATCAACGCACCGTTATGGAAACGGTCGATGGAGAAAGGTGCCGCCAACGGGTGCATTTCACCCTTGGCGAGGCTGGAGGCAAACACGTTGCCCGAGCCTGGAGTGGCCTTGAAGCCACCGGTGCCCCACCCGCAGTTGAAGAACATGTTCGGTACCGGGGTCTTGGAGATGATCGGGCACGCGTCCGGCGTGGTGTCGACGATGCCGCCCCACTGGCGGTTCATGCGCACCCGCGAGAGCACCGGGAACATCTCGACGATGGCCTGGATGGTGTGTTCGATCACCGGGTAGGAACCACGCTGGCCGTAGCCGTTGTAGCCGTCGATACCGGCGCCGATCACCAGGTCGCCCTTGTCGGACTGGCTGATGTAGCCGTGCACGGCGTTGGACATGATCACGCTGTCGATAATCGGCTTGATCGGCTCCGACACCAACGCTTGCAGCGGGTGGGATTCGATCGGCAGGCGAAAGCCCGCCAGTGAGGCCATGTGCCCGGAGTTACCGGCCGTCACCACGCCGACGCGCTTGGCGCCGATAAAGCCTTTGTTGGTTTCCACGCCGATGCACACACCGTTTTCCTTGCGGAAACCGATCACTTCGGTCTGCTGGATCAAGTCCACGCCGAGTGCGTCAGCGGCGCGGGCAAAGCCCCAGGCCACGGCATCGTGACGGGCCACGCCGCCGCGACGCTGTACGGTGGCGCCGAGTACCGGGTAGCGGGTGTTCTTGGAGCAATCGAGGTAAGGAATCTCGTCGGCAACCTGCTTGGCATTGAGCAACTCGCCGTCCACGCCGTTGAGGCGGTTGGCGCTGACGCGACGCTCGGAATCCCGGATGTCCTGCAGGGTGTGGCACAGGTTATACACGCCGCGCTGGGAGAACATCACGTTGTAGTTCAGGTCCTGGGACAGGCCTTCCCAGAGTTTCATCGCGTGTTCATACAGGTGCGCCGACTCGTCCCACAGGTAGTTGGAACGCACGATGGTGGTGTTGCGTGCGGTGTTACCGCCGCCCAACCAGCCCTTTTCGACCACGGCCACGTTGGTGATGCCGTGCTCCTTGGCCAGGTAGTAAGCGGTTGCCAGACCATGCCCGCCGCCGCCGACGATGACCACGTCGTAGACCTTTTTAGGGGTGGGCGTGCGCCACATCTTCTGCCAGTTTTCGTGGTGGCTGAGGGAGTGCTTGAAGAGGCCGAAGCCCGAGTAGCGTTGCATAGTCATTACTCCAAAACCGCGCTCAGCGATAAACCGGGAAATCAGCGCACAGGGCAGACACGTGCTTGGCCACGTTGGCCTCGACGTCGGCGTCGCCGAGGTTGTCGAGGATGTCGCAGATCCAGCCGGCCAACTCAACGCACTGCGGCACTTTGAAACCACGCGTGGTCACCGCCGGGGTGCCGATGCGCAGGCCCGAGGTCACGAACGGCGACTGCGGGTCATTCGGCACCGCGTTCTTGTTGACGGTGATGTGGGCACGGCCCAGGGCCGCGTCCGCGTCCTTGCCGGTGAGGCCCTGACGGATCAGGCTGACCAGGAACAGGTGGTTATCGGTGCCGCCGGACACTACATCGTAGCCGCGTTTGATAAACACCTCGGCCATGGCCTGGGCGTTGTCGATCACCTGCTGTTGATAGACCTTGAAGCCAGGCTCCTGGGCTTCCTTGAAGCACACGGCCTTGCCGGCAATGACGTGCATCAACGGGCCGCCCTGGGCACCGGGGAACACAGCGGCGTTGAGTTTCTTTTCAATCGCTTCGTTGGCCTTGGCCAGGATCAGGCCGCCACGTGGACCGCGCAGGGTCTTGTGGGTGGTGGTGGTGACCACGTCGGCGTAAGGCAGTGGGTTCGGGTACAGGCCGGCGGCAACCAGGCCGGCGACGTGGGCCATGTCGACGAACAGCAGCGCGCCGACCTTGTCGGCGATCGCGCGAAAACGCGGGAAGTCCAGAGTCTTGGAATAAGCGGAGAAGCCGGCCACGACCATCTTCGGCTGGTGCTCCACGGCCAGGCGCTCGACTTCGTCGTAGTCGATCAGGCCGGTGTCGGTGTTGATGCCGTACTGCACGGCGTTGTACAGCTTGCCCGAGGACGACACTTTGGCACCGTGGGTCAGGTGGCCGCCATGGGCCAGGCTCATGCCCAGGATCGTATCGCCGGCATTGATCAGCGCCAGGTACACCGCGCTGTTGGCGGAGGAGCCGGAGTGCGGCTGCACGTTGGCGTAATCGGCGCCGAACAATTGCTTGGCGCGCTCGATGGCCAGGGCTTCGACTTTGTCCACGTGCTCGCAGCCACCGTAGTAGCGCTTGCCCGGGTAGCCTTCGGCGTATTTGTTGGTGAGGCCGCTGCCTTGCGCTTCCATCACGCGCTTGCTGGTGTAGTTCTCGGACGCGATCAGTTCGATGTGATCTTCCTGACGTTGCTCCTCGGCGTTCATGGCCGCCAACAGTGCATCGTCGTAACCCTGGATCTGATCTTGTTTGCTGAACATCGCGTCTCTCCCAGCCTTTCGTATTGTTGGGGCCAGAGTGAGGCCCTTTGCAGCGATGGTAGGGCTGGCGCCGCTGGATCAAATGCCTACGGACGCCACGCAAAGGTGCGTTTACGACATGGTGGGAACAACACAGAACAAATGTGGGAGCGGGCTTGCTCGCGAAGGCGGTGCATCAGTCATAAATCCAGCGACTGAACCACCGCCTTCGCGAGCAAGCCAGCTCCCACAGGGGTTAGGCGGTGATCTGGCGGATGAGCAGCAGCAGGAGAAAATGCAGTGGATACAGCGCATAGGCCCAGCGTCGCATGGCGGGTGGAGAGACATTCTTGGCATGTCGCAACAAGACCAATCCTGCCAATGGCGCAATCAGGCATGTCGCCAAGCCAAGCATCGCGACAAGGCTGCCGCTATTGAGCAGAACCTGCCATTGGTTGGCCGCGACGCACACCAAACCCGGCAATAAGCTGAAATACCAAGGGCGACGGAACGCCAGCAACATCGCCAATGGCAGCAATACACCAAAAAACCCGAACATCAGCTGAGTCGAAAAAACTGCGCCAACAATAAGCGCAATCAGCGCCAATCCTCGATCAACCACCGCCTTCTGTTGCCATCCCCGTGCAACCAGTAACCCCAGTGCCAGGGTCGGCAACACATTCAACGTATCGGCATCCTCGATAAACAACCGATACGGCACTTCGCTGATCACACTGAACAGCAACAGCCAGCCCAGATACCGCCATTGGCCGCTCACAGGTGAGTTTCTGACTCGATGCAGGTTCGCCGCGATCGCCAGGCAAAACCACGGGAACGCCAGGCGCCCCGGTACATACAGGCCATCCAGGCTCAAGCCGACATAACGCAAGTGGTCCAGCACCATGCACAACAGCGCCAGCCACTTGAGCAGATCCAAAGCGCCATCACGGACATGTCCGACAGGCATCGTTCCAGTACCGTGCATAATTCCCCAGTGACTTTGCATTTACAGTGCGTGCGCACCCGCGACAATCTTGGTTACAGTGCGCACCAACATCGACCACAGGAATGGGCCATGACCGACAAGAGCCAACAATTCGCCAGTGACAACTATTCCGGCATCTGCCCGGAAGCCTGGGCCGCCATGGAACAAGCCAACCAGGGCCATCAGCGCGCCTACGGCGATGATGAATGGACCCACCGCGCCGCCGACGGTTTCCGCAACCTGTTCGAAACCGACTGCGAAGTATTCTTCGCCTTCAACGGCACCGCCGCCAACTCCCTTGCCCTGTCCTCGTTATGCCAGAGCTACCATAGCGTGATTTGCTCGGAAACCGCCCACGTCGAAACCGACGAATGCGGCGCGCCGGAGTTTTTCTCCAACGGTTCCAAGCTGCTCACCGCCCGCACTGAAAACGGCAAGCTGACCCCGGAGTCGATCCGCGAGATCGCCCTCAAGCGCCAGGACATCCACTACCCCAAGCCGCGCGTGGTCACCCTCACCCAGGCCACCGAAGTCGGCAGCGTATACACCCCGCAAGAAATCCGCGCCATCAGCGCCACCTGCAAGGAACTGGGCCTGAACCTGCACATGGACGGCGCGCGCTTCTCCAACGCCTGTGCGTTCCTCGACTGCTCGCCGGCCGACCTGACCTGGAAGGCCGGCGTTGACGTGCTGTGCTTCGGCGGCACCAAGAACGGCATGGCGGTGGGCGAAGCGATTCTGTTCTTCAACCACAAGCTGGCCGAAGACTTCGATTACCGCTGCAAACAGGCCGGCCAACTGGCCTCGAAAATGCGTTTCCTCTCCGCCCCCTGGGTGGGCCTGCTGGAAAACGACGCCTGGCTCAAACACGCGCGCCACGCCAACCACTGCGCGCAACTGCTGAGCAGCCTGGTAGCGGATATTCCCGGCGTCGAGTTGATGTTCCCGGTACAAGCCAACGGCGTGTTCCTGCAACTCTCTGAACCGGCCATCGCGGCGCTGACCGCCAAGGGCTGGCGCTTCTACACCTTCATTGGCAAAGGCGGCGCGCGTTTCATGTGTGCGTGGGATACCGAGGAAGAGCGTGTAAGAGAATTGGCGGCGGATATTCGGAAAGTGATGGAAGCCTGATACGACGGGCCTTTGGGCGCGTTCGCAGAGACTGTTTGTACGTATTTCTGACAGTATCTATCTACCCCCTGCGTTGGATAGGATCTCCACACCCCGAACAGACGGACGCGTTTTTCGGGGCTGACTGCCTACCGAATGTTCGGTTGGAAATGGAAATCCTGCAGAGGGCAAAATCATGGAAATTCAGCGCTATACCACTGACACACACCTTCAAGCCGATATCAACGCCACACTCGTCAGCCTGGACGAGCTGAGGAAACTGGCGAATGTCGGCGACACCATCGTCGAGCCTTCCAGAACCTTTACCGTCACCGGCAAAGAGTTCGAAATGACGGCATCGGGTGAGCGTTACGTCGTCAACCTGTTCGTTCGTTAATCGATAAATCCCGCGTCGCAGCGTTATGACCTGTGACGCGGGACTGGCGTCATTCGCTCACAACGCCTTCGGCTGCAGCCTTGGCCATTCATCAATGGGGCCGGGGTTTGTGAGTAAGGTCCCACCGTTGAACTTCACCGCCAGTTTGTTTACAGCATTCAAGGCCGTCGTCACCGCCCCTTCCGCCCAGCCACCTGTCCATGAAACGTCGTCGCCCGCCAGGATGAAACCGTCGGGACTGCCGCTGGACACGCCATTCATGAACTGGGAGAACAGCAGCCGCTGGTATTCGTACTGCCCCGGCAGGTTCATTTTGAAAGCGCACAGGAAAAACGGCTGCTCTTCCCAGTTGATTTCAACAAACGGGTCGGTCATGCCGAACTCGGCGGCCAAATCCAGTTGATGAGGGGCATACACGCTGTCCAGCAGGGTTGTGCACACCTGCACATCGGACGGCAGCGTTGTGCTGCGATCACCGAGGAATTTGAGGCTGTCATCATTCCACGTGTAGGACAAAAACATGCCGCTGCCCTTGCGGGGCCCCGCACCTTGACCATAGTCCAGCAGATAAGTACCTCGGGTGATCCGGTCCGACAGCGTCACACTCATTTTGTATTGACCATCCGCCTCGACATCGGTCCAGAAAGGCCGGGTTGTCGCGGCAAAAATCTTCGCCGACTGCATGTAATGGGTGTACATCACGGCTTCCCATTCTTTCTGAGACAAAAGGTCATTCATCAAGTTAAAACGGGGAGTGCCGTTCATATAACGGAATTTGTCGAGGATCCGTTTGTGAGGGGTATAGACCACCGCAGGAAAGGTGTATTGGCGATCGCTTCCCTGATTATGATCAAATATCCACACGTCGAACTGGCCGTCCGCGCGCCGTATGATCTGCCGCACTTCCTGTTTGAAAGGCTGCGTAATGACTTGAGTGGTCAAGTCTTGGACGATGGTGCCTGCAGGCCAATAGGCCATCGCGTCGCCAAAGGTATCCGGGGCACGGCTCCACAACCGTTCAGGCAACTCGCTGGAACCGTCAAACATTAGCTTATGGTTGGTATCCAGCCCGGTATACAGCACCCGCAATACCTCCAGAAAGCAGTTCGGATAGTCGGTATTCCAGCCGCCTGTGCCGAAGCCGATCTGACCGAACAGGTCGATGTCTTCACGACTCCAACCCGCCTGCTCGACCATCGCGGCAAAAAAACTGAGGTTGTCCCAACCCGCATCCAGAATGGCATTCCACAAGGTCTTGATCCTGGCCTGATCAATGCTGCCCGCGGACATTGCCGTTTCCATCTCGGTGAACTTGATCGGGTCCTGCTCAAGAAATACCTCGAACAGCAACCGCTCAATCTCGGCATAGGCGGGTGGCAGGTCATTGCCTTCGTAATAGACCTGTTGTTGCTGGTAGTCGACCACCGTACTGGGGGTAGCAGCCGAACCCGGGTTGGGAAAGTCCGCTGAGTTGGCCGTCATGCCGACCTTGTCGAAATAGTGCATCAACGCCTTGCCTGAAACAGGAAAACGCATGGCGCCCATCTCACAGATAACACTGTCGGCAGGATTCAGCGGATCACCCGCCACATAGGAATACAGGCGCCCGCCGATGCGATCACTGGCCTCCACCACCACCGGGTGCAACCCCATGCGCATGGCCTCATAGGCGGCCACCATTCCAGCAACGCCAGCCCCGACGATCAATACCTGACTGCCATACGCCTGGCTCGAGATCTGCGCCAACGGCGTGCCGTTACTGGCGGCCGTATCAAGGAACCGGCTGTAATGAAAAGGAAAATCTGGAACAAGTGCGGTTACATCATTGGCCAGCAAGCGCGCGGCGCCTTTGCTGCGGGAGGGAATAGCAGACATGGCATTCATCCTTGGCATGTAAACAGGACGTCCACCTACTGCTTCAATGCGAAGGGCGACTACGACGGGTGTGCTGGTAGCGTAGATGCTTGTAGGAAACGGCTCTATATCGCTTGGGAATAAAAATTGAATTGGTAAGGCAATCCTTATACCGGCGGGTTTTGCGCCCTCAGTTCAGAAATTCATGAAGTGATTATTTGAAATTGCCGATTCATTTGTTTTTTTGCTTACAAGACTCTGCGTAGCTCACTCAATAAAAAACAGACCGTGAAACCTATGACCACGCCCTCTGACCAACCCCGCTCCCCCTCCAGCTCCACGCTGAAAATCGAAACCCGCTCGATTGACTACGTGCCGCGCAACGAACGCCACGGCAAGGTCTGGCATCAGGCGCCGTTCTGGTTTACCGGCAACTTCGTATTGACCACCATGGTCACCGGATTCACCGGCGCCGCCCTGGGGCTGAGCCTGGTATACGCGATCCTGGCGATCGTCATCGGCGTGTGCCTGGGCACGTTCGCCATGGCCTTCCACGCCAACCAGGGGCCGCGCATGGGCTTGCCGCAGATGATCCAGTCGCGCGCGCAATTTGGCTTACGCGGGGCAATCGTGCCCTTTATCGCGGTGGTGTTCGTGTACATCGGTTTTAACGTGTTCAACGTGATCCTGGCGACCGACGCGATCAATACCGTGCTGCCGGGCCATCGCGCACCGTGGTACGCGCTGATGATCATCCTGGCAGTGGTCATTGCCGTCATCGGCCACGACCTCCTGCACACCGTGCAACGCTGGCTGACCTACGTGATGATCAGCGTGTTCGCGGTACTCACGGTCGCGGCCGTACTGCACCTGCAGGCCGACACTGCAGTGGTCGACGCACACTTTTCCTGGTCAGCCTTCCTGATCCAGCTTTCCGCCGCTGCGGGTTACCAGATCAGCTATGCCGTCTACGTCTCGGATTACTCGCGTTATCTGCCGCACAACACGCGGTCGCGCAGCGTCATCACCTGGACCTACCTGGGGGCGGCCGGCTCGGCGCTGTGGCTGATGTCGCTGGGCGCGTTCCTTGCTTCGGCGCTGCCTTCACCCGACGCCATCGGCAGCGTGCAGGCCGTGGGCAACCAACTGCTGCCGGGTTTTGGCACCTTTACCGTGCTGATCGCTGTGCCGGCGCTGGTCGGCATCATGGCGGTCAACTGCTACGGCGCGATGCTCACCGGGATCAGTGCCATCGATGGTTTTGTACCGATCAAGCCACGGATCACCAGCCGAATCGTCGGGATCAGCCTGGTGGCCGCGGTCATTTTTGTCATCGCCCTGGGTATCCCTGAGAGCTACCTGCACAGCTTCAACACCTTCGTGCTCTTGATGCTGTACTTTCTGGTGCCCTGGACGGCCGTCAACCTCGCCGACTTCTACCTTGTGCGAAAAGGCCGCTACGCCATCAGCGACATTTTCAACCCAGCCGGTATCTATGGCCGTTGGTCGAGCGCTGGGCTCGTTGCCTATTTTCTCGGCCTGGCGGCGATGGTTCCGTTTATGGCGCTGGGCTTTTATCAAGGGTCGATCAGCCTGATGCTGGGCGGCGCCGATATTGCGTTTGTTGTCGGTCTGACGGTCTCGGCAGTGGTTTACTGCGTGATGAGTCGCCATCTCGACCATGCCGCCGAGTCACGTGCCATGCACGTCAGTGAGCGACAGTTGGAAGGAGACTTGTCGTGACCTCACTACGCGTCGTTTGCCATCAGCTGGCGCCGCGTATCGGCGATGCCGACTACAATCGAGCATTGACCGAGCGCGCGATTCGCGCAGCGGCCAGCCTCGATGCGCAGTTGATTGTCTTGCCGGAACTGATCCAGAGCGGGTACGCGTTCACAGACCAGAAGGAGGCCCACATGGCCTCCGAAACACTCGACGGGCCAACCCTGGTGCTTTGGAAGAACCTGGCACGTGAGCTGGGAATCATCATCGTCGCGGGGTTTTGCGAGCGGCTGAGCGAAGGGCGTGTGGCCAACAGCGCAGCCCTGATCGAACCCACCGGGCGGTTGACGGTGTATCGCAAGGCGCACCTGTGGGACCGCGAAAAACTGATTTTCACCCCCGGCGATGCAGCGCCCCCGGTGGTCGAAACAGCCGTCGGGCGGATCGCCATGATGATCTGCTACGACCTGGAGCTGCCCGAGTGGGTGCGCTTGCCGGCGCTGGCGCAAGCCAACCTGCTGTGCGCCCCGGTGAATTGGCCGCACAGCACTCGGCCCCCAGGTGAGCGACCGGCGGAAATCGTGAGGGTCCAAGCCAATGCCGCAGTCAACCGCCTGTTTATCGCCGCCTGCGATCGCCATGGCGCGGAACGTGGCGTCAACTGGGTTGGCGGCTCGGTGATCGTTGACGCAGACGGCTACCCGCTGGCCGGAGCGCGCGCCCATCCGCAGGAACAGCAGTTGGTGGCTGACTTGCCGCTGGCGCAGGCCAGGGACAAGTCAATCAGTGCCTATAACCACGTTCACCAGGATCGACGACCAGAGCTGTACTGAGCATCAGAATTCGATGCGCACATCCCCCTTCGGCACGCTGCAGCACGACAGGATGTAGCCTTCGGCTTCGTCTTCCTCGGTAATCCCGCCGTTGTGCTCCATCTCGACCTCGCCGCCCAGCTTCATCACTTTGCACGTGCCGCAGATGCCCATGCCGCAGGCCTTGGGAATCAACAAGCCCAGCTTGGCGGCCGCCGCATGCACGGTTTCGCCCGGGGCCACACGGATGCTTTTGCCCGAGGCGATGAATTCCACCTGGTGCAGGTCGGCCAGGTCGACTTCCGGCGCGTCGGCGGCTTGTTCGGCTTGCTCCACCGCATCGGCACGGGCTTCCGGTGGCGTGGCGCCAAAGGATTCCTCGTGGTAACGCGCCATGTCGAAACCGGCGGCTTCCAGCAGACGCTTCACCGCGCTCATGTAGGGCGTGGGGCCGCAGCAGAACACTTCGCGCTCAAGGAAGTCCGGCACCATCAGTTCCAGCATCTTGTGGTTCAGATAGCCGCGATAACCCGCCCAAGGTTCGCCCAGGCCGTGTTTCTCGCAGATCAGGTGCAGGCTGAAGTTGTCGATCCGCGACGCCATGTGCTCCAGTTCGCGGTGGTAGATGATGTCCTTGGGCGAGCGCGCGCTGTGCACAAACGTCATGTCGACATTGGCGTTGGTGTCGTAGAACCAGCGCGCCATGGACATCACCGGCGTGATGCCGACGCCGCCGCTCAGGTACAGCACCTTGGGGCTTGGGAAGTCGATGGCATTGAACAGCCCGACCGGCCCGTGCACCGCCAGCTCCTGGCCTTCGTGCAGCGTGTCATGCAGCCAGTTGGAAACGCGGCCGCCCGGCACGCGCTTGATGGTCACCGAAAAGCTGTACGGCACCGACGGCGAACTGGAAATGGTGTAGGAACGCATGATCGGCTGGCCTTCGATTTCCAGCTCCAGGGTGACGAATTGCCCCGGCTTGAAAAAGAACAGGATCGGCTGGTCGGCCATGAAGCAGAAGGTGCGCACGTCCCAGGTTTCCTGGATGACTTTGACGCAACGGACGATGTGCCGGCCATTGGCCCAGGTCTGGGTGGTTACCGGATTCAGGAAACTATTGGACATGTTGTTCTCCACCGCCGACGTCGGCCTTATGGTGGCGATTCTGCGTAACGCGAGAACCGTCCACTTACCTATCTGCGACATTCACATACTTACCGCGACCAGCCCCCAATAACAGGGGCTTGCGCGTCGGGATCAGATTGGGCCATGTCGCCCATGGATAAGGTTCCACGCAACGCCGGGCCCACACTCGCTCCCAACAACGACGCTTTCTTTACGCCTTGCTGCAAACCTGATCAGCCACTATTCGCCGGCCACACAGAATGGCCATGAGGACACACACGATGGACGTCACCGCAACCTTAAGCTTGGGCGATCCGCTGGAACCCGCACGCAAGGCCACCGCGCAGATGCTGCACGAGCGCGAGCGCACTTTTTCGCTGCCACAGCCGTTCTACTCTGATGAGCGGCTGTTTGATATCGACATGCAGGAGATCTTCCAGAAAGAGTGGTTGATCGCCGGCATGACCTGCGAGATCCCCACCAAGGGCAACTACCTGACCCTGCAAGTGGGCAAGAACCCGATCATCGTGATCCGTGGTGCCGAAGGCGTGGTGCATGCCTTTCACAACGTGTGCCGCCACCGTGGCTCGCGCTTGTGCACCAGCGACAAGGGCAAGGTTGCCAAGCTTGTTTGCCACTATCACCAGTGGACCTACGAGCTGGACGGTCGCCTGCTGTTCGCCGGCACCGAGATGGGCGCCGACTTCGACATGAAGCAGTACGGCCTCAAGCCGGTGAATGTGAAGACCGCCGGCGGCTACATCTTCATCAGCCTGGCCGAGAACCCGCCGGCCATCGACGACTTCCTGTCGACGCTCAACCACTACATGGAACCGTACGACATGGAGAACACCAAGGTGGCGATCCAGACCACCTTGTTCGAGAAAGCCAACTGGAAGCTGGTCCTGGAAAACAACCGCGAGTGCTATCACTGCAACGCCTCGCACCCGGAGCTGCTCAAAACCCTGCTGGAATGGGACGACGTCACCGACCCGCGCGCCGACCAGGCGTTCAAGGATCACGTTGCCGCTTCGGCCGCCGCCTGGGATGCCGAGAAAATCCCTTACGCCCACGCCAGCTTCGGCCTGCGTAACCGCATCGTGCGCATGCCGCTGCTCAAGGGCACCGTGTCGATGACCCTGGACGGCAAACAGGGCTGCGCCAAACTCATGGGCCGCATCAAAAACCCGGACCTGGGCTCGATGCGCATCCTGCACCTGCCGCACTCGTGGAACCACTGCATGGGCGACCACATCATCGTGTTCACCGTGTGGCCGATCAGCGCCCAGGAAACCATGGTCACCACCAAGTGGATCGTGCACAAGGACGCCGTGGAAGGCGTGGACTACGACGTGGAGCGCATGCGCCAGGTGTGGGACGCCACCAACGACCAGGACCGTCGCCTGGCCGAAGAGAATCAGCGCGGCATCAACTCCACCGCCTATCAGCCTGGCCCGTACTCCCAGACCTACGAGTTCGGCGTGGTGAACTTCGTGGACTGGTACAGCGAGCGCATGCTCAACAACCTCGGCGCGGCGCCAGCGCCATACCTTAAAGGCGTGGCCGCACACGAATAACTGACACCCCACAGATCAAAATGTGGGAGCGGGCTTGCTCGCGAATGCGCAGTGACAGTCACCAGATATATTGACTGATCCACCGTATTCGCGAGCAAGCCCGCTCCCACATTTGAACCTCACACTGCTCAATATTTGATCAAGTCCCGCGCAGGCCATTATCTGCCTGCCCTCCAGCCTTTCCCCAACAACTTATCCACAGAGCCACCCACAGCAATTGTGGGCAAGTGCGCTGCGCCTCCCAAATTAAATCAAGAAAATCCGTGACTTATTCAAGCCAGCGGTTTTGACCCACACTTGGTCATTTATTAACCAAGCGCATGAAAGCCACGTTATACGTGGCCTGTAGCAGTACGCGAACACCTTATCCACAGAACCGCCAACAGACTTTGGGGGCAACTTGAGCGCTGCTGTGGAAAACCACCTAAAACCTTCATAAACCGGGGTTTTCAGCGTCTTTCGCGCAGACAGAAGCGTGAATTGATCAAATTTTGATCGCACTTACGAAAGCCTTTATTTACATGGGCTGCAGCCAATAGCGAACACCTTATCCACAGAACCGCCAACAGAGTATGGGGGCAAGTCTGTCTGGAAAAATGTATAGAAGTAGAGAAAAACCCAAGGAAAAACCGCCAGTTAGCTTGGCTGTTTTTCGTACAGAAGGCTGCAGGGCTTGATTTACAGGGGTTGTGGACAACCGCGAACAGGTTATCCACAGACGGATCAACAGGGATTGTGGGTAAGCTTACAAACACTGCAAAACAAAGGTGGGGCTTGCTCGCGAAAGCGGTGTGTCAGTCAGTACCTGTATTGACTGACACACCGCTTTCGCGAGCAAGCCCGCTCCCACAGGGGATCAGCGTACGACACCTTCTTCTATGAGCAACTTGAGGATGGCTTGCGCGCCCTCTTCGGGACTGACGCCCTTGAGCACCTGCCCCCCACCGCCACTGGCCTTGGCCGTAGCGGCCTTCATGCGATCGGCACCACTCTTGGCCTTGATCACTTTGAGGCGCTTGGGACGCGGTTTGGCCGGTTGCAGCACGGCGCCTGTGAATAACTCGTCCTGTTCGACCTCGACTTCATGGGCCGCCAGTTCGCCGCGCTGCGCCGGGCCGTAGGCGCTTTGCCGTGGCTTGGGCGCGGCGTTATCCACCGTCGCCAGGAACGGCAAACGCACCTTCAAGCGCCGCCGCTGACCGCGCGGCAACGCTTGCAGCACATGAGCCACGCCGGCGTCGATGGACTCCACCTGCGCCAGCCCGACAATCAGCGGCCAACCCAATTGCTCGGCCAGCAGAAACGGCAACATGCCCGAACCTTCACCGGTTTCGGCCTGGCTGCCGGCAAGCACCACCTGGGCACCGGCGTCGCGCAGGTACTCGCTGAGTACCGGCAATGCATCGCTGCCCGCCGGTTGTTCCAACACGTGCAACTGTGGCAAGCCCATGCCCAGGTAGCTGCGCAGGGTCGGCTCGGCGATGTTGCCGGCGTGCAGCACCTGCAACTTATCCCCAGCCAATTGCAGGCCCAGCTCCACCGCACGCGCATCCTGCTCCGCACGGCGCGGGCGCCCTGAGGTGGGGTGGGCGCCGATGGACACCAGGCTGATTACATTTGTCGTCATGACCAACTCCTTAGGCCGCATCGCGCTTGGCGCCGTTGCGGTAGGCCTCGACCGCGTCGATCAAGGCTTGCAGTATCGCGGCGCTTTCGCCGATCACCGACAGGTCGGCACGCTTGATCATGTCGCAGCCAGGATCCAGGTTGATCGCCACCACTTTGTCGCAGGCACCGATGCCCTGCAGGTGCTGGATCGCCCCGGAAATGCCCACCGCCACGTACACCCGCGCCGTGACCCAGGTGCCGCTGGCGCCGACTTGGCGATCACGTGCCATGAAACCATCGTCCACGGCGACCCGCGAGGCGCCTTCGGTGGCGCCCAAGGCGGCGGCGGCCTGGTGGAAAAGCGCCCAGTCCTTCACGCCATTGCCGCCCGAGAAAATGAATTCGGCCTCGGCCATGGGAATCGCCGCAGGGTCCACGGCCACCGCGCCGAGGTCTTCGATACGCGGCAGGCTGCGCGCCAGGGCTGTGGATAACTCCACCGGCAACGCTTCATGCCGTGTCTCGCTGACCGGCTCGGCGCACTCGACGCCACCCAGGATCAGGCGCGCCAAGGGTCGAGCCAGGTCTTCCTGGCCGGCACCGGCACGGCCGATGCACTCATTACCTTTGATCTGCCACACCCGTGTGGCCGGGCGTTCCTTGAGGCTGGCGGCAAAACGCCGGCCCAACTCGCCGCCACCGCTGCGGCTGTCTGGCAGCAACCAGTGACGCGGGTTGAACTGGTTATCCACAGCGCGCAAGCCCTGCACGCGCTGCTCCGGTGAATAACCGTCGAATTCACGGCCTTCCAGCACCAGCAGGCGATCCACACCGGCGGTGGCAAAGGCCGTTTCCTTGTGGTCACCAAACACCACGACCAGCACCGCGCCGTCGTTGCCGGCCAGTTGCCGGGCCAGGCCGAGCAAATCGCGGTCGTGGCTGCTCAAGCGACCGCCGACCATGTCCGGCACCACATTGATGTAGAACGCCGGGGTCGGGACCTGATGCAGCGGCAGTTGCACCTCCACCGCCGCCGTGCGTTTGGCGGCGCCGCCCTGCTGGGCGCCGCTGCGGTCGATGCGCTTGATGCCGTTGGGGCCGATAAACCCCATGCCATGCACATTCTTGCGGATGACGCCGTTAGGCCCCATCCAACTCTGTTGCACCGGCTGCATCGCCGCGTGCAGCGGGTGCAGGCGATTGCGGGCGATCCATTCGGCCCGTGGGTCGCGGCGGATAATGTCGCTCATATGTGCACCTGCGCAGGTTCACGTTTAGGGGGAGCTTTGGCAGGCGCGGCGTCTTCAAGCAGCGCATCGGCCACCAGCTCGGCGATATCCTTGATCAGCGGACGCGGTTCGACCACGCCTTCGAGCATCGCGGTGCACTGCGGGCAACCCACCGCCACCAGCTCGGCGCCGGTCTCGCGGATGTCGTCCATGCGCATGTCCGGAATACGTTGCTTGCCGGGAATGTCGGTGATCGGCGCTCCGCCGCCACCGCCGCAGCAGCGCGAACGGAACCCCGAGCGTTGCATCTCCTTGACCTCGATGCCCAACGCGCGCAGCACTTGGCGCGGCGCCTCGTATTCACCGTTGTAGCGGCCCAGGTAGCACGGGTCGTGATAGGTCACGCTGGTGCCTTTGTGCTGGCCCAGGTTCAGCGCGCCGTCGCCGATCAGCTCGGCCATGAAGGTGCTGTGGTGCTGCACGACGTAGTTGCCGTTGAAGGCGCCGTACTCGTTTTTCAATACATGGAAGCTGTGCGGGTCGCAGGTGACGATGCGCTTGAAGCTGTACTTGGCCAGCGTCTGGATATTGCGCGAGGCGAGCAGTTGGAACGTCGCTTCATCCCCCAGACGCCGGGCCACGTCGCCGCTGTCGCGCTCTTCAAGACCGAGCACGGCGAAGTCCACGCCAGCGGCTTTGAGCACTTTGACGAACGCGCGCAGGGTGCGCTGGTTGCGCATGTCGAAGGCACCGTCGCCGACCCAGAACAGCACTTCGCAGTTGCCTTTTTCACTGAGCAACGGCAGGTTCAGGTCCGCCGCCCAGTTCAGCCGACCGCCCGGGGCGAAGCCGCCAGGGTTGTCGGTGGCGATCAGGTTTTCGAGGACTTCGGCGCCCTTGTTCGGCGTGGCGCCTTTTTCCAGGGTGAGGTGGCGGCGCATGTCGACGATGGCATCGACGTGCTCGATCATCATCGGGCACTCTTCCACGCAGGCGCGGCAGGTGGTGCAGGACCACAGGGTCTCGGCGTCCACCAGGCCGTTGACGATCGGCTGGTGCGGGTTGCCGCCGTGTTCGCCGATCGGTTTGCCGGGGTACGGGCTGCCGGCGAATTTGGCATCGGTGCCGCCGGCCAGGCCGACCACCATGTCCTGGATCAGCTTTTTCGGGTTCAGCGGCTGGCCAGCGGCGAACGCCGGGCAGGCGGCTTCGCATTTGCCGCACTGCACGCAGGCATCGAAGCCGAGCAACTGGTTCCAGGTGAAGTCCTTGGGTTTTTCCACGCCCAGTGGCGCGGTCTTGTCGCTGAGGTCCAGCGGTTTCAAACCGGTGGAACGGCCGCCACCAAAACGTTCGGCGCGGCGGTGCCAGGCCAGGTGCAACGCCCCGGCAAAGGCGTGCTTCATCGGGCCGCCCCAGGTCATGCCGAAGAACATTTCGGACACGCCCCACAGCACGCCCACGCTCAATAATGCTGCGAGCAGCCAGCCACCGAAGTCGGCGGGCAGTATCCCGGCCACTGGCAGTGTGACAAGGAAGAAACTCACCGAGAACGCCATCAGGCTTTTCGGCAGGCGCATCCACGGGCCTTTGGACAGACGCGATGGCGGGTTGCGCCGACGCAGGTACATGAAGATGGCGCCGACAAACATCAGCACCGAGGCCAGCAGCAGCGCATAGCCGAGGATACGGTTCTGCAAGCCGAAACCATGCACCAGGATCGCCAGCAGCGCCGAGAGCACAAAGCCCAACGCGGTAGCGACGTGGGTGTTGGCGATGTATTTGTCGCGGGCGACCACATGGTGCAGGTCAACCATGTAGCGCTTGGGCATGGCCAGCAGGCCGCCGAGCAGGTCGACTTTCGACGCGCGGCCACGGCGCCACATATTCGCCCGGCGCAAGGCGCCGAGGACGGCAAGGCCCAGGGCGGCGAACAAGAGAATAGGAAGCAAGGTGTTCAACATGGTGAAGCTCCCAAAGACCACAGAGGTCTACTGTGAAACTGGCCCTGAATGTGGGAGCGGGCTTGTGTGGGAGCTGGCTTGCCTGCGATGGCATCAACGCGGTCTTGAGCTAGACCGAGTTGCCTGCATCGCGGGCAAGCCCGGCTCCCACAGAAAAGCTGCTCCCACATTTTTTGACCGAGTACACTTTGGTTCGGTGGTATCAGAAATCCTTGCAAAGGCGCAGGGCGTCATAGATCGCAGCGTGGGTATTACGCTGGGCCACACAGTCGCCGATGCGGAACAGCAAGTACCCATCACCCGTCTCGCTCAGGCACGGCTGCGGCTTGATCGCGAACAACGCTTCGACGTCGATCTGGCCTTTGTTGCGTGAGCCTGGCTTGAGGGCGTAGTAGATTTCTTCGTCCGGACGCACGCCGTTCTCCACCACCACCTGGTCCACCACCCGCTCTTCCTTGGCGCCGGTGTATTCGTTCTCCAGCACCGCCACCAGCTTGTCGCCCTCGCGGTAGACCTTTTCCAGCATCATGTCGCCGGTCATGATCACTTCCTTGGGGTACATGCTGCGGTAGTAGGTCGGGAACGACGTACCGCCGATGGCCACGCCCGGCTTGATATCGTCGGTGACGATTTCCACCTGGCAGCCTTTGTCGGCAAGGAAGTCCGCCACCGACATGCCGGTGAATTCGCAGATGGTGTCGTACACCAGCACGTTCTTGCCCGGTGCGACTTTGCCGTCGAGCACATCCCAACTGCTCACCACCAAACCTTCGGCCGCGCCCCAGTGTTCGTTCTGCTCGATGAACGGATGGCCGCCCACCGCCAGCACCACCACGTCCGGGCGCAGGTCGAGAATGGTCTCGGCGTCGGCCGCAACGCCCAGGCGCAGGTCGACTTTCAAACGCGCCAGTTCCAACTGGAACCAGCGGGTGATGCCGGCGATCTGGTCGCGCTGCGGCGCTTTCGACGCCGTGGTGATCTGCCCGCCGATAAATTCTTTCTTCTCGAACAGCGTCACCTCGTGACCACGTTCGGCGGCCACACGCGCAGCCTCCATCCCGGCGGGACCTGCCCCCACCACCACGACTTTGCGCTTGGGCCCGGTGGACTTCTCGATAATGTGCGGCACGCCCATGTATTCACGGGACGTCGCGGCGTTCTGGATGCACAGTACATCCAGGCCTTGGTACTGACGGTCGATGCAATAGTTGGCGCCGACGCACTGCTTGATCTGGTCGATCTGGCCCATCTTGATCTTGGCGATCAGGTGCGGGTCGGCGATGTGCGCACGGGTCATGCCGACCATGTCCACATAGCCGCCTTCCAGGATGCGCGTGGCCTGGTTCGGATCCTTGATATTCTGCGCGTGCAGCACCGGAACCTTGACCACTTCCTTGATCCCGGCGGCCAGGTGCAGGAACGGCTCCGGCGGGTAACTCATGTTCGGGATCACGTTGGCCAAGGTGTTGTGCGTATCGCAACCCGAGCCCACCACACCGATGAAATCGAGCATGCCGGTGTCGTCGTAATACTTGGCGATCTGCTTCATGTCCTCGTGGGACAGGCCGTCCGGGTGGAACTCGTCACCGCACAGGCGCATGCCCACGCAGAAGTCATCACCCACTTCGGCGCGCACGGCCTTGAGCACTTCCAGGCCGAACTTCATGCGGCCTTCGAAGCTGCCGCCCCATTCGTCGGTCCGCTTGTTGACCCGCGGGCTCCAGAACTGGTCGATCATGTGCTGGTGCACGGCGGACAGTTCCACACCGTCCAGGCCACCGGCCTTGGCACGGCGCGCGGCCTGGGCGTAGTTGCCGATCACGCGCCAGATTTCTTCCGGCTCGATGGTCTTGCAGGTGGCACGGTGCACCGGCTCACGCACGCCGGAGGGCGACATCAGGGTTGGCCAGTTGAAGCCGTCCCAACGTGAACGACGGCCCATGTGGGTAATCTGGATCATGATCTTGGCGCCATGCTTGTGCATGGCGTCGGCCAGGTTCTGGAAATGCGGGATGATGCGGTCGGTCGACAGGTTGACCGAAGCCCACCATTCCTGCGGGCTGTCGATGGCCACCACCGAGGAACCGCCACAGATCGCCAGGCCGATACCGCCCTTGGCTTTCTCTTCGTAGTACTTCACATAGCGGTCGGTGGTCATCCCGCCATCGGTGGCATACACCTCGGCGTGGGCGGTACTGAGCACGCGGTTGCGGATGGTCAGTTTGCCGATCTGGATCGGCGCAAACATTGCTTCGAAAGCCATGGCACGGTCCTCGGCTTACAACGGCTTGACGGTGAACAAGCCGGAATCAAAGCCCTCTTCGGAGCCTCCGTAGACTTGTTCGGCCACAGTGCGAATGGTGCTGCCACGCGCTTGAAGAATCTGGTCCATGGCACCGGCAAACCAGCCGGTGAACATGTAGTCCACTTTGCGCCCGACCTTGCCGTACACGTAGACGAAGGCCGAATGCTCGAGCTTGACGCTGGCGGTGCCTTTGTCCAGGTCGATGTCCTGGATCTTGAACAGGCCCCAGCCGCGTTGCGACAAGCGCTTCATGTAGTGCTCGAACACCGCGACGCCTTCCAGGCCGTGGCATTCGGCTTCTTTTTCACACCAGTGCCAGGCGGATTTGTAGCCGGCTTTGTAGAGGATTTCGGCGTAGGCATCGGCGCCCAGCACTTCTTCGATGCCCATGTGGTTGTTGACGAAGAAATGGCGTGGCACGTACAGCATCGGCAGGGCGTCGGAGGTCCAGACACCGGTTTCGCTGTCGACTTCGATAGGCAATTGCGGGGCGATCTTGGCCATGGAAACTTAACTCCAGAAAAATTCGTTGTGGTAGTGCAGGTGGGTGTCTGGCTTATTCGCCCCAGACGTCCTTCAAGACGTTGACCCAGTTTTCGCCCATGATCTTGCGCACCACACGCTCGGGGTGGCCGCGCTTGAGCAGGGTTTCGGTGAGGTTGGGAAACTCGCCCACGGTGCGGATGCCCAGCGGGTTGATGATCTTGCCGAAGCTGGTCAGGCGGCGCGCGTAGCCCTTGTCATGGGTCAGCATTTCAAAGAAATCCTGGCCATGGCCCTGGGTGAAATCGGTACCGATGCCAATGGCGTCTTCGCCGACGATGTTCATGGTGTATTCGATGGCTTCGGCGTAGTCGTCGATGGTCGAGTCGATGCCCTTGGCCAGGAACGGCGCAAACATGGTCACGCCGACAAAACCGCCGTGGTCGGCAATGAACTTGAGTTCTTCATCGGACTTGTTGCGCGGGTGCTCCTTGAGCCCGGACGGCAGGCAGTGGGAGTAGCACACCGGCTTCTTCGATTCGAGGATGACTTCTTCGCTGGTTTTAGAGCCCACGTGAGACAGGTCGCACATGATGCCGACGCGGTTCATCTCGGCGACGATCTCACGCCCGAAGCCCGACAGGCCGCCATCGCGCTCGTAGCAGCCGGTACCCACCAGGTTCTGGGTGTTGTAGCACATCTGTACCACGCCAACGCCGAGCTGCTTGAAGATCTCGACATAGCCGAGCTGGTCTTCGAAGGCATGGGCGTTCTGGAAGCCGAAGATGATGCCGGTCTTGCCTTGTTCCTTGGCCTTGCGGATGTCCGCGGTGGTTTTCACCGGGATCACCAGGTCGCTGTTCTCGCGGATCAGGGTCTGGCTGGCCACGATATTGTTGATGGTGGCCTGGAACCCTTCCCACACCGACACCGTGCAGTTGGCGGCGGTGAGGCCACCTTTGCGCATATCCTCGAACAGGTCGCGGTTCCACTTGGCAATAATCAGCCCGTCGATAACGATGCTGTCGGCGTGCAACTCGGCTGGGCTCATCAGGCGTCCCCTTATTTTGGCGATTCATGCGCCGAATCGTCTGCCGGCGCTTTGGGGCCAGCATATGCCCAGGGGCCGACAGAGCCGGGTGCAAAAACGACAGGGGAATTGCCGAAAGCGTCAATCCGCGACAAAGGCTGTTAAGAGAGGTCTGACTGGCGGCTGTTCTTTGTCTGACGCTTGAGCCAGAATTCCCGCATCACCTGATATGAGACGGCGCAATGAAATCGATTTTCCTGGCTTTGGCACTCATCGCAACCGGTGCCCACGCGGCCGAAGACACCGACAGCACGCCGTGCGACGGCATCGAAAACGACAAGCAAACCCTGGAATGCGCCTCTTACAACAAGACCACCGCTGAGCAGTTGTTAAAAGACAACTATCAGGGCCTGCTGGAACGCATGGGTTCGATCTATGGCAGCGACAAGACCAAACTGGCGGACATTACCGCTCGTCTGAAGGATGCCCAGCAGAAGTGGGAAAAACTGCGTGACGCCGATTGCGCGGTGGACACCTTCCCGGCAGTGAACGGCACCAAGGCCTATGCGATTGCGCAGAATGATTGTCTGGCGCGGATGAGTGATGAGCGGTCGGAGTTTTTGGAATCGATTGGGCAGGAGTGAATTTTAGCGGTAGCTTAGTTTTCATTGGTATACGCGTTGTCACCCATGAAGCACGTGAGCGCAAGACTTAATCAATTAATGGACTAATAGCATGAGCAACAGCGGCGGCGGCTCGGCCACTAACAGCGGTATTGACTACCAGCAACGAGTGGCGGCCTCATTTGTATTAAGTATGGCGCTGGATCTGGATTGCTCGGTGGCGCTCGGTCACGCAAAGCCCATTAAGATAAAAAAAGTATCCTTCGAAACCAGTGACTCAATCGATGACGTGAAGCTCATTCACAAAACATCCATCACCTATGTACAAGCAAAACGCAAGCTGTCGCTATCCGACTTGCCAACATCAGACTTCTTTAAAACACTTGAACAGTTCTACAACCAACACTTTTCATCACAAAACTCTAAAGATAGTTACGCGCTCATCACCACCACAGAAACGTCAAGAAAAATAATCATCGACTTTAAAAAGCTGACCAAGTCCGTTCGACTCAATATTTTAGCCTCTACTGAAAACCCTCTATCTCAGTCAGAAGTAGACACCCTTGAGAAAGTAACCTCTGTCTTCAGTTCAATAACCGCTACAAAGAAACATCCTCCGCTTACTTTACCGCAGCTTATGCAACTGCTAAAAAAGATTCATATCATCACGCTTGACCTTGAACAAGGTGGCACGTGCGAAGGTTCATTCTTAACATCGATCGCCTGTCAGCTTTCAACCGCCCCCCAACTGATTTGGCATCACATGATTGTACAGACCCTTGAGTGGTCAAAAAACCGACAATCTGTAGACGCCGCCAGTATTAAAGAACTCCTTGGGGATTTTATTAAGTCGATACCTGTACGCTCACCGAAGCACGAGCCATTTGGCCTATCGTTTGACCCAGAAAAATTCAACCTTTTTTCGGGGCGAGAAGTGTTAGTCGTGAAGGTGCCGAATACTAAAAACAAGTTTGCGCTACTGGAAGAAAAGAGATTTGACGACCAGGGAAACTTCAGATTGAAGTTCCACGACGGATACGTCGAGATGCAAAATGGTAAAAAATATGAACTTTATGGCAGATTCTCCACGCTAAAAAGCGCCAGCAAGGTCTTCAAGGACGAATGGACAGACCAGAAAAGAAAATTGATTTTACCCAATGCGCATACGATTTCCGTGGTCGATAAAGAACCCGTTGCTCTGGCGCACTCAGAAAAAATAAGAACGGCACTCAGCCATACGTCTGAAATCTCAACCTGCATTCACTGCGGTGATGGCCTTTCGCACGATATACTCGTCATAGAAGTGAATGATACGGACTGCCCATTCGACACTGGCGTCATCCATAAAAAATGCAGACGGCCTGCCGACCGCATTCTTGGAACGGGTTTCAATCCGGGCATGGAACCCTACCCGGAATTAAGAGATTTCGATTATAAAAAATGGTTCACCTTGCTTACCGACGGTCAGGCACTGTGGGGAGGATTTGAAAACATCAACCCTTCAGTCAAAAACGTTCTGTGGACGCCAGATGAGGTTTATCAGGAAGGTTCCCACTGCATAAAAGTCACCCTTGCAGACCACTCGAATAAGTTCATACAACACCGAGGACAAGTACAACGTTTTTCCTCAGCTCAGGCAGACATTCATTGTATTGATTTTCTAGACCAAGCAAAGGTAGCCAGGCAAGCCAACGACCCCCTCTGCTACTCAAGCGACGGTCGATCATTCGGCAATAAGAACACTATCATTAGAAGCTACCACGAGACGGCGACGCCCATCGAATGTATCGATTTCAAAAAAACGCCATACACAAGAAGCTTATCCACCTTGCATAATACGTGCAAAAACTTCTATACACCTTTAATTGCCATCATGGGCGCAAACAACAAATACCTACCGATTCAAGACTCAGCGGTGTTTATTACCAACCCGCTAACGCTCAAAGATCTGTTAAAAAACTGGACGTTGATCCCTGGCGCCCACCGCATTGAAGATTACAAACTTAAAATCATAGAAACCGATAAAGATTTCGATCATTTCCTTTTCACTCTGCGCACCTCGCCGACTAAAATATTAATTGATCCGTATTTTGATGCGCAGGGCGGCTTATTACGCGGCACTCAACTTTTTCATATGGACGACCTCACACATGGGGTAGACCTATAGACCATCAACCTGCAACTTCTCAATTATCAACGGCGGTCCAATGACTATTTGCGGCATCGAAATCAAAGGCAGCGAAGCCATCATCGCTGTCGCCTCCCTGGACAGCGAGGTGTTGACCCACGTCGCTCTGGCCACGAAAAAAATCGCCCTGGAAGACGACGATGAGGCGGCCAACGTCAAAGCCTTCGCGGCCCAAGTGAAGGCGTTTGTGCAGGCAAACGCCATCTCCCGTATCGCCATCAAGAAGCGCAGCAAGAAAGGTGAGTTTGCCGGTGGGCCGACCACGTTCAAGATTGAAGGGGTATTTCAGTTGCTGGACGGTGTTGAGGTGACGCTGTTGTCGCCGCAGACCCTCAATGCACAGAACAAGAAGCACAACTTTGATCTGCCGGCGACGCTGAACAAGTATCAGCATGAGGCGTACAAAGCGGCGTGTTCGGCACTGGTAAAAAAGTAAGCCCGCTCACATGTAGTGAGCGGGCTTGCCCCGCGCTGAGTGGCGAAGCCGCCCCAACAAAGACACCGCGCATATCCAGATAGAATGAGGCAGCCTGGCTTGGGGCCGCTTCGCAGCCCAGCGCGGGCGGTGCGACGATTCGACAAGCCCGCTCACTACAGGGAGAATCGCAGGCAAGCCAGCTCCCACATTTGATCTGCATTTCCACAGAAGCGTTGCGGTGACCGTGCAATCGCCAATCCGTGGAACTGAGATTTATACCCAATTATGGAAACGACTATAAATTATAGTCGGCACTATAATTGGCTAAAAAATGATCAAACCACCTCCTGTCGCCGATCCTCCCTCGGGCACTTGGCAAACCTGGCCCGGTAACTTCGGGTGAAATACGACGGCGACTCAAACCCGCAAGCAATACTCACCTCCAGCACACTCATACCGCTTTGACGCAAGAGCTGCCGGGCTTTTTCCAGGCGCAGACCGAGGTAGAAGTTGCTCGGCGTGTCGTTAAGATGCAGGCGAAACAGGCGTTCCAGCTGGCGGCGCGTCACCTTGATCGCGTCGGCCAGGGCCAATGTGCTCAGCGGCGGCTCGGTGTGCTGTTCCATCTCGCCGATCACTTGCACCAGCTTCTTGTTGTTGATGCCATAGCGCGTGGCGATCTGCATGCGCTGGTGGTCTTTGCGCGGGCGGATGCGGCCGAGCACGAACTGTTCGGAGACCTGGATCGCCAACTCCGGACCGTGGGCCTGGGCGATGAGGTCGAGCATCAGGTCGATGGAGGCGGTGCCGCCGGCGCAGGTGATGCGGCGGCGGTCGATCTCGAACAGTTCCTGGGTCACGCTCAGGTGCGGATACGACTCCTTGAAGGCATCGATGGCTTCCCAGTGCAGGGTCAGGCGGTGGCCGTCGAGCAGCCCCGCTTCAGCCAGCACGCAGGCGCCGGTGTCGATGGCGCCGAGGGTCACGCCGTCGTGGTCGAGGCGGCGCAGCCAGTGTTCCAACGCGGGGGTGGCGAACTGCAGCGGTTCGAAGCCGGCGACCACCATCAGCGTCGCGCCCTTTTTCAGCGGTTCCAGCGCGGCGTCGGCGTTGACCGACATGCCATTGCTCGCCAGCACCGCGCCGCCATCGGCGCTCAGGACATGCCAACGGTACAGCTCGCCACGAAACCGGTTGGCCACCCGCAGCGGCTCCAGCGCGGAGATAAAGCCGATGGCAGAGAACCCCGGCATCAGCAAGAAATAGTAATCCTGGGACATGGTGGCGCTCTCGTCGGACAGCCAGCGTGGCACTGTGATACTCCCGTTCATGGGCGGATTCAAGAGGACAGGTCGCTGCAGTGCAAGAGCGGGTCGCCGCCGTGCGCTTTACCGCCCCCCAAGCTGCGTAACGTAATCCCACGGCGCACAAAGACGCCGGACCCCACAATAACGACCTGCCGAGGGATCCACCATGAACCGACTGATCAGCCGCAGCGTGCTTGCACTCAGCGTCAGCGCTATTTTGAGCACCCACGTCATGGCAGCGGATGCCGCTTCATGCCAGAACGTACGCCTGGGCGTGGTGAACTGGACCGACGTGATCGCCACCAGTGCCATGGCCCAGGTGCTGCTCGACGGCCTCGGCTACAAGACCAAACAGACCAGCGCCTCCCAGCAAATCATCTTTGCCGGCATCCGCGACCAGCGCCTGGACCTGTTCCTGGGCTACTGGAACCCGCTGATGACCCAGACCATCACGCCGTTCGTCGACGCCAAGCAAGTCAAGGTCCTCGACAAGCCCAGCCTGGAAGACGCCCGCGCCACCCTCGCCGTGCCGACTTACCTGGCGGACAAGGGCCTGAAAACCTTCGCGGATATCGCCAAATTCGAAAAAGAACTGGGAGGCAAGATCTACGGCATCGAGCCGGGTTCGGGCGCCAACACCCAGATCAAGGCGATGATCGCCAAGAACCAGTTCGGCCTGGGGAAATTCCAGCTGGTGGAGTCCAGTGAAGCCGCCATGCTCTCCGCGGTCGACCGTGCGGTTCGGCGCAAGGAGCCGGTGGTGTTCTTCGGCTGGGCGCCGCACCCGATGAACGTCAACGTCGCCATGACCTACCTCACCGGCAGCGAAGACGCCCTGGGCCCGAACGAGGGCAAGGCGACCGTGTGGACAGTCACCGCGCCGACCTACGCAGCACAATGCCCCAACGTGCACAAATTGCTGACCAATCTCACCTTCACCGCCGCCGACGAGAGCCGAATGATGCAGCCCTTGCTGGATCACAAGGATCCTATCGAGTCGGCCAAGCAGTGGCTCAAGGATCACCCGCAGGACCAGGCGCGCTGGCTGGACGGCGTGACCACCTTCGATGGCAAGCCGGCTGCGGCAAATATCCAACTGACCAGCAAATAACCTTATTTAAATCACCGCTTCGCAGCCCCGACCGGCTGCGAACGGCATCGCCACGCCCTTGAATCATGCCCGTAAGGAACCGCCCCATGAACCACGACGTCATCATCACCTGCGCACTCACCGGTGCTGGCGACACGACCAGCCGAAGCCCGCACGTGCCGGTCACGCCCAAACAAATCGCCGCCGCCGCGGTGGAAGCCGCCAAGGCCGGCGCCACGGTGGTGCATTGCCATGTGCGTGACCCCGAAACCGGCAAGTTCAGCCGCGACGTGGCCCTGTACCGCGAGGTGATGGAGCGCATCCGCGAGGCGGACATCGACATCATCGTCAACCTGACCGCCGGCATGGGTGGCGACCTGGAGATCGGTGGCGGCGAGAACCCGATGGCGTTCGGCCCCAACACCGATCTGGTCGGCCCGCTGACGCGCCTGGCCCACGTGGAGGCGCTGCTGCCGGAAATCTGCACCCTGGATTGCGGCACGCTGAACTTCGGCGATGGCGACACCATTTACGTGTCCACCCCCGCGCAACTGCGCGCTGGCGCCAAGCGCATCCAGGAACTGGGCGTAAAGGCCGAGTTGGAGATTTTCGACACCGGCCACCTGTGGTTCGCCAAGCAGATGATCAAGGAAGGCCTGCTGGACGACCCGCTGTTCCAGCTGTGCCTGGGCATCCCCTGGGGCGCGCCGGCCGACACCACCACCATGAAAGCCATGGTCGACAACCTGCCCGCCGACGCAGTGTGGGCCGGCTTCGGCATCGGCCGCATGCAAATGCCGATGGCGGCGCAAGCCGTGCTGCTGGGCGGCAACGTGCGGGTTGGCCTGGAAGACAACTTGTGGCTGGACAAGGGCGTGCTCGCCACTAATGGTCAGTTAGTGGAGCGCGCCAGTGAAATCCTCAGCCGCCTGGGCGCGAGGGTCATGACGCCGGCGGAGGGCCGCGTGAAGATGGGATTGACCAAGCGCGGCTGATCCACTGCCGAAACCGGATCAAAACTGTGGGAGCGGGCTTGCTCGCGAATGCGGTGTGCCAGTCACCGAATGCACTAACTGACACACCGCATTCGCGAGCAAGCCCGCTCCCACAGGGGTTCATCACATTATTCAGGAACGTCGCCAATGAGCTTTATCACCGAAATCAAAACCTTCGCCGCCCTCGGCAGCGGTGTCATCGGCAGCGGCTGGGTCTCCCGCGCACTGGCCCATGGCCTGGATGTGGTTGCCTGGGACCCGGCGCCTGGCGCCGAAGCCGCGCTGCGCAAACGCGTCGCCAATGCCTGGGGCGCCCTGGAGAAACAAGGCCTTGCAACGGGTGCCTCACAGGACCGCTTGCGCTTTGTCGCAACCATTGAGGAATGTGTGAAGGACGCCGACTTCATCCAGGAAAGCGCCCCGGAACGCCTGGAGCTGAAACTGCAATTGCACGGCAAGATCAGCGCCGCGGCCAAGCCCAATGCGCTGATTGGCTCGAGTACCTCGGGCCTGTTGCCGAGCGAGTTCTATGAGGGCTCGACCCACCCGGAACGCTGCGTGGTCGGTCACCCATTCAACCCGGTTTACCTTTTGCCGCTGGTGGAAGTCGTCGGCGGCCAACACACCGCGCCGGAGGCGATCCAGGCGGCGATCAAGGTGTATGAATCCCTGGGCATGCGCCCGCTGCATGTGCGCAAGGAAGTCCCCGGTTTTATCGCCGACCGCTTGTTGGAAGCGCTGTGGCGGGAGGCCTTGCACTTGGTCAACGATGGCGTGGCGACCACCGGGGAGATCGATGACGCGATCCGCTTTGGCGCAGGCCTGCGTTGGTCGTTCATGGGCACCTTCCTGACCTACACCCTGGCAGGGGGCGATGCCGGGATGCGACATTTCATGGCCCAGTTCGGCCCGGCGCTGCAGCTGCCATGGACCTATTTGCCGGCGCCGGAGCTGACCGACAAGTTGATTGACGATGTGGTGGAGGGGACAAGCGATCAACTGGGCGAGCACAGCATTTCGGCGCTGGAGCGCTATCGTGATGATTGCCTGCTGGCGGTGCTTGAGGCTGTGAAGGTGACTAAAGCCAAACACGGTATGAGCTTCGCCGAATAACCCTGTGGGAGCTGGCTTGCCTGCGATAGCGGCGGTGAATCTTGCATCGCCATCGCAGGCAAGCCAGCTCCCACAGTTGACCGAGTACTGATCCGGAATTTAGTCATGCCAGCACTGACGACCTACACAACGAACATCCAACCCGACTGGGTCGACTACAACGGCCACCTGCGCGACGCGTTCTACCTGCTGATCTTCAGCTACGCCACCGATGCGCTGATGGACAGGCTTGGCCTGGACAGCGAAAACCGCGAAGCCAGCGGCCATTCACTGTTCACCCTGGAACTGCACCTGAACTACCTGCACGAAGTGAAGCTCGGTGCCGACGTCGAAGTGCACACCCAACTGATCGCCTTTGATGCCAAGCGCCTGCACCTTTATCACAGCCTGCATTTAGTCGGTGATGAAAAGGCATTGGCCGGCAACGAACAGATGTTGCTGCACGTCGACCTCGCCGGGCCGCGTTCGGCGCCGTTCAGCGAGGCTACGCTGGCGCGGCTCTCGACCCTCATCGCGGCACAAGGCGAATTGCCCAGGCCCGCCCTCCTCGGCCGCGTCATCGGTTTGCCCGGCCAACAAAAAAGCCCCGACCAGCCGTGACTGGATCGGGGCGCAAGTGCCTTGTGTGAGCGGTACATCTCGAGGGTGACCAAACCGTCAAGCTGTGTGCCTGGATTCAGTGTGCCGGTTACTGCAGTAAGCAAATGGCTCGAAAACGACACGCTCATAGCCATCCGAGGCATTGGCGCATTCCGCCCTTGCCGACTGTTTGAGCGGCTACCAGAATCAAGGTCAAACCCCGCTCCACTCACCAGGATTAAACGTCATGATGCACGCGGATTTGATTGACCAGGACGACCTGCTTAGCCAGTTGCGCTCACTGGGTTTCGAGGTCTCCAGCGGCGCCACCGCCGAACAGGCTTGCGAGTGTGCAGTGCGCGGCTTGAGCGCGGCGCGGGCCAAGGCGCTCAAGGGCATGGTTGAGCAGATGTACACCGGCAGCGCGACGATTTTGCCGGCGGTGCGGCAGGCGATCGATAAGCAGTTGTTGCCGGCCCTGATGCAGTTCAAACAGAACTCCGGCGCCTGACAATCCGCATTCGCGAGCAAGCCCGCTCCCACATTTGACGGTGGTCGTCATGACACCTCGGTCAAGTGTGGGAGCGGGCTTGCTCGCGAATGCAGGCCACTCGGTCTAGAGCCGTACGCTGGCGAACGTCGACTCGTTCCTGGCCTGACTCAACGCCGACATCGGCCCCGACAACGGTGACAACACCAACGCCTGCGGAATCGGCATCATTGCCACCTGCTGCGTGGTATTGGAGCCAACACGCTCATCCCGTGGCGGAATGCCGAAGTATTCGCGGTAGCACTTGGAGAAGTGCGGGGTGGACACGAAGCCACACACCGACGCCACTTCGATGATCGACATCGGCGTTTGCTTGAGCAACTGCCGTGCGCGGATCAGGCGCAGCTTGAGGTAGTAGCGCGACGGCGAGCAGTGCAGGTATTTCTGGAACAAGCGCTCCAACTGGCGGCGGGACACGGCGACATACACCGCCAGCTCATCCAGGTCGATCGGCTCTTCCAGGTTGGCTTCCATCAGCGCGACGATTTCCTGCAGCTTCGGCTGGTTGGTGCCCAGCATATGCTTGAGCGGCACACGCTGATGGTCCTGTTCGTTGCGGATGCGTTCGTACACAAACATTTCGGAGATAGCGGCCGACAGTTCACGGCCGTGATCGCGGCTGATCAAGTGCAGCATCATGTCCAGTGGCGCGGTGCCGCCGGAGCTGGTGAAACGGTTGCGGTCGAGGGTGAACAGGCGTGTGCTCATGGCCACGCGGGGGAAGGCTTCCTGCATCGAGGCCAGGCATTCCCAGTGCACGCTGCAATCAAAGCCATCGAGCAGACCGGCGCAGGCCAGGGCCCAACTGCCGGTGCACACCGCACCCAGGCGACGGGACTGGCGCGCCTGGCTTTGCAGCCACGACACATGCTCGCGGGTCACGGTACGCTGGATACCCACGCCGCCGCACACGATCACCGTGTCCAGGGCCGGGGCTTTTTGCATGGCCGCATCGGGGGTGATTTGCAGGCCGTCGCTGGCCCACACCTGATTGCCGTCGACGCTTAGGGTCGTCCAACGATACAGCTCGCGGCCGGAAAGCTGGTTGGCCATGCGCAGCGGTTCGACTGCCGACGCCAGGGAAATCAGCGTGAAATTGTCCAGCAGCAAAAAGCCGATGGATTGAGGCGCACGGTTCTGGGGTTGGGCCCCGGCGTTGGACGACGTCATCGCAGTATCTCCTCACACAAAGCGGGTGATGGCCTCAGGCGAGGCTCTTGTTATTGCGCTCTCGCTACAGCAAGGCGAGAGGCTTTGAATTGATAGAGCAAATGCCGTGCCTGAATTTGAATGGCCATCCAATAAATCCTAAAAACGACCTCATGACGTGTCTAAACAAGCCCGTGCCGGACGTAGGGATATGGCCGGAATTGTCCGTAGGAACGAGCCTGCCCGAGGGGTGTGAGCAGATCGGTAGCACTTGTGGGAAGGCGCTTTGAGGGTGTGGGAAAAGTCTGTCACCGCAGGCGCGGGGGGCGGGTGGTCAGGCGGGTAATCGTTCGCAAGCTACTTATCTATTTGCGACGCGCTAAAAGGTGGCGGTTTTGGCTCAGCGTGGTCACTTTATGCGCAGTGTTGTCCGGACCACCGCTTTCGCGAGCAAGCCCGCTCCCACAGTTGACCGCATATATCCTGAGGAAACGCAGTCGAATGTGGGAGCGGGCTTGCTCGCGAATGCAGGCGACTCGGTTTTAGCACTCTACCGCGCTGACCGCCAACCCACCCCGCGATGTTTCCTTGTACTTGTCATGCATATCCGCGCCGGTATCGCGCATGGTGCGGATCACCCGGTCCAGCGAGATAAAGTGCTGGCCGTCGCCCCGCAAGGCCATCTGGGCGGCATTGATCGCCTTCACCGCCGCAATTGCATTGCGCTCGATGCACGGCACCTGCACCAGCCCGCCGACCGGGTCGCAGGTCAGGCCGAGGTTGTGCTCCAGGCCGATCTCGGCGGCGTTGCACAGTTGCTCCGGCGTGGCACCAAGGATCTCGGCCAATCCGGCCGCCGCCATGGCGCACGCGGAACCCACCTCGCCCTGGCAACCGACTTCGGCACCGGAGATCGACGCGTTCTTCTTGCACAGAATCCCCACCGCCGCCGCACTGAGCAGGTAGTCGACCACGTTGGCCTCGGTGACGTCTTCGCTGAATTTCATGAAGTAATGCAGCACCGCCGGAATAATCCCCGCCGCGCCATTGGTGGGTGCGGTGACCATGCGTCCGCCGGCGGCGTTCTCTTCGTTGACCGCCAGGGCGAACAGGTTCACCCACTCCATGGCGCTCAAGGTCGAGCCGATCACATTCGGCTTGCCCAGTTCCTGCAGGCTGCGGTGCAACTTGGCCGCGCGACGGCGCACATTCAGGCCGCCTGGCAGGATGCCTTCGTGCTTGAGGCCCTGCTCGACACACGCCTGCATGGCGCGCCAGAGCTTCATCAGCCCGCTGCGGATGTCTTCCTCGGAGCGCCAGACCTTTTCGTTGGCCAGCATCAACTCGGCCACACGCAGGTTGTGGGTTTTGCACAGCTGTAACAATTCCACCGCGCTGGAAAAATCGTAAGGCAACTCGGTGCGGTCCATATCCGCCACGCCGCTCCGGGCCTGGGCTTCGTCCACCACAAAACCACCACCCACCGAATAGTAGGTGTCGCGGTGCAACTCGCCCTCATCACCCCACACCATCAGGGTCATGGCGTTGGGATGGAACGGCAGGTTTTCGTCGAGCAGGCGCATGTCCCGGGCCCAGACGAAAGGCACCGGCAAACGCCCGTCCAGCAGCAAGGTATCGGTCTCGCGCAGGGTGTGAATGCGCACGCCGATCTGCGACGGGTCAATCGCGTCCGGCCACTCGCCCATCAGGCCCATGATGGTGGCGGTGTCGCTGCCGTGGCCGATGCCGGTGGCCGACAAAGAGCCGTACAGCTGAACTTCGACGCGCCGAACCTGTTCCAACAGTTCGCGTTCACGCAATGCTTGAACGAACAACGCCGCGGCGCGCATGGGGCCGACGGTGTGAGAACTCGAAGGCCCGATGCCGATCTTGAACAGGTCGAAAACGCTGATAGCCATTGCGGTAGAACTCCTCGATAAGCACGGCCAGGCTTGAACGAGGTGCTACGCTCAGATCGCCCAGATGGCGGCATCATCCGGCTTTTCCCCGCCGTCACGGCGTCTCACACCGACGCAACCATGCTCACGAGCGTCGCTTGCGTGCGATCACCTGTTTTGGCCGTTTTTAGCGGTGCAGATGGGCAAAAACAGCAGTTTTGCCTGAGGAAAAATCTGTAAGCGACGTCACCGACACTGGATACGACCATCCCTGTACTGGATACGACGCCCCCTGTAGGCGTCAGATTTTCACTGGTACATGATCAGTCCCGACTCGTTTGCAAGGCACCGTGCCATTCGCTTCTTCGCACGCTCCAACCGCAACCCTTATAAAGCGCGGCGAAGGCCGCCAGAAAAAACACAGGAGTCTACCCCGATGAAAGGTTCACCCTCGTTGTTGTTGGCCGCCATGCTGAGTCTGCCAGTCATGGCGCACGCCGCAGAACCGGAACAGTGCAAGACCGTCAACTTCTCCGATGTCGGCTGGACCGACATCACCGTCACGACCGCGACCACCAGCGAAGTCCTCAAGGGCCTGGGCTACAAGCCGCGCACCACGATGATTTCGGTACCGGTGACCTACAAGTCACTGGCCGACGGCAAGAATATGGATATTTTCCTCGGCAACTGGATGCCGACCATGGAAAACGACATCAAGCAGTACCGTGATGCCGGCACCGTGGAAACCGTGCGCGCCAACCTGGAGAACGCCAAATACACCCTGGCGGTCCCGCAGGCGCTGTACGATAAAGGCCTGAAGGACTTCGCCGACATCGCCAAATTCAAGGATGAGCTGGGCGGCAAGATCTACGGCATCGAACCGGGCAACGATGGCAACCGCACCATCCAGACGCTGATCGACAAAGACGCCTTCGGCCTCAAGACCGCTGGTTTCAAAGTGGTCGAGTCCAGCGAAGCCGGCATGCTTTCCCAGGTCGAGCGCGCCACCAAGCGCGACCAGGCCATCGTGTTCCTCGGCTGGGAACCGCACCCGATGAACACCCGCTTCAAGATGAAATACCTGACCGGGGGTGACGATTCGTTCGGCCCCAACTACGGCCAGGCCACCATCTATACCAACACCCGCAAAGGCTATACCCAGGAATGCAGCAACGTTGGCCAACTGCTGAAGAACCTGTCGTTCACCCTGAACATGGAAAGCACCCTGATGGGTAACGTGCTGGACGACAAGATGAAACCCGACGCCGCCGCCAAGGCGTGGCTGAAGAAGAACCCGCAAGTGCTCGACACCTGGCTCGCCGGTGTCACCACCGTCGATGGCAAACCAGGCCTGGAAGCCGTCAAGGCTTACCTCGCCAAGTAAACCCCGCTGACCCCGGGGCGGTGCGCTGCCCCGGGATGTATTCCCCTTCGCATGTGGACATTCACTACCATGCTGACTGAACAGAAAATCCCACTAGGCCAGTACATCGCTGCCTTCGTCGAATGGTTGACCCAGAACGGTGCCAACTACTTCGATGCAATCGCATCGACACTGGAAACGATGATCCACGGCGTGACGTTTGCGCTGACCTGGTTCAATCCGCTGGCATTGATCGGTCTGATTGCGCTGCTGGCTCACTTCATCCAACGTAAATGGGGACTGACTGTTTTTGTCATCGCCTCCTTCCTGCTGATCCTTAACCTCGGGTACTGGCAGGAAACCATGGAGACCCTGGCGCAGGTGCTGTTCGCCACCCTGGTCTGCGTGGTCATCGGCGTGCCGCTGGGCATTGTTGCCGCGCACAAACCGATGTTCTACACCATGATGCGGCCGGTGCTCGACCTGATGCAGACCGTACCGACCTTCGTCTACCTCATCCCTACCCTGACCCTCTTCGGGCTGGGTGTGGTGCCCGGGCTGATTTCCACGGTGGTGTTCGCAATTGCCGCGCCGATCCGCCTGACCTACCTGGGTATCCGTGATGTACCGCAAGAGTTGATGGACGCCGGCAAGGCCTTTGGCTGCTCGCGCCGTCAGTTGCTCTCGCGCATTGAACTGCCTCACGCCATGCCGAGCATTGCCGCCGGCATTACCCAATGCATCATGCTGTCGTTGTCGATGGTGGTGATCGCGGCCCTGGTGGGCGCGGATGGCCTCGGCAAACCGGTGGTCAACGCACTCAACACCGCCGACATCGCCCTGGGCTTTGAAGCTGGCCTGGCGATCGTGCTGCTGGCCATCATGCTCGACCGCATCTGCAAACAACCCGACGCTAAAGTAGGGGGTGATGCATGAGCATTATCCGATTCGACAATGTCGACGTGATCTTCTCCAAAGACCCACGCGAAGCGCTCAAGCTGCTGGACCAGGGCATGAGCCGCAATGAAATCCTGAAAAAGACCGGCCAGATCGTCGGCGTGGAAAAAGCCAGCCTGGATGTCGAGAAAGGCGAGATCTGCGTGCTGATGGGCCTGTCGGGCTCCGGCAAATCCAGCTTGCTGCGCTGCATCAATGGCCTCAATACCGTCAGCCGTGGCCAGTTGTTCGTGGAGCATGAAGGCCGCCAGATCGACATCGCCTCCTGCACGCCGGCCGAGCTTAAGATGATGCGTACCAAGCGTATCGCCATGGTGTTCCAGAAGTTCGCCCTGATGCCTTGGCTGACGGTGCGCGAGAACATTAGCTTTGGCCTGGAAATGCAGGGCCGCCCGGAAAAAGACCGGCGCAAGCTGGTGGATGAAAAGCTCGAGCTGGTGGGCCTGACCCAATGGCGCAACAAGAAGCCGGACGAACTCTCCGGCGGCATGCAGCAGCGCGTCGGCCTGGCCCGCGCGCTGGCGATGGACGCCGACATCCTGCTGATGGACGAACCCTTCTCCGCCCTCGACCCGCTGATTCGCCAGGGCCTGCAGGATGAACTGCTGGAACTGCAGCGCAAGCTGAGCAAGACCATCGTGTTCGTGAGCCATGACCTCGATGAGGCGCTGAAACTCGGCAGCCGTATCGCGATCATGAAAGACGGCAAGATCATCCAGTACAGCGTGCCGGAAGAAATCGTGCTGAACCCGGCGGACGACTATGTGCGCACGTTTGTCGCGCATACCAACCCGCTGAATGTGTTGTGCGGTCGCAGCCTGATGCGCACGGTGGACAACTGCACCCACGTCAACGGCTCGATCAGCCTGGACCCGGGCGGTGACTCGTGGCTGGACCTGACTGAAGGCAACGTCATCAAGGGCGCACGCCAGAATGGCACGCCGTTGAACCTGCAGAACTGGGCGCCGGGGCAACCGGTGGAAGGTTTGGGTCGAGTGCCGACGCTGGTGGACTCGAACATCGGCATGCGTGATGCACTGCAGATTCGCTATCACACGGGGAATAAGTTGGTGTTGCGGGACAATGACAAAGTGGTGGGGATTCTGGGGGACAGTGAGTTGTATCACGCGCTCTTAGGCAAAAACCTGGGTTAAGCCACACCGCAAAGCAAATGTGGGAGCAACTGTCTTGAAGGCTTTTAATTTGAATGTTATTGAAAGGCAGCAAGCATCCTACGGCCGCGTACCGTAAACGATCAC